>DASYCA010000294.1:0-11054 GCA_036500445.1 Burkholderiaceae bacterium | reverse complement strand
GCGCTGGCCGGCCAGCGGCTGACGGCGTGGAAGGCGCTGCACGCGGCGACGCTCGGCTCGGCTCAGGCCCTGCTGCTGGCCGACGAGATCGGCTCGCTCGAGGTCGGCCGCGTCGCCGACGTCTGCATCTGGGACTGGGCCGCCGACCCGGTCGCCGAGCGCCGCATGCAAGTCGCGACCAGCCTGCACGAAAAGGCCTTTGCCTGGATGACCCTGGCCGACGACCGCAATCTGGTCGAAGCCTGGGTCGCCGGCGTGCCCCGACACCGACGAACCGGCTGAGACCGGGCGCCCCCAACACAACAGGTCGAAAACGACCACCGGAGACAAACCATGGAACTGCTCGAAAAATTCTTCAAGCTCGAAGAGCACCAGACGACCGTGAAGACGGAGGTCCTCGCCGGCCTCACGACCTTCCTGACGATGGCCTACATCATCTTCGTCAACCCGGCGATCCTGGGCGACGCCGGGATGCCGAAGGAGGCGGTGTTCGTCGCGACCTGCCTGATCGCCGCGCTCGGCACCGGCATCATGGCGCTGTACGCGAACTACCCGATCGCGCTCGCGCCCGGCATGGGGCTGAACGCCTACTTCGCCTACACCGTCGTGCTCGGCATGGGGTTCAAGTGGCAGGTCGCGCTCGGTGCGGTGTTCATCTCCGGCTGCCTGTTCCTCTTGATCACGATCTTCCGGCTGCGCGAGCTGATCGTGCGCGGCATCCCGAACTCGCTGCGCACCGCGATCGTCGTCGGCATCGGGATGTTCCTGGCGATCATCGCGCTGAAGAGCGCCGGCATCGTGGCGCCGAGCAAGGCGACCTACGTGACCCTGGGCGACCTGCACCAGGCGCCGGTCGTGCTGTTCTGCATCGGCTTCATCACGATCGTCGTGCTCGACAAGTTCAAGGTCACCGGCGCGATCCTGATCGGCATCGTGGGGGTCACGGTGCTGTCGTTCTTCTTCGCCGGCAACCAGTTCCACGGCGTGTTCTCGGCCCCGCCGTCGATAGCCCCGACGCTGCTGAAACTGGACATCAAGGGCGCGGTCGCCGGCGGCATCCTGAACGTCGTGCTGGTGTTCTTCCTGGTGGAATTGTTCGACGCGACCGGCACGCTGATGGGCGTGGCCAAGCGCGCCGGGCTGCTCAGCGAGGGCAAGATGGACCGGCTCAACAAGGCGCTGCTCGCCGACAGCGCGGCGATCTTCGCCGGCTCGCTGCTCGGCACCTCCAGCACCACCGCCTACGCCGAGAGCGCGGCCGGCGTGCAGGCCGGCGGGCGCACCGGCCTGACGGCGCTGACGGTCGCGATCCTGTTCCTCGCCTGCCTCGTGATCGCGCCGCTCGCCGGCGTCGTGCCGGCCTATGCGACCGCACCGGCGCTGCTGTTCGTCGCCTGCCTGATGCTGCGCGAGCTGACCGAGCTGAACTGGGACGACTCGACCGAGGTCGTCCCGGCGGCCATCACCGCGCTGATGATGCCGTTCACCTACAACATCGCCAATGGCCTGGCCTTCGGCTTCATCACCTACGCGCTGCTGAAGCTGTTCACCGGGCGCTTCCGCGAGGTCCACTGGATGGTCTGGATCATTGCCGCGGTGTTCCTGTTCCGTTTCATTTACCTCGGCGGCGAATAACCCAGGGCCGCCGTTGTGCTGGCCCGCCACTTGCATGGGCCCCCGGGATAGTCGGCCTTCACCGGGCCGGCAATGTACGTTAGTGTGGGTCGAGCGGTCCGCCGCTCTTCCGGAGACCGTTCCATGCTTCGACTCGAGCTTGTCAACATCAGCAAGCAGTACCCGGCCGTGAAGGCCAACGATTCGGTGAACCTGCAGGTCCAGCCGGGCGAGATCCATGCGGTGCTGGGCGAGAACGGCGCGGGTAAGTCGACGATGATGAAGATGATCTATGGCGCGGTCCGCCCCGACGAGGGCGAGATCCGCTGGAACGGCCAGGCCGTCGCGATCAAGAACCCGCAAGAAGCCCGCACGCTGGGCATCTCGATGGTGTTCCAGCACTTCAGCCTGTTCGACACCCTCTCGGCGGCCGAGAACGTCTGGCTCGGCCTCGACAAATCGCTGAGCCTGGCCGAGGTCACGCAGCGCATGATGAAGGTCGAGAAGGAATACGGGCTGGATGTCGAGCCGCTGCGCCCGGTCCATTCGCTGTCGGTCGGCGAACGCCAGCGGGTCGAGATCGTGCGCGCGCTGATGACGAACCCGAAGTGCCTGATCCTGGACGAGCCGACCTCGGTGCTGACGCCGCAGGCGGTCGAAAAACTCTTCGTCACCTTGCGCAAGCTCGCGAGCGAGGGCACCTCCATCCTCTACATCAGCCACAAGCTCGACGAGATCCGGGCCCTGTGCACCAACTGCACGGTGCTGCGCGGCGGCAAGGTCACCGGCATGGTCGATCCGCGCACCGAGACCAACGCGGGCCTGAGTCGCCTGATGATCGGCGCTGAGCCGCCGCAGCTGCAGCACCGGCCCGCGAACCTGGGCGCCGTCGTGCTCGACGTGCGCGGCCTGAGCCTGCCGAAGGAAGACCACTTCGGGATGAACCTCGCGGACATCCGCTTTCAAGTGCGCGCCGGCGAGATCGTCGGGATCGCCGGCGTCTCGGGCAACGGCCAGCAGGAGCTGATGGCGGCGATGTCGGGCGAGGACCCGCGGGCGCCGAAGGATTCTTTGCACCTGTTCGGCAAGGACATTTCGCAGCACTCGCCGCGGCACCGGCGCAAGCAGGGCCTGCACTTCGTCCCGGAAGAGCGGCTGGGCCGCGGCGCGGTGCCGACCTTGTCGCTGGCCGCGAACACGCTGCTGACGCGCACCGAGGCGGTCGGCGGCTCGGGCTGGATTTCGACCGGCGAGGTCACGAAGCTGGCCGAGTCGCTGATCAAGCGTTTTTATGTGAAGGCCGGCGGCCCGGAGTCGGCGGCGAAGAGCCTGTCCGGCGGCAACCTTCAAAAATTCATCGTCGGGCGCGAGATCGATGCGAACCCGAAACTCCTGATCGTCTCGCAGCCGACCTGGGGCGTCGACGTCGGCGCCGCCGCGCAGATCCGCGGCGAGCTGCTGGGCCTGCGCGACAAGGGCTGTGCGCTGCTCGTCGTCAGCGAGGAGCTGGACGAACTGTTCGAGATCTGCGACCGCCTGGTCGTGATCGCGAAGGGAAAGATTTCGCCGAGTGTCGCGACCTCGCAGGCGACGATCGAGATGATCGGCGAATGGATGTCCGGCCTCTGGCCCGAGAACAGCGCAGCGGAGGTGGCCCATGCTGCGGCTTGAGACGCGGCCCCAGCCGTCCAAGGTGATGTCGCTCGCGTCGCCGCTGATCGCGCTGGCGGTCACGGTGGTGATCGGCGTGCTGCTGTTCATGCTCCTCGGCAAGGACCCGCTCAGCGGCCTGCGCATGTTCTTCGTCGAGCCGGTGAAGAACCTGTATGGCCTGGCCGAGCTGTCGGTCAAGGCGACGCCGCTGATCCTGATCGCGCTCGGTCTGGCCGTCTGCTACCGCGCCAACGTCTGGAACATCGGCGCGGAGGGCCAGTACATCTTCGGCGCCTTGGGCGCCGGCTGGGTCGCGATGCAGGCCGGGCCGGGCACCGCGTGGATGGGGCACGGCTACGTCGTGCTGATCCTGCTCGCGGGCGTGATCGCCGGCACCTTCTGGGGCGGCGTCGTCGCGTGGCTGCGCGACCGCTTCAACGCCAACGAGATCCTGGTCAGCCTGATGCTGGTCTACGTCGCCACCTACCTGCTCAGCTGGCTGGTCAGCGGCCCGTGGCAGGACCCGAACGGCCACGGCTTCCCGCAGACCATTAACTTCATCGCGCAGACGAAGTTGCCGCGCCTCGTGCCGGGCTTGCGCGCGCACATCGGGCTGGTCGTCGCGCTGGTCGCGGTCGCGTGCTTCTGGGTCTTCATGTTCCGCACCTACCGCGGCTTCGCGCTGCAGGTCGGCGGCCTGGCGCCGGCGGCGGCACGCTATGCCGGCTTCTCGGCGCGCGGCGCGCTGTGGACCAGCCTGCTGCTGTCGGGCGCGATGGCGGGGCTGGCCGGCGCGCTGGAGACGGCCGGCCCGCTCGGCCAGCTCACCACCTTCGTGCCGGTGGGCTACGGCTTCGCGGCGATCATCGTCGCCTACGTCGGCCGGCTGCACCCGGTCGGCATCATCTTCTCGGGCTTCCTGATGAGCATGTTCTACATCGGCGGCGAGCTCGCCCAATCGCGCCTGGGGCTGCCGAAGGCGCTGACCGGCGTGTTCCAGGGCCTGCTGCTGTTCGCGCTGCTGGCCTGCGACACGCTGATCTTCTACCGCGTGCGCTGGAAGCACGCGCCGGCCGCGCTGCCCAGCCCCGCCCCGGCGGCTACCGTCGTCGTCAAGGAAGCCTGAGATGGACGGCCTCGCACTCCTCATCGCCGCGTCGCTGAACGCCGGCACGGCGCTGGCGATCGCCGGCATCGGCCTGTTGATCAACGAACGCGCCGGCATCCTGAACCTCGGCGCCGAAGGCCTGATGCTGGTCGCGGCCATCGCCGGCTTCGCGACCGCGGTCGAGACCCACAACACCTGGGTGGCCTTCGGCGCCGGCATGGTCGCCGGGGCCGTGCTCGCGGCCTGCTTCGGCGTGCTGGTGATCTGGCTCAACACGAACCAGGTCGCCACCGGCCTGGCGCTCAGCCTCTTCGGCGGCGGCTTCTCGGCCTTCGTCGGCATCCCGTACGTGTCGGAAAAGCTGCCCGAGCAGGCGCAGTTCCAGATCCCGCTGCTCGGCGACATCCCGTTCATCGGCCCGGCGCTGTTCCGCCAGCACCCGATGGTCTACATCGCGATGGCGCTGGTGGCGGCGCTGGCCTGGTTCCTGTACCGCACCCGCACCGGGCTGGTGTTGCGCTCGATCGGCGAATCGCCCGAGTCGGCGCACGCGCTCGGCTACCCGGTGCGCCGCATCCGGATGTTGGCGGTGCTGGCCGGCGGCGCGCTGTGCGGCCTCGCGGGCGCCTACATCTCGGTCATCTACACGCCGCTGTGGATCGAGGGCATGATCGCCGGCAAGGGCTGGATCGCGCTGGCGCTGACGACGTTCGCGACCTGGCGGCCGGCGCGCGTGCTGCTCGGGGCCTACCTGTTCGGCGGCGTTACCATGCTGCAGTTCTACTTCCAGGCCCGCGGCGTGCATGTGCCGAGCGAGTTCCTGGCGATGCTGCCGTACCTGGCGACCGTCGTCGTGCTGGTGCTGATCTCGCGCAATGCCTCGTGGATCCGCGCGAACATGCCGGCGTCGCTGGGCAAGCCGTTCTTCCCCGGTTCGTGAATTTCCGTGTTTCGATTTCCCACCACCCCATCCATCAGGAGAGAGAGCCCATGACCCTCACACCCAAGCGTTCGCTGCTCGCGCGGACCGGCTGGACGGCACTCGCCGTCGCGGCCGTTCTGGCCGGTTGCGGGAAGAAGGAAGAGGCCCCCGCTGCCGACACCGCCTCCGCGCCGCCGGTGGCGGCCGCCTCGGCGCCGGCGCCGGCCGCCTCGGCCGCGCCGCTGAAGATCGCGTTCGCCTACCTCGGGCCGGCCGGCGACCACGGCTGGACCTATGCGCACGACCAGGCGGTCAAGGCGGTCCAGAAGGAATTCGGCGACAAGATCGTCGTGAACACGGTCGAGAACGTGCCCGAATCGGCCGACGCCGAGCGCGTCTTCCGCGACATGGCCACGCAAGGCAACACGCTGATCTTCGGCACCAGCTTCGGCTACATGGAGCCGATGCTGAAGGTCGCCGCCGACTTCCCGCAGGCGCACTTCGAGCACGCGACCGGTTTCAAGCAGACCGACAACATGCGCAGCTACGACAGCCGCAGCTACATGACGGCGTATCTCGTCGGCATGATCGCCGGCAAGATGACCAAGACCAACACGATCGGCGTGGTCGGCTCCATTCCCGTGCCGGAGGTGATCCGCAACATCGATGCCTACACGCTGGGCGCGCTGAGCGTGAACCCGAAGATCAAGACCAAGGTCGTCTGGGTCAACAGCTGGTTCGATCCGCCGAAGGAAACCGAAGCGGCGCAATCGCTGATCAACGGCGGGGCCGACTGCCTGCTGCAGAACACCGACTCGACGGCCGTGCTGCAGACCGCGGAGAAGAACAAGAAGTGGGCCTTCGGCTGGGACAGCGACATGTCCAAGTTCGCGCCGACCGCGCACCTGGCCTCGGCGATCATCAACTGGGAGCCGTACTACTCCAAGGCGATCAAGGAAGCGCTGGACGGCAGCTGGAAGGGCAACACCGCGACCTGGTGGGGCGTGAAGGAAGGCGCCAACGACGTCGTCTCGATCAGCGACCAGGTGCCGCAGGACGTCAAGGACCTGGTCGCCAAGACCAAGGCCGACATGGCCGCCGGCACGTTCGACGTCTTCAAGGGGCCGCTTGCCGACAACACCGGCAAGGAGCAGCTCGCGAAGGACGCCGTCGCCGACGACAAGCTGCTCGGCGGCCTGAGCTTCTACGTCAAGGGCGTCGAAGGCAAGGTGCCGGGCGGCGACAAGAAGTAACTTTCCTCCCTGCTGACGAGAGGCCGTGGGGCTGCGAAGTGAATGCTTCGCGGGCCTGCGGCCTTTTTCATTCCCACCTCTCTTGAACGAAACCCGTGAACGAAGCGCTGTTGTTTCACCCGGTCGCGCGCGACGACGGGCTCGGCGAGCTGCCGATCGCCGCGCACCTGATGGCCCACGACCTCGTGCTCTGGCGCGATGCGTCGGGCGCCGTTCATGCGGCGGCCGATCGCTGCCCGCACCGCGGTGCGGCCTTGTCGCTCGGCCGCGTGCGCGGTGACACGCTCGAATGCGCGTACCACGGCTGGCGCTTCGACGCCCGCGGGCAGTGCGTCGCGGTGCCGGCGCTGCCGGCGTTCGTGCCGCCGGCCTCGCACAAAGCCTGCGCATACAGCGCGCGCGTCGCGTACGGCTTGATCTGGGTCGCGCTGACGGCGCAGCCCGAAAGCACGGTGCCAGCGTTCGCGGCCGAGCACGACGCGCGCTTGCGCAAGCTTCTCTGCGGGCCGTACGAGGTCGCGACCGGCGCGCCGCGTCTGATCGAGAATTTCCTCGACATGTCGCATTTCGCGTTCGTCCACGAAGGCCTGCTCGGCGACCGCGCACACGCCTCCGTCGAGCCGCACACGATCGAGTTCACGGCCGACGGTTTCATCGCGACGGGCTGCAAGGCCTGGCAACCGCAGTCCACGCTGCAGGCGACCGACGGCGCGATGATCGATTACACCTACGAGGTCGGCTCGCCCTACAGCTGCGTGCTGACGAAGCGGGCCGAGACCGCGCCGGACACCGAGCGCGAAGCCATCGCGATCTTCGTCTGCCCGCTGGCACCCGAGCGCAGCCGCGTCTGGATCCGCCTCGCGCTGATCGACCGCGAGGCCAGCGACGCGAGCCTGCGCGACTTCCAGGATACGATCTTCAGGCAGGACCAACCGGTGCTCGAATCGCAACGGCCGCGCCTGTTGCCGATCACGGCCGACGCGCCGGTCACCGAGCTGCACAGCGCCGCCGATCGCAGTTCGGCCGCCTACCGCCGCTGCCTGCGCGAGCGCGGCATCACCTTTGGAGTCTGCTGAGATGACCACGACCACGACCACGCCGAGCACCCCCACGATCGATTTCGACGCGATCCCCGGCGAGCGCCTGCCCGCGCTGCTGCGCGCGATGCCCAAGGCCGAGCTGCACATCCACATCGAAGGCTCGCTCGAGCCCGAGCTGATCTTCGCGCTCGCGGCGCGCAACGGCGTCGCGCTGCCGTACGCCAGCGTCGAGGCGCTGCGCGCGGCCTACGCGTTCACCGACCTGCAGACCTTCCTGGACATCTATTACGCCGGCGCGAGCGTGCTGCTGAAGGAAGAAGATTTCTACGACATGGGCATGGCGTATTTCAAACGTGCCGCGGCGGATCACGTGGTGCGTGCCGAGCTGTTCTTCGACCCGCAGACCCACACCGACCGCGGCGTGCCGATCAAGGTGGTGATCGACGGCCTCGCGCGCGCCTGCGCCACCGCGCAGCAGGAACTCGGCGTCAGCGGCGCGCTGATTCTTTGCTTTCTGCGGCACCTCAGCGAGGAAGCCGCGTTCGCGACGCTCGAGCAGGCGCTGCCGCACCGCGCGCACTTCATCGGCGTCGGGCTGGACAGCAGCGAGCGCGGCCACCCGCCGGAGAAATTCGCGCGCGTGTTCGCACGCTGCCGCGCGCTCGGCCTGCACGTCGTCGCGCATGCGGGCGAGGAGGGCCCGCCGGCGTATGTGTGGAGCGCGCTCGAGGTATTGAAAGTCGAGCGCATCGACCACGGCGTGCGCAGCGTCGAAGACCCGGCGCTGATGCAGCGGCTGGCCGAAGCGAGGATGCCGCTGACGGTCTGCCCGCTCTCCAACGTCAAGCTCTGCGTCTACCCGACGATGGCCGAGCATCAGCTGCCGGCGCTGCTCGCGGCCGGCCTGTGCGCGACGATCAACTCGGACGACCCGGCGTACTTCGGCGGCTACATGAACCAGAACTTCGTCGAGACCTTCGCGGCGCTGCCGCAGCTCGGCGCGCGCGAGGCCTGGCAACTGGCGGCCAACAGTTTCGACGCGAGCTTCGCGAGCGCGAGCGACAAGCAGCGCTGGAAGGCGGCGCTCGACGCCACGTTCGCGGTGGCATAGGCGGGGCCGCGCCGTCGGTCGAGCCGATGATCCCGCGCCTGTCCTCGCGCCAGCGCGTCGCGTGGGTCGCCGCGCTGCTCGTCGGCCTGCTGTTCGGCCTGCTGCTCGGGCGGCCGGCGCAAGCCGCCGAGACCGCGCTCGACGCGAGCCTGAACGAGCGCGTGATCATGGTTCCTTCCGCCGACGGGCCGGCGGTGGCGCTGCAGGTCACCGTCTTCACGCTCGCCGGCACCGGGCCGTTTCCGCTCGCGGTTCTCAACCACGGCAAGCGGGCGGGGCTGCCGAGCGCCCAGCCGCGCGACCGTGCGCCCTACCTGGCGCGCTATTTCCTGTCGCGCGGCTACGCCGTCGCGCTGCCGATGATGCGGGGCTTCGCGGCCTCGCAAGGCGACCTCGGCTACCGGCTGTGCGGTGCCGAGGCGGTGGGGCTGAACGCTGCGCGGGACATCCGCGCGGTCATCGATGCCATGGCCCGCGAGCCGGGCGTGGACGTGCGGCGCGTCGTCGTGTCGGGGCAGAGCTTCGGCGGCTGGAACACGCTCGCGTTCGGCACGCTGCGCGACGACCGCGTCAAGGCACTGGTCAATTTCAACGGCGGCCTCGAGGATCCGCATTGCGCCACCTGGCAGGCCCGGCTGCTCGACGCGGCCGGCGGCTACGGGGCGCGGTCGCGCACGCCCTCGCTCTGGTTCTACGGCGACAACGACAGCAGGTTCCAGCTCGCGCTGTGGCGCGCGATGTTCGACCGCTACCGGGCGCGCGGCGCGCCGGCCGAGCTCGTCGACGTCGGCCGATTCCTCGACGATTCGCACCAGATCCTGGGCCAGCCCGAGGGCCTCGCGATCTGGGTGCCGCGGCTGGACGCGTTCCTGACCGCGATCGGGCTGCCCGGCGCCGAGCGCGGCGCCGGCATCCTGCCCGCTCCGTATCCGGCCGCCAGCCACTTCGCCGCGATCGACGACCTGCGCGCCGTCCCCCACCTGAGGGGCGAGGCGGCCGAGCAGGCCTATCGCGCATTCCTGAAAATGCCGCTGCCGCGTGTCTTCGTGATCGGCCCGAAGGCGATGACCTCGTTCCATGGCGGGCTGGACCCGCTGGCCCGCGCGATGCAGGCCTGCGCCGACGCATCGCCCTCCTGCCGCCCCTATGCGATCGACAACGACGTCGTGTGGGCGCCGGAGCCCGCCGGCAGCGCGCCCCGATAGCGACGCGCGACGGCGGCGCGTCGGAGCGCTACTGCAGCCGCGTCGGCGCGCCGACGTGGAACCGGATCGGCAGCCCGCTCGCACCGACGCCGGCCTCGCCGTGCCGAGGCGCAGCCTGCGCGGTGCATTCGCCCATCGCCTGCCAGCGGCGCTGAAGCCCCAGCAGGACCTGGCGAAAGCCGAGCGAGAGCTGCGGGTGCTGGACCAGCATCGCGAGGTTCTCGCCGATCTTCTCGCCCATCAGCACGCGTTGGCGCGGGTGCAGCTCGGCCTGCAGCGCCTGGCTGTAGCCGGTCATCAGCGCGAGCGTGCCGGCCAGCACCGCCTCGATGCAGGGCAGCTCGTGTTCTTCGATGTCGGGTTGGGCGGGTTGCGGTGACATGCGGCGCTCCGATGCTGGCGATGGAGACAGCTTAACGCAAATGAGAACTATTCGCAAATAGGATGGGACGAGACATCGTCGCAGGCCAACGGTGCTTTTGGAAATGTCACAATAAAACATTCATACAACATGGATGAAAAATGAGAATCGCCGTTCTCGATGACTACCAGGCGGTCGCGCACGCGATGGCCGATTGGACGAGCCTCGCGGACTGCAGCGTCGAGTTCCTGCACGCGCCGCTGCAGGACGTCGACGCGCTGGCCGAACGGCTGCGGGACGTCGACGCGATCGTGGCGATGCGCGAGCGCACGAAGTTCCCGGCCGCGGTGTTCGCGCGCCTGCCGCGCCTGCGGCTGCTGGTCACGACCGGCATGATCAATCGCTCGATCGACCTGCAGGCCGCGGCTGAGCGGGGCGTGCGGGTCTGCGGCACGCCGTGGGCCGAAGACGCGACGGTCGAGGTTACCTGGGGCCATGTGCTCGCGCTCGCGCATCGCATCCCGCGCGAGGACGCCGCGATGCGAGCCGGCGGCTGGCAGACCGCGTTGGGGCGTTCGCTGCACGGCCGCACGCTGGGCCTGCTCGGCCTCGGCACGATCGGCAGCAAGGTCGCCCGGATCGCCCAGGCCTTCGGCATGCAGGTCATCGCCCACAGCCCGAACCTGACGCCCGAGCGCGCGGCCGCCGCGGGGGCCCGCTGCGTCGACAAGGCCGAGCTGTTTCGCGCCGCCGACGTGCTGTCGATCCACCTGATCCTCGGTCCGAC
>DASYCA010000293.1:0-4373 GCA_036500445.1 Burkholderiaceae bacterium | reverse complement strand
CGCGGCACGCTGGTCTCGTGGGTCCGGTTCCACCGCGCCTACTGGGACGGCTTTCGCGGCGAGGTGCCGTACGACGTCTGCCTGGTCCGGCTCGAGGAAGGGCCGCTGTTCGTCGCGAACTTCTTCGGCGCGACGCCCGAGGGCCTGCGCCAGGGCATGCCGCTGCGGGTGGCGTTCGACGACGTCACCGAGGCGATCACTTTGCCGCGCTTCGTCGCCGCACGCGGAGAGACGCCATGAAGCGCTTGCAACACGCGTTCATCGGGGCGCTGATCACCGCGGCCGCCTGGGGCGCTGCATCGACCGCGACCGCCGCGGACGCCTACCCGAGCCACCCGATCCACATCGTCGTGCCGACCACGCCGGGCGGCACCGCCGACGTCGTCACGCGGCTGCTCGCGCAGAAGATGAGCGACTCGATGGGCGTCGGCATCGTCATCGACAACCGCCCCGGCGCGGGCAACGTCATCGGCACCGAGTATGTCGCCCGCGCGGCGCCGGACGGCTATGTGGTCCTGATGACGTACACCGACCACGTCTTCAATCCCTTCATGTATTCGCACCTGCCATTCGACGCGGTGCGCGACTTCGCGCCGATCGGCCTGGTCGGCAGCGTCCCGGAAGTCGTCGCGGTGAATCCCGCGCTGCCGGTCAAGAACCTGCAGGAGCTGATCGCGCTCGCCAAACGCTCGCCGGGAACCCTGAACTTCGGTTCGGCCGGCAATGGCTCGTCGCTGCACCTGGCGGGCGAGATGTTCAAGCTGATGGCCGGCGTCGATGTGCTGCACGTGCCGTACAAGGGCACCTCGCCGGCGATGACGGCGCTGATGGCCGGCGACGTGCAACTCGCGTTCCCGACCGCGTTCTCGGCCCAGCCGCCGCTGCAGGCGGGCCAGGTTCGCGTGCTCGCGATCGCCGCCGACAAGCGGCTCGCGACGATGCCGGCGGTGCCGACCGCGGCCGAGGCCGGGCTGCCCGACTACCAGGCCTCGATCTGGTACGGCATGCTGGCGCCCGCCGCCACGCCGCGGCCGGTCGTCGAGCGCCTGAACGCCGAGCTCGACAAGGCGCTGGCCGACCCCGAGATCCGCAAGCGCCTCGGCGAGCAGGGCTTCGTGCTGAACCCGGGCACGCCCGACGCGTTCCAGCAGTTCATCGCGCGCGAGCTGGACCGGTGGGGCAAGGTCATCAAGACCGCCCATATCAAACTCGATTGAGCCACACGCCATGAGCATGAATTCGAATCCGGCCCCCGACGACCGCGTGATCCCGGCCGGCCCGTACATCGAGCACGAGATCGTCGCCACCGGCCTGGCCTTCCCCGAGGGGCCGGTGGCGTTGTCCGACGGCTCGGTGCTGGTGGTCGAGATCGCGAACGGCACGCTGACGCGCATCGAAGCCGACGGCCGGCGCGAAGTCGTCGCCGCGCCCGGTGGCGGCCCGAACGGCGCTGCGGTCGGGCCGGATGGCGCGATCTACGTCTGCAACAACGGCGGCTTCGCCTGGCACCGCGAGGCCGGCCTGCTGCGCCCGACGACCCAGTCGGCCGACTACGCGGGCGGGCGGATCGAACGCATCGAGCTGCACAGCGGGCGTGTCGACGTGCTCTACCGCGACTGCAACGGCCGGCGCCTGTGCGGCCCGAACGACCTCGTGTTCGATCGCCACGGCGGGTTCTACTTCAGCGACAACGGCAAGCGCCGCGAGTTCGAGATCGACCGCGGCGCGGTCTACTACGCGAAGGCCGACGGCAGCGCGATCCGGCCGGTGATCGCGCCGATCCCGTTTCCGAACGGCGTCGGGCTGTCGCCGTCGGAGGACGAACTCTATGTCGCCGAGACCGAGACCGGCCGCCTGTGGGCCTTCGCGATCCGCGCGCCGGGCGAGGTCGAGATGCTGCCCTGGCCGTCGCCGAGCGGCGGCCGCTACGTGTTCGGCTCGGCCAGCTACCAGCGGCTCGATTCGCTGAAGGTCGAGGCCGATGGACGCATCTGCGTCGCGACGCTGGTCAAGGGCGGCCTGAGCTCGGTGACGCCAAGCGGCGACGGGCTCGAGCACGTCGTGCTGCCCGACCGGCAAACGACCAACCTGTGCTTCGCGGGCGTCGACCTGCGCACGGTCTACGCGACGCTGTCGTCGACCGGCCGCCTGGCCCGGCTGCGCTGGCCGCGGCCCGGGCTCGCGCTGAACTTCAACGACCGCGCACGCGCTTGACCGGTCACGCCGCGGCGCTGCGCCGCCTCGGGCGCCGCACGCTCGACTGAAGATAGGCCTGCACCGTCGAGCCGAGCAGCTCCAGCGCCGGGGACACCGCCTTCGGGTGCCACATGAAGTAGCCGGCGGTCTCGGTGCCGGTGCCGTCGATCGGGATGAAGCGGACGTTGCGTGAGATGGCCTGCCGCATCGTCGACGGCACGATCGCGATGCCCACGCCTTTGGAGACCAGCGCCACCGCGGTCAGCCACTGGCGCACGAAGGCCCGCTCGCGCGGCGCGAACCCCGCGGCCAGGCACAGCTGCAGCACGTGGTCGTATCCCGCCGGCGTGATCTCGCGCGAGAAGATGATGAAGTCCTCGCTCGCGAGCGACTCCAGCCGGATCCGGCGCCGATTCGCGGCCCAGTGCTTCTCGGGAACGCAGCAGACGAAGGCGTCCGGCGCCAGCGCCTGACCGCTCAGGCCGGGCGCGACCGACTCGGCCGGCGTGAAGCCGCAGTGGATGCGGAACTGCTGGAGCGCGACGGCCTGCTCGGCCACGGTCATGTCCATCAGCCGGATGTCGATGCCCGGATGGCTCTGCGAGAACAGGTCGAGGATCTCCGGCATGCCTCGATAGAGCATCGAGCCGGTGAAGCCGATCTGAAGACTGCCGGCGCGCCCGCCCGCGATCGCCCGCGCGGTCTCCTCGGCGATGCGGGCCTGCGCCACGGTCCGGATCGCCTCCAGCAGAAAGGCCGTCCCCATCGACGTCAGGATCACGCGGCGGCTGTCGCGCTCGAACAGCCGGCCGCCCAGGTACTCCTCGAGTTGCCGGATGCCGAAACTGAGCGGCGGCTGCGTGATCGACAGCCGCCGCGCGGCGCGACCGAAGTGCAGCTCTTCGGCGAGCACGATGAAATACCTGAGGAGTCTCAGTTCCATGGGGCGGCATTCTCGGAAGTGTTGTCGCTTCCGATGTTGCCACCGGTCGCCGACGCTGCAACAGGCTGCCCGGATCGTGGCCTCGGCGATACTATGGCGACGCATGGAAACGCCTCCGCCCGCGCCGCCTTCATCACGGCTCGAGATGCCGTTCTCGCAGATCGCGCTCGGCGTTCTGGCACTGGCCGCGATCCTCGGGCTGCTCTACCTGGGCCGCGCGATCCTGGTGCCGGTGACGCTCGCCGTCGTGCTGAGCTTCGCGATCAGCCCCTTCGTGCGCACACTCAGAGAGTTCGGGCTGGGCCACACGCCCGCGGTGCTCGCCGCCGTCGCGATGACCGGCCTGGTGGGCTTGATGCTGGCCGGCGTGATCGGCAGCCAGGCGATCCAGCTGGCGGCCAAGCTCCCCGAGTACCAGGGCACCTTCAAGGCGAACCTGCAGTCCCTGCGGGCGGTGACGCTGTCGCCGCTGGAATCGACCTTCGCGGACGCCGAGCGCATGCTCGACCCGCAATTCGGCGAGGAGGCCGATCGGGCGAACGCGCGCCCACCCGGCCAACCCGCGGCGGACGCCGCGGTTCCGGTCGAGATCCGGCGGCCCAAGGCGACGCCGACCGAGTTGTTGCAGCGCGTGCTGGGCTGGGTCTGGGGGCCGATCGGGACTTTCGGCGTCGTGATCGTCGTGCTGATCTTCGTGCTGCTCGACCAGGAGGCGCTGCGCGACCGTTTCATCCGGCTCGTCGGCGGCTCCGACCTGCGCACCACCACCACCGCCATCAACGACGCGGGGAAGCGGCTGTCGCGCTACCTGCTGCGGCAGTTCGCGGTCAACGCCGGCGTGGGGCTCGTGATCTGGACCGCGCTGACCGCGATCGGCCTGCCGCACGCGACACTGGTCGCCACGCTGACCGCGGTGCTGCGCTTCGTGCCCTTCCTCGGCGTGCCGTTCGCCGCGCTTCTCGCGGCCGGGCTCGCGCTGGCGGCCGCGCCCGGCTGGGGCACGATGCTGCTGACGCTCGGCGCGTTCATGACGGTTCAGCTGATCACCTCGCAGGTCATCGAACCGCGGCTCTACGGTCACGCGACCGGGCTGTCGCCACTCTCGATCGTGCTGGCGACCCTGTTCTGGGGCTGGCTCTGGGGCCCGATCGGCGTGATCATCGCGACCCCGCTGACCTTGTGCCTGGCGGTCACCGGCCGGCACGCCGAGTCCCTGGGCTTCCTGGACATCGTG
>DASYCA010000292.1:0-22812 GCA_036500445.1 Burkholderiaceae bacterium | reverse complement strand
CGCGCCCGGCCTCGGTCACCTCGATCCGGAGGGCACGGGCGGGTCCGGCGTTGGACGCAGGCGATCGCGGCTGGCGCGGTGGCGCCGGCGCGGAGCGCGGTGGTGGGGGCGTCGGTCGGCCCTCGAGGGCGTCGAGGATCGGCGCCGCCTCCTCGGCGGTGAGGCGGCCCTCGGCGACGAGGCGCAGGATCGACTCGAGCGCCTGGTCGTCAGGCACGCGCGTCGTCGGCCGACCATGCGACCGTGTCGGTGTCGGCATCGGTTCCGGGGTCGCCCTGGCCGGCATCGTCCGCCGCATCGGCGCCGGGTCCGGCATCGAGCGCCTCGAGCCGACGCGTCGCCTCCGCCACGTCGATCTCGCCACGCTCGAGCGATCGGAGGATCCGCATCCGGGCATCGTCGTAGGCTGCGGCGATCGCTCCGTTGGCCGGCGCTGCAGCCGCCTCGCCGGGGGTGACCTCGGCCTCGCGCGGCTCCGAGACGGGGACGGCCCGGACGACGGTCACGTCGCCGGAGGTGGATCGGATGCTGAGCAGGGGTCCGCCGGAACCGATCGCGACCCAGGCGTTCGCGAAGAGGATCAACGCGCTGGGCGCCGACTACATCGACGCGCCGGTCTCCGGCGGCGAGGTCGGCGCGAAGGCCGCGTCGCTGACGATCATGTGCGGCGGCGAGCCGGCCGTGTTCGAGACGGTGCGCCCGCTGCTCGAGAAGATGGGCAAGAACATCACGCTGGTCGGCGGCAATGGCGATGGCCAGACGACCAAGGTCGCGAACCAGATCATCGTCGCGCTGAACATCGCGGCGGTCGGCGAGGCGCTGCTGTTCGCGAGCAAGGCCGGCGCCGATCCGGCCAAGGTGCGCCAGGCGCTGATGGGCGGCTTCGCGTCCAGCCGCATCCTCGAGGTGCATGGCGAGCGCATGATCAAGCGCACCTTCGACCCGGGCTTTCGCATCAAGCTGCACCAGAAGGACCTGGGCCTGGCGCTGCAGGGCGCGCGCGAGCTCGGCGTCGCGCTGCCGCAAACGGCCGGCGCCGCGCAGCTGATGCAGGTCTGCGCCGCCCACGGCATGGCCGAGCTCGATCATTCGGCGCTCGTCAAGGCGCTGGAACTGATGGCCGGACACGACGTCGCGAAAGGCTGAGGCGCTCATGAAGACACTGTTCACCACCTGCGCGCTCGGCCTCGCGCTCGGCCTCGCGCTCGCCTCGGGCGCCCACGCGCAAGCCTGGCCGGCGGCCAAGCAGGTGACGCTGCTCGTGCCGTTCCCGCCCGGCGGCTCGACCGACGTGATCGCGCGTGCACTGTCGGCCAAGCTGCAGGAGAAGCTCGGCGGCACCTTCATCGTCGACAACCGCGCCGGGGCGGGCGGCACGGTCGGCACGGCCGCAGCGAAGCGCGCCGCGCCGGACGGCTACACGCTTCTCGTCTCGTCGCTCGGCCCGTTCGTGATCGGCCCGCACCTGATCAAGGGCACCGGCTACGACCCGCTGAAGGACTTCGACTACATCACCGTCGCGGTGCAGGCGCCCAACGTGCTCGCGGTGCCGGCCAACTCGCCTTATAAATCGGTCGCCGACGTGATCGCGTATGAAAAGGCCAACCCGGGGAAGATGAGCTTCGCGTCGGCCGGCAACGGCACCAGCGACCACCTGACGGCGGCCCTCTTCTGGCAGGTGACCGGCACGACCGGCGCGCACATCCCGTACAAGGGCGGGGCGCCGGCGATGACGGACCTGCTCGGTGGCCAGGTCGATGCGACCTTCATGAACATCAACACCGGGCTGCCCAACATCAAGGCCGGCAAGCTGAAGGCGCTGGCCGTGACGAGCTCGAAGCGCTCGCCGCTGCTGCCGAACGTGCCGACGCTGGAAGAACTCGGCATCAAGGGCGCGACGGTCTACTCGTGGCAGGCGATCGCCGCGCCCAAGGGGCTGCCGGCCGACATCAAGACCAAGCTGCAGGCCGCGATCGTCGCGGGGTTGAACGACCCGGCGGTGAAACCGAAGCTGCTCGAGCTCGGCTTCGAGATCGTCGGCAGCACGCCGGAGCAGTTCACCGCGTTCCAGGCCGCGGAGTTCGCGCGCTGGGGCAAGGTCATCGAAGTCGGCAAGATCACCGCGGAGTGAACGCCGTTCCGTTCGCAAGGAGCCCGCTGTGTCCGAATCCCCGACCCTCGCCGCGGTGGTGAAGCCGCTGACGATCAGCATGCACGAGCGCGACAACGTCGCGATCGTCGCGAACGACGGCGGGCTGCCGGCCGGCACGGTGCTCGCCTCGGGGCTGGTGCTGTGCGACCGCGTCCCGCAGGGCCACAAGGTCGCGCTGGTCGACCTCGCGGCCGACGCGCCGGTGCTGCGCTACGGCATCGCGATCGGCTACGCGCTGAAGGACATCCCGGCCGGCAGCTGGGTTCACGAGCGCCTGCTGAAAATGCCGGACGCGCGCGAGCTCGACAACCTGCCGATCGCCACCGTGAAGCCCGCAGCACAGCCGCCGCTGGAGGGCTACACCTTCGAGGGCTTCCGCAACGCCGACGGTTCGGTCGGCACGCGCAACATCCTCGCGATCACGACGACGGTGCAGTGCGTGGCCGGCGTCGTCGACTTCGCCGTCAGGCGCATCAAGGACGAGCTGCTGCCGCGCTACCCGAACGTCGACGACGTCGTCGGGCTGGAGCACACCTACGGCTGCGGCGTCGCGATCGACGCGCCGGGCGCCGAGATCCCGATCCGCACGCTGCGCAACATCAGCCTGAACCCGAACTTCGGCGGCGAGGTGATGGTCGTGAGCCTGGGCTGCGAGAAGCTGCAGCCCGAGCGCCTGCTGCCGCCCGGCTCGTTCGCGATCGTCGACGAGCGCAGCGTCGCCGATGTCGGCGCGAGCGCCGGGCAGGCGCTCGACGTCGTCTGCCTGCAGGACGACGCGCACGTCGGCTTCATGTCGATGATCGACTCGGTGATGTCGACCGCGCAGCTGCACCTGGAGCGCCTGAACGCGCGCCGTCGCGAGACCGTGCCGGCGAGCGAGCTCGTCGTCGGCGTGCAATGCGGCGGCAGCGACGCTTTCAGCGGCGTGACCGCGAACCCGGCGGTGGGCTTTTGCACCGACCTGCTGGTGCGCGCCGGCGCGAGCGTGATGTTCTCCGAGACGACCGAGGTGCGCGACGGCATCGATCAACTGACTGCGCGCGCGACGACGCCCGACGTCGCCGATGCGATGATCCGCGAGATGGCCTGGTACGACGCCTACCTGAGCCGCGGCAAGGTCGACCGCAGCGCGAACACGACGCCGGGCAACAAGAAGGGCGGCTTGTCCAACATCGTCGAGAAGGCGATGGGCTCGATCGTGAAGTCCGGATCGATGCCGATCTCGAACGTGCTCGCGCCGGGCGAGAAGCTCAAGGCCAAGGGCCTGACCTACACCGCGACGCCCGCGAGCGATTTCATCTGCGGCACCTTGCAACTGGCGGCCGGCATGAACCTGCACGTCTTCACGACCGGGCGCGGCACGCCGTACGGCCTGGCGCAGGTGCCGGTGATCAAGGTCGCGACGCGCAGCGACCTGGCGCGGCGCTGGCACGACCTGATGGACGTCAACGCCGGCAAGATCGCCGACGGCGCGGCGACGATCGAGGACGTGGGCTGGGAGATGTTTCGCCTGATGCTCGAGGTGGCCAGCGGACGCAAGAAGACCTGGGCCGAGCACTGGAAGCTGCACAACGCGCTGGTGCTGTTCAATCCGGCACCGGTGACCTGATCGCAGGAGACTCAGCGGGCCCTCACGGCGAGAAGACCGACCACCCCATCCGGCCCGCGATCATTTCGAGCGCGAGCGAGCCCAGCAGCGAATTCCCGATCGCATTCAACCCCGGCGACCAGACCGCGATGCAGGCCTTGCCCGGCACGATCGCCAGAATGCCGCCGCCGACGCCGCTCTTGCCGGGAAGCCCGACCCGGAACGCGAAGTCTCCCGAGCCGTCGTAGTGACCGCAGGTCAGCATCAATGCGTTGATGCGGCGGGCGCGCTCGCTGGACACCACCCCCAGGCCGGTCAGCGGGTTCCTGCCCTTGTTGGCGAGGTAGAGACCGGCACGCGCCAGTTGCCGGCACGACATCGCGATGGCGCAATGGTGCACGTACACCCCCAAGACCTGATCGACCGGGTGGCGAAGGTTGTCGAACGCCCGCATGTAGTTGGCGAGCGCCGCATTGCGGAACCCGGTCTCCGTTTCGGATCGGGCGATCTGCGAATCGATGACGATGCTGTCGTCGTCGGCGAGGAAGCGGACGAACCGAAGAATGTCGCCGATCGCCTCACGCGGCCGGTGGCCCGACAGGATGGTGTCGGCAACCACGATCGCGCCGGCGTTGATGAACGGATTGCGCGGGATCCCGCGCTCGCGCTCGAGCTGAACGATGGAATTGAAGGCATTCCCCGAGGGCTCGCGCCCGACGCGCGCCCACAGGCCGTCGCCGATCTTGCCGAGCGCGAGCGTCAGCGTGAAGACCTTCGACACGCTCTGGATCGAGAAGGTCTCGTCGGCATCCCCGGCGAAACAGGATTGGCCGTCCACGGTCTGCACCGCCAGCCCGAGCTTGTCCGGGTCGATGCGGCCGAGTTGGGGGATGTAGTCGGCGACCTTGCCCTCGCCGGTCCGGCTGCGCAGCGCGTCGTGGACCTCGTCGATCATCGCCTGCAGCGTCGCATCGCTCAGAACAGCACCTCCGACAGCAGATCCACCAGCGCCTCCGTCAGGTCGACCATCACCGACGCGAAGTAGCTCTTGAACTGGTCCGAGTTGACGATGTAGTTCTTGACGTCCGCCAGCACGTCGGCCGTGTTGATGGTCGCGATGAACGCGCTCAGCATCGCGTTGCCGTCGATGAAGAGGTTCGGTTGACTCGACGGGTTGGCGATCAGGTTGGCCTTTTGAACCGCATCGAGCTGCTCGAACGCGACCGTGCCGTTCGCGACCTGGGTGAGCTGTCCCTCGGTGAGCGAGACCAGCGTGTTGAAGGGGAACCCGCTGTTCGCATCGAACACGCTCTGGCGCTGGTTGAGCCCGGCCGTGACGGTGCTGAGGATGCCGCCGAGCGAGGTCGCCAGCAGGCGCAGCTGGCGGCTGTCGGCGGCCGTGCCGGTCCCGGCGCTGCTGTCGGCCACGTAGTCGCGCGTCAGGTCCAGCCGGGCCGGCAAGCTCAGCGGCAACGTGGACGCCCGCAGCTTCGCGCTCACCTGCGCGGTGGCGGCATCCGCCGTCGGCGCCGTGGCGCCGCCGACGAGGCTGGCGGCCAGCGTCGAATAGGGGCTGACCATCGCGCCGGCCCCCGGCGCGGCCTTCAACGTGCAGTCCAGCCCGGCCGGCTTTCCGGTGTCGGTGTTGGTCGAGGTGGGGGAGATGCGCGCGACGATCGCATGCTGGGCGATGTCGGCCGCGGACAGGCCGGTCAGCGTGTAGCGGCCGTTCGCGTCGGTGGTGGTGCGGCGCTCGTTGCTGTCCAGCACGTTGTTGTCGTTCAGGTCCAGGAAGACCACCGCGTTCTGGATGTGGCTGCCGACCATCACGGTGCCGCTCTGCGTCGCGGTGTTGGCGTCGGCCGGGCTCGGGTCGTCCGAGCCGCCGCCGCAGGCGCTCAGCGCAGACAGACCGGCCGCGCAAAGAGCGGTCGCCAACGACGTGAAAAGGCGCGCTGTCATGCGGTGTTCCTATCGGTAGACGACGCCGGTGGCCAGCGCGGTGCCGCCGAACACGCTGATGGCCTGGCCGGTCGGGTTGCCCGCCAGGTCGATGCTGCGAAGCTCGCCGCCCGCCAACCCGCGGACCTGGCCGATCGCGTCGATGTCGAAGTCGTCGCTCAGGCCGATGCCGCTCTTGACCGTCGTCAATTGCCCGCTGGCCGGGTCGATGCGGCTCCACAGCCCGCCGGAGACGATGGCGTAGAGGGTGCCGTCGGGCGCGAAGTCGATGCCCGTGACCGGGCAGGTGGGCGCGGCCAGCGCGCACAGCAGCACCTGCGACGACAGCACGCTTCCCTGCGCGTCGAGTTGGTAGAGCTTGTGGGTGGCGGACACGGTGAAGACGCGCCCGTCGGCGCGCACGGCCACGGCGCCCATGACTTCGGGCAGCGTGGCGAGCGGGTGGCACAGCGTGCTGCGCACATCGGCCTGGAGAAGCACCGCGGTGCGCTGACTCACTGCCAGCGCCACGCCGTCGGGCCGCAGGTCCAGCGCCGCGATGGAAGGGCACTGGGCGATGCCCGCCGAATCGGAGCCGTCGCCGATCGATTGCAGCGCGGTGTTGCCGGACACCGCGTCGACCCGATAGAAGTTGGCGCTGTCAGCGCCCAGGATGCCGTTCGTGAAGTAGAGGCCGGAGCCGGCCGGCAGCGGTTCGATCGCGGCGCTGTCGCCATCGCCTCCACCGCCGCAGGCCGACAAGATCAACAGTGCCAGGGGAAATGAAGAGGCGAACCATCGTGTCGTCATCAGACCCCGTGCGAAGAGTGGTGAATCAGCATATCCGCACCGGTAGGATTTCACAACTCGGTTCTGCCGCAGGCGCTACGAGCCTGGGCGGAGGTTGCGCCTCAGGAACGACGTGACGCCGGCCATCCGGTCTCCGAAATTGTTGACCAGCAGCCCCGCGCCGACCGCCGCGACTCCCGCCCACTGGGCTGGCGAAAGCCGCTCGTCCAGCACGATCCATGCGGCGTAGAGGCCGACCACCGGGACCAGCAAGGAATACGGCGCCACGATGCCGGCCGAATACCGCTTCAGCAGACCCGCCCACATCGAATAGGCCAGCACCGTGGCGACCAGCCCGAGGTAGACGACCGATGCGGCGCCCTTCCAGGTGAGCGACTCCAGCGACGACAGCGTCGACGGCACGCCGTCCTGGAGCACGGCGAGCAGCAGGAACGGCACGATCGGCGCCAGGCTCCCCCAGACGACGAGCGACGTGGCGTCGAAGTTAGGGTTGTGGCGCTGCGCCAAGCGGGCGACGATGTTCGAGCCGGCCCACATCGCCGCGCCGGCGAGGCAGAGCAGAAACCCCCCAAGCGGAATGTGCCCGGCTCCGGCCCGGCCTTCGCCTGCGATCAACGCCAATCCGCAGGCCGAGATCAGCAAACCCGCCCATTGGGTCGCACGGGTCCGTTCGCCGAGGAAGACGCTCGCCAGCATCACCGTGAAGAACGCCTGGGTCTGCAGGACGATGGAGGCCACGCCCGCCGGCAGCCCGAGCGACAGTGCGAGGAACACGCAGCCGAATTGCCCCAGCCCCTGCGCGAGGCCGTAGGCCGCGATGAACCGCCAGGGCAACTGGGGCCTGCGAACGAACAGCAGCAGCGGCAGCGAAGCGATTGCGAAACGCAACGCGCCCAGCAGCATCGGGCCCATCTCCCGCAGCCCGATCTTCATCACGACGAAGTTGGAGCCCCAGATCACGACGATCAGGCCGGCGCGGCAGAGATCGCGCGCGGAGAGACGCGTCGGCAAGGTCAGGCTTTCGAGTCGACGACCGCGGCGTTGATCAGCGTGCGCAGCTCGCGCCGGATCGGGTAGGTGCTCGACGGAACGAGCTGCGTGAGGAACACCACGCAGAGGTCCTCGACCGGGTCGATCCAGAACGCGGTGCTGGCCATGCCTCCCCACCAATATTCGCCGACCGAGCCGGCGATCCCGACCTTGGCGACATCGGTCGTCACCGCGAAGCCGAGCCCGAATCCGATGCCCTGGTAGGCCGACTCGGAAAACATCGAGATCGACAGGTCGGCGAGGTCGCGCCCGCCGGGCAGATGGTTCGCGCGCATCAACGCCAGCGTCTTGGGCGAGAGCAGCCGCGCTTCGCCGAGCGCGCCGCCACGGCGCAGCATCTCGCAAAAGCGCATGTAGTCGGCGGCGGTCGAGACGAGGCCGCCACCGCCCGACGGCGCGGCGGTCGGCTCGCGAAAGGTCCGCCCGGGAAGCGGGACCAGCCGGCCTTCGGGCGACAGCATGTAGCAGCTGGCAAGGCGATCGGCCTTGGCGTCGTCGACGTGAAAGGACGTGTCCACCATGCCGAGCGGCGCGAAGATCCGCTGCTGGAGGAACTGCTCGAACGGGACGCCGGAGATCTTCTGCACGAGGTAGCCGAGCACGTCGGTCGACACCGAATAGTTCCACGCGCTGCCGGGCGAGAATTCGAGCGGAAGCCCGCCCAGCGCGCCGATGAAGCCTTCGAGGCCCTCGGCTTGCTCGAAGGGCTCGAGCTTCGCGCTGCGATACGCCGCGTCCACGGCCGTGCGCCGTTGCAGGCCATAGGTCAGCCCGGAGGTGTGGCGCAGCAGGTCGATCATCCGCATCGGCGCGAGCGGCGGCTTCGTGTGGAAACTGCCGGCCGACCCGGATTCATACACGCCCAGGCCTTCCCACTCGGGGATGAAGCGGTGAACCGGATCGTCGAGTGCGACCTTGCCTTCCTCGACCAGCATCATGAAGGCGACGCTCGTGATCGGCTTGGTCATCGAGTAGATGCGCGCGAGCAGGTCTTCCTTGGCGTTCGCATCGTTTTCGAGCGAGGCCTTGCCCAGCACGCTCTGGTGAACCAGCTGGCCCTCTCGCGTCACCTGGAGTTGCGCGAACGGAAGCTTGCCGGTGGCGATGTACTGTTCCGCGAGAAATCGGTCGATGTGCGCGAGACGCCGCGAAGACATGCCGAGCGATTCGGGGTGGATGGTCATGCCGGCATTGTCGCCGAGAGCTTCGCAGGCGAATTCGAGTCCGAAGCCGAATGCAGCGACACTCCAGCTTGCCCGATGCGGCATGCCCTGGAGAACACGATGACACTCGATCCCGGCTTTCACACGCTGTGGCCCACGCCGGTCGCGGTGCATCGCAAGCCCGCGGCCGCCGAACTCGATCCGCTGCTCGCCCGCGTGTTCGGCGCCGGCGAGGCCGAGCGGATCATCCTGTCGTTCAACGCCAGCATCCATGCCGCCGGCGGCGACCGCCGGCACGACTACAGCGCACGCTGAATCGCCGTTGCGCCCGGCTGTTGCGCCCGGCCGTCGCGAGCTGGCATCGCCCTTGCTGACTCCGCGGCGACCATGCCCAACTTCACCCTGGCCCAGCGACTGACCGGCACCTTGCCTGCGAGCCGCCCGGGCCTGTTCAACCCGTGGCGCGACTGGTGCGACGCGGACGATCGAAGCAACCCGCTCGGCGGCCCCGAGGGCCGGATGAGCCGGCTGGCCGAGCACCTGGATTGCGATCCGCGCTACATCATCTGCGGCCAGTCGCCCGGCTGGCGCGGTTGCCGCTACAGCGGGATCGCGTTCACCAGCGAACGCCAGGTGATCGACGGCGCCATTCCGCGGATCTCGTCGAGCCCGGACCGCCTGACCCGCGCCAGCCCGCAGGGTGGCCCGCTGTCCGAACCGTCGTCCACGATCATGTGGAACACCCTGCGCCGGCTCGGCATCTCAGGCGACGTGCTGCTCTGGAACGCGCTGCAGATGCACCCGCACCAGCCGTCGCTGCCGTGGTCGAATCGCACGCCGACCTGGGGCGAAATCCAACTCGGCGCCGCCGCGCTCGAGATGTTGCTGGACGCATTTCCCGATGCGAAGGTCATCGCGATCGGTCGCAAGTCGGAAGACCTGCTGCGCGAGCTCGACATGCTGCCGAACGGGCAACTGCGGCACCCGGCTTACGGTGGGGCGCGCCAGTTCGCGGAAGGGATGCGTAGACTGGTCTAGCCCGCCGTCGCGCGCGCCTCCAGCGTCGCGGCGGTCGCGTCGATGCCGCGCTGCCAGGCGGCCGCCATCTCGTCGAAGCTCTCGCGCGCGTCGAGCGCACGGCCCGAGTTGACGGCGCGCGCCGATTTCAAGGTCAGCGTCTTCGCCAGATTGGCGATGCGCTCGAACGCCTCGATCGCGGCCTGCGGCGCCGCGTCGGCCCACAGCCAGCGCAGGTAGAGCGCCGCGAGCTCCGAGGCCGCACCGAGTTGCCGAAGGCCGGCAAAGGCCCACTTGTGATAGTGCGCGAGGCCGGCCTGTTGCAGCCCGGGCAGGTCGGTCTCGAAGCGCTGCTGAAAACGCTTGACCGGGTTGTCGCGCGGCCGCCAGGCGAGTTGCTCGGCGAGCAGCCGGTGCGAGATCCCACGCAACGCGGCAGCGTCGCGCACGACCGCGCGGTCGACGCGGATCAGTTCGGCATACGGCGGCAGCAGCGCGGGCTCCGAATCGAGCGAGAAGATGTCGGCGAAGTCCTGGCCCTCGAGGCTGAAATAGCCGGCGTTGTGGAAGTAGCCCAGGCGCCGGGCCTCGACGTCGACGTCGTTGACCACGACCGTGGTCTTGCTGTGCGCGTGCCGGTAGTCGGTGCCGGCGGTGTCCGGCAGCGAGAACGCATCGACCTCGACGCTCAGCAGCTTGCCGGCGCCGACATGCTCGAGCGCGTGCTCCAGCAGCGGCCGCCAGACCGTCATCTCCTGCACGTCGATACCGTACAGCGCACGCAGGTCGGCCAGCGGCGGCTTGAAGAAGGTCCACTGGTCGCCCTCGAAATCGAGCGCGAACACGAAGGGCAGCACCGCGTGCGGGTCCATGCCCTGCGCGTGCAGCAGCTCGATCCACAGGTCGGCATAGCAATTCTTCTCGAGCCAGATGCGCTCGGGCGCGTGCAGCGGCGCGTGGGGCTGGTGCTGGGCGGCGTCCGGGCCGCGCAGCGCGACGACGCGCGTCATGGCCACAGCAGCGCGCGCACCTCGGCAGGCCAGCGGCCGGGGTCGAAGCCGTGCGTCTTGATCAGCGACAGGGTCACGCGCTCCAGGCCGAAGCCCAGGCAAGCGGTGCTGGCGGTCTGGCCGTCGCTGGACTTGATCCCGAAGGTGCCGCTGAAGTGGTCCTGGTGCCAGTTGAACGAGCAGATCGCGGTCGGCTTCTCGACCGAGATCACCGGGCACAGGATCTCGAATTTCAGGCCCTGGTCGCGCTGGCTCGCGGCCATGATCTTGCCGGCGCGGCCGAAGAACGGGTCGTTCGCGACGTCGCTGGCGACCGGCAGCTGCAGCGATTTCAAAAGCGCCAGGCCGCGCTCCAGCCAGGTGTTGCGCCACTCGATCACTTCGTCGGGCGTGCCGACGCGGATGAACTCGCGCATCCGGAACGCCTGCAGCCGGGTCGGCTCGGCCGAAGGCTCGTGGCGGTAGACCCAGCCGGTCAGCGTGATCAGGCGCCCGCCCTGGCGCAGCAGGCCCGAGAACATCGGGTAGACCGGGTAGCAGGCGGCCGGCGTCAGCATCGACTCGGTGATCTGCAGCATGTCCTCCCAGCGCTCGCCGGCGTGCACGCGATCGCTCAAGGCGCGCGCGTCCTTCTCGGCGCCGAAGAAGCTGTTGATGGAACCGGAGAGCTGCGGGAAGTTGTCCATGTAGCCGACCTGCTCGATCAGCTTGCGGGCGACGATCGGCGGGAAGGTCATCATCTCGGCGCCGTCGTCCTTCGCGGTGCGGCTGACGAGGGCGTTGAAGCGTTCGAGGATGTCCTCGAACACGCTGCCGCGGCCGTAGCCGCCCTGCACGCCGGTCGGCACGATCAGGCCGTGCTCGATCAGCTGGTTGTAGAAGACTTCGGGGTCGTACGGATCGGTGGTGTTCATCGGGTCATGCCTCTTTCAGAACCAGCAGCATCGACGCGCTCTTCGCGGCGAGGCGTTCATTGGAGATCATCAGCGCGGCCGAGAGGCTGTCGCGGTAGTGACGGCCGACGCTGAATTTGGAGTCGTTCTTGTAGCCCATCACGCCGATCACCTGCAGGGCCTGGTGGACGATCCTCGGCGCGGCTTCGGAGGCGCCGATCTTGAGGTTGTTCATCTTCAGGCCCCAACCCATCGTCATCAGCTCGTCGCGGCCGGCCGGATCGTCGGCCAGCGCGTCGAACTCGGCGGCGCAGGCGGCCCAGTGGTGATGCAGCGACTGCAGGTCGGCCGTGGCCTGCGCGAGCGCGGTCGCGGCCGGCGGCATCGAGCCCGGGTCGCGGCGCGCCGCGGCGCGCACGAACGCGGCGGCGCGCGAGATCGCGTCGGAGGCGATGCCCCACCACAGCGCGGACCACAGGATGTGCGAATACGGCACCATGCTCTGCGCGGCCGAATCGGCGAAGCTCCCCGGCACGATGCGCTCGACCGGCCCCTGCGCGACGAGCTTGCCGCCGGGGCTGCAGGTGCCGCGCATGCCCAGCGTGTCCCAGTTGGAGGTCGCGGTCAGCGTGTAGTCCTCGCGTTCGAGGTAGACCAGCACCTGGTCGCCGGCGGCGGCGTCGGGCGCGCGGCGCGCGGTGACGAGCAGGGCGTCGGCATGCTGGCCGTACGAGACGGTGGTGGCGGCCTTCTCGAGCGTGAAGCGCTTGCCGTCGCGCTGCACCGCGCAGACGCTGGAGCGCGTGTCGCCCGAGGTGCCGACTTCCGAGGTCACCGAGGCGATCAGCGTCTGCTGCTCGACCAGCGTCTTCAGCACCTGGACCATGTACGGCGAATCCAGCCCGTGGCGCGCGATGCAGGCGACCTCGATCAGGTGCATCGCCAGCACCATGCCGCTGGCCGAACAGCCTTGCGCCATCGTCGCGCACAGCGTGCCGAGCTGCGTCATCGTGCAGCCGAAGCCGCCGAGCGATGCCGGCACCGCGGCCGACAGCACGCGCGCGTCGCGCAACGCCGCGACCGACTCGGCCGGGAACCGCGCCTGGGCGTCGACCTCGTCGGCGTGACGCGCGGCCACCTCGACCGAGATCTTGCGGACCGCCGCGAGCAGCCGGTCGAATTCATCGCTGTGCATCGTGTGGAACACCTTCCTTGAAATTGAGCAGAAATCGAGCGCGTGGGGGCCCGGCCGGCCCCTCGATTCAGGGGGCTCGCGCCGTCGGCGCATCGGGCTCGCGCATTGCGTGTCAATTTACACTTCCTTCAGGTTGCGCCCACGCGGGCGAACATCGAAGATCACGCCTGTGACGAAAACGCACGAATTGTCAGCAGATACCACTCACTCGGATGCCGCTCCGGCGGCCTCGGCCGGCCTGCGGGTGGGAATCGACCTCGCCCAGATCAGCGCGATCGGGGCCTCGATCGAGCGCTTCGGTGCACGCTTCACGGCCCGTTTCTTCAGCGCCGCCGAGGCCGCCTATGCCGAACAGGCGCCGGCCTTGGCGGTGCAGCGCTTCGCGGCCCGCTTCGCGGCCAAGGAAGCGGCCATCAAGGCCTTTGGGCTGGCTGAAGAAGGCATTTCCTGGCGCGACATCGAGGTCCGGCGCGCGCCGGACGGCGGCTGCGCGCTCGCACTGCACGGCCGCGTGGCCGCGCTGGTCGAGCGCAGCGGCTGCACGCGGATCGCCCTCAGCCTGAGCCACGACGGCGACTACGCGACCGCGATGGTGGTCGCGACGGCACCCACCTGAGCCGCGCTGCCCGCCATCCGGTCCAACGCGTTTCCAATCCCTTCCATCTCCAGAAACCTCGAACTTCAACATGTCCAACCCCCACGACGACTACGACGCGCGCATCCGCGCCATCCTCGCCAAGCACGGCCGGCTCGCGGCCGACGCGACGGCGCTCGCCCCCGACGCCGATCTGTACGAGGCCGGCATGACCTCGCACGCCAGCGTCAACGTGATGCTCGCGCTCGAAGGCGAGTTCGACCTCGAGTTCCCCGATGAGATGCTCAAGCGCAGCGTCTTCACCAGCATCGCCTCGATCCGCGACGCCCTGGTCGGTATCGGTCAAACCTGAGCGCCTCGATGAGGGGCCGCATCCAAGGCGTCTCGACCCATCGGCGCTCACCGCTCGAGGCCCGCTGGTCGCTTTGCGCGACGCCGGCCGGGCTGATCGAGACGCCGGCCCAACTGCAAGACTCCCCGGCCGTGGCCTGGCAGCCGATCGCGGCGGCCGACACCGTCGCCGGCGCGCTGCGTGCCGCCGCGCTCTGGTCGCTCGACGCCGCGCCGCGCCGCTTCGATGCCGAGGATTGGTGGTTTCGCGCCCGCTTCGACGCGCCGGCACGCTCCCTCGCGCAGGCCCGGCGCGCGCTGGAGTTCGGCGGGCTCGCGGGCGAGTGCCAGGTCTGGCTGAACGGCGCGCCGCTGCTTGCCAGCGACAACATGCACGTCGCGCACGCCTGCACCGAACCGGCCTTGGGGCCGACCGGCAACGAACTGCTGATGCGCTTTCCCTCGCTCGACGCGACGCTCGCGCGGCGCCGCCCGCGGCCCCGCTGGCGCGCGCCGATGATCGAGCATCCGCAGTTGCGCTGGGCGCGCGTCAGCCTGCTCGGGCGCACGCCCGGCTGGTCGCCGCCGGCACCGGTGATCGGGCCCTGGCGCGCGATCGAGTGGGTCGAGCAGGACGTGCTGCAGGTCTCGCAGCTGCGCCTGCGAACCGATGTCGACGGCGTCGACGGCCGCGTGTCGCTGAGCGTCGAGCTCGAGGCGCTGTCGGGTGCGGCACACATCGAGGGCGTGATCTTGCAAGTGTGGCGCGACGCTGCGATGCACGAGATTGCGCTGAGCCGTTCCGAATCGGCCGGTGCCGGCTTTGCCGCGACGCTGGCGATTCCGAACGTCGCGCGGTGGTGGCCGCACACCCACGGCGAGCCGGCGCTGTACGACGCGCAGCTCGCCGTGCGCGTCTCGGGCAGCGGCGCGCCCGTGCGCGTCGAGCTCGGCCGGCTCGGCTTTCGCACGCTGACGCTGGACACCTCGAACGGCGATTTCGCGCTGCGCGTCAACGGCGTCCCGGTGTTCTGCCGCGGCGCCTGCTGGACCCCGCTGGACGCCGTCAGCCCGGACGCGACCGCCGCTGCCTCGCGCGCGGCGCTCGAGCAGGTGGCGGCGGCCGGCATGAACATGCTGCGCGTCAACGGCTGCATGGTCTACGAGAACGACGCCTTCTTCGACGCCTGCGACGCGCTCGGCCTGCTCGTCTGGCAGGACTTCATGTTCGCGAACATGGACTACCCCGGCGCCGACGCCACGTTCCAGGCTTCGGTCCGGGTCGAGGCCGAGCAGCAGCTCGCCCGCTGGCAGGCGCGCCCGTCGCTCGCGGTGATCTGCGGCAACAGCGAGGCCGAACAGCAGGCCGCGATGTGGGGCAGCCCGCGCGAGTTCTGGCCGCAGCCGCTGTTCGACGACGATCTCGCCGGGTTCGCGCGCGAGTGGTGCCCGGAGGTGCCGTACTGGCCGTCGAGTGCGCACGGCGGCGCGTTTCCGCACCAGAACAATGCCGGCACGACCTCCTACTACGGCGTCGGCGCCTACCTGCGGCCGATGGAAGACGCCCGCCGCGCGAACCTGCGCTTCGCGACCGAGTGCCTGGCGTTCGCGAACGTGCCGCCGGCGGCCACGCTCGCGCGCATGCCGGGCGGCAGCGGGTTGCGCAGCCACCATCCCGGCTGGAAGGCGCGCGCGCCGCGCGACCTCGGCGCGGGCTGGGATTTCGAGGACGTCCGCGACCACTACCTGCAGCGGCTGTACGGCGTCGACCCGATCGCATTGCGCAGCGTCGACTTCGAGCGCTATCTCGCGCTGAGCCGTGCCGTCGGCGCCGAGGTGGTGCAAGCGACCCTGTCTGAATGGCGCCGCCCCGCATCGACCTGCCGCGGCGCGTTGATCTGGTACCTGCGCGACCTGTGGGCCGGCGCCGGCTGGGGGCTGCTGGACGAGCAGGGCGCGCCGAAGGCGGCCTTCCACGGCCTGAAGCGCGCGCTCGCGCCCGTCAGCGTGTTCATCACCGACGAAGGCACCAACGGTCTGGACCTGCATGTCGTGAACGACCTCGGCACCGCGCTGACCGCGACGGTCGAGGTGGCGCTGTACCGCGACGACGGGCTGCGCCTGCAGGGCAGCCAGCGCGACTGGGCGCTGGCGGCCCATGCGGCGGAGACACGGCCGCTGGCCGACTGGTTCGACGGCTTCATCGACCTCTCGCGCGCCTACCGCTTCGGGCCGGCCGAGCACGCGCTCGTGGTGGCGACGCTGCGCGATGCCGCCGGCCAAACGCTCTCTCAAGCCTTTCATTGCCCCGAGGGGCGGCCGTCGGCGCGGCGCCGCGATGTCGGGCTGAGCGTGAAGCAAGTCGACAAAAATGCCGATGGCAGCGTGTCGGTGCTGCTGGCCAGCCACGGATGGGCGCAATCCGTGTATTTCGACGCGGACGGCTTCGAGCCCGAAGACGAATACTTTCACCTGGCGCCCGGCGACACGCGGGCGATCCGGTTGACCCCGTCGCGGGCCGGCGCCAAGCCGGCCTTGCGCGGGACCGCGCTGGCGCTGAACGCTTGGGCCGGCGCGACGTTCGAGATTCCAAGATGACGACATCCTCCCGCCGAGGCCAGAACCTCTGGTTCGATTCCGACGGCGCATTCACCGGCGCGGCCTGGTACTGGCCGCAAGCCGGTGCGCCGCGCTCGACCGCGGTCGTCATCGTCGCGGGCATGGCGCACGAAGAACGTTCGATGGCCAGCGGCCTCGTCGCGCTCGCCGAGTCGCTCGCCGACGCGGGCCTCGCGGCCTTGCTGTTCGATCTGCACGGCTGCTCGCAAAGCGCCGGCCGGCTCGACGAGCCCGAGATCGGCGAGCGCTGGCGTGCGAACGTCCGTGCCGCGGTCGCTCGGGCGCGTGCGGCCGGTTTCGCGCAGGTGATCGTGGTCGGCGTGCGGCTCGGGGCCACGATCGCCTTCGAGGCGCTCGCCGACGAGCCGCTGGCGGCGCTGGTCGCGTGGGCCCCGGTCGTGACCGGCCGGCGCCACGTTCGCGAACTCAAGGTCCTGCAGCGCACGACCGACGCCGGGCCCGGGGGGCTCTCGATCGCGATCGGCGGTTTCAGCATCCCGGCACCGGTGCTGGAGCATGTCGCGAAGCTCGATCTGCTGCAGCTCGCCGGCCTGCGGACGGCGCGCGTGCTGCTGCTGGACGAAACGAGCGGCCTGAACGCGCCCTGGCTCGCGCGGCTGGCCGAGCAGGGCGTGCAGGTCGAGGAGCTGGAGTCGACCCAGATCCAGCCCTGGTTGTTCGGTGCCGGCGACCAGCCCGAGATCCCCGGCGACGACATTCAATGCCTCGCGCGCTGGTGCCGCGCCGCCCATGACGCGATGGCATCGGCCAGCGACGCCGGACCGGCCCGACCCGCGTTGAGCCCGAGCGTGAGCTTCACGCACCAGGGTCGCTCGGTGCGCGAGACCTTCGTCGAGATCGGGCCGAACGGCCTGACCGGCGTGCTCAGCGAGCCGGCCGTCGCGCCGGCGGGCACTGCGGTGCGGCTGTTGATGTCCACCGTCGGCCCCGGCCGCACCTTCACCGATTTCGCGCGCGACGAAGCAAGCCGCGGCCATTCGAGCCTGCGCTTCGACTTCGCCGGTTTCGGCACCAGCGGCCGCGGCGAGTCGATCCAGGGCGGCGAGCTCTACACCGACGAGGGCGGCCGCGACGTGACGGCGGCGATCGACCACCTGCGCCGGGCCGGGCACGAGCGCGTGTTCATGCTCGGCTTCTGCGCCGGCGCCTGGTCGATGATGCAGGCCGGGGTGCGGCCCGAGGTGCGCGCCAGCGTGGCGATCAACGTCGCGCTCTACCGCCAACCCGGCGTGGCCACGGTCGAGCTGGTGCACAGCACGCGCCAGAAGCTGGCGAAGCTGTCGCCGGCGCTGGCGCGCAATTCCTTGCTGCGCTGGATCGCGGCGCGCGTGCGGCGCACCGCGACGGAACGGCGCGAGCCGGTCGAATGGCTGACGAAGCTCTGCGCGTCCGACATCCGCGTGATGTTGGCCTATGCCGAGCTGGACCCGGGGCTGAACTACCTGAACGGGCAGATGGCGAACGGGCTGCGCGAGCAATTGCGCAAGCCCTTCGCGTTGCAGACCTATGCCGGCCTGGGCCACCTCGCCGAGGGGCCGACCGCGCGGGCGCGCGTGTTCCGCGACATCACCGACTTCTTCGCGTCGCTCGACCGCGAGGAGGCGGCCGTGCAGGCCAGCCCGCGGCGTCAGCACGCCCACGCGCCGACGGCGGCGCTGGGCGACTGACACCACCGCTTTTTCAGGGCGTGAGCGCCTTCAGCAGGGCGGTGTTCCAGACCTTGTTGGTGGTGTCGTAGACGGCGAAGTCGGAATCGAAATTCCAGGCCGTCCAGGGCATGCTGCGCGACTCCAGCGCCGTGCGCGCCATCGTCGCGTAGGCCACGCGGGACGCCGCCGGGGCCGCGATGTTCGAGCCGAACTCGCCGACGAACATCGGGAAGCCGTGGGCCTTGCTCCAGTTCAGCGCGACATCGAGCGCGGCAGTGAACGGCAAGGTCATCGTCGCGGCGTCGAAGGCGGTGCCCAGCGGGTAGGTCGTGCCGTAGGTGCCCTGGGACGAGAACGGATAGGGCTCGTAGTCGTGGATCTCGGTGATCACGTTCTGATCGGTCGACGGCGTGAACGTGGCGAGCGCGGACGGGTTGTTCCAGTAGGCCGGCCCGATGATCACGACGCGGGTCGGATTGGTCGCGCGCACCTGGGCGAGCAGCTTGGGATACAGCTTGTTCCACGGCGCCGTGCCGGTCGCGTCCTGGATGCCGTGCGGCTCGTTGTACAGCCCGAAGATGACGCTGTCGGGCTGGTTCGCGTAGTGGGCGGCGACCTGCTTCCAGATCGAGATCGCGCGCGCCTGGACGACGCTCGGGTCGACGCCGACCTCGTGCACGTCCAGGCCGTCGCCGTCGAGCTGGCGGTAATGGTGCATGTCCAGGATGACCTTCAGGCCCGAGGCCTGCAGCGAGGCGAGCACGAAGTCCACGCGCGCCAGGAAGGTCGGGTCCAGCACGGCCGACGCGTCGACCGAGGCGTGATTGCTCCAGCGGATCGGCAGGCGGACGGTCGTGAAGCCTGCGGCCTTGACCAGCGCCGGCCAGGACGGGTCGAACGCCGGGCCCCAGTCGCCTTCGAGCGGCGCCTCGAGCATGTTGCCCATGTTGATGCCGCGAGCCATCGCCGCGGCCAGGTTGCAGGTGGTGACGGTCACCGACGCGCAGCGTCCATCGGTCGTCGCGGGGGTCGCCGCAGTCGTGGTCGTGCTCGACTTGGTGGTCGTCGTCGTGGCGGGCGGCGTCGTCGTCGCGGTGGTCGTCGGGGGTGTCGTCGTGTCGACCGTCGTCGTCGCGACGGAGGTGACCGGGGTCGTCGCGGCCGTGCTGGCCGCCGACGAGTCGGTCGCATCGTCCGTACCGCCACCGCAGGCGCTCAGTCCTGCGCAGAGGAGCAAAAGGGTCAGGGGGTAGGAAAGGCCGGTCTTGATCGTGGAGGTGGAGTCGAAACGCACGGAGATCCTTGTTGTTGATGGCCGCCAACAACAAACCGGCAAGCCCTAGGGTCGATCCTAGGGGGGTTTCCGGCCCGTTCGGAGCGGAACAGGCCGTTTGAAACATGTCGAGACGAGGCTTACATGGCGCCTCGGAATGTACGAAACGTGTGCGAATGTACCGAAAGGCTCAGGTCGGCCCGGCCGGCGCCATCGCGGCGGGCCGGCGGGGGGCGAGCAGCCGCGCGTTCAGCCACCGCATCGTCGGGCGCTCGACCGCTTCGAAGGTCAGCCAGCCGATGCCGCTGCCGAGGATCGCGATTGCGACCGCATAGGCGCCGACCGGCCAACTGCCCAGGCCCGCGCCGGCCAGATGCAGTGCGGCCCACAACAGCGCGTTGAGCGCGAAGGTATGAACGATGTAGGTGCTGTAGGAGGCGTCGCCGGCGCCCACCAGCACGCGGCGCAGCGTCGAGCCGGCGGGCGCCGGGCCGTGCTGCTCGAGCGCGCAGCACAGCAGCGCGGCAATGCCCACGAGCGGCGCCCAGCGATCGGCCTGCGGCGTGGACACGGCGCCGAACCAGACCGCCGCGGTGAGCGCCAGCGGCAACCCGCAGGAGCAGGCCGCGGCAATCCCGAAGCCGGGGCCGCGGCGCCCGAGCCAGCGCCTCAGTGCCGGCTCCGCCTTCGCCACCAGCACGCCCGCCATGAAGAAACCCAGGATCGGGTCGGCCAGCAGCGAGAAATCGAGCTGCCCCGGCGTGCTCGCCGCCGTGCCGAGCGCGCCGCCGAGGCGCAGGCTCAACACGCCGCTCAGCAGCGCCAGCGCCGCCCAGGCGCTGGCCCGGCGCGGCAGCAGCAGGCACAGGCCGAGCACCGCGTAGAAGAACATCTCGAAATTGAGCGACCAGCCCACGCCGACGATCGGGCGCATCTCCGCGCCGCCGCTGCTGAAGGGCAGGAACAGCAGCGACATCACCCACGCGCCGAGGCCCGGTGCGTCGCCGCGCAGCGACAAGCGCAGGCCATACAGCAGCGTCGCCATCCAGTACAGCGGCACGACGCGGATCAGGCGCCGCCGGAAGAAATCGGAGGCCCCGGCCCAGCCCGGCGCCAGGCTGCGGGTCGACAAATAAATGATGTAGCCGCTGATGCCGAAGAACACCTTGACGCCGAGGGCGCCCGCGAACCACACCGCGGACGGAATCTCCGTGCCCGGATGAAAGTGCTCGAGAAAGCCCGCGGCCGCATGGTCGAACACGACCAGCCCCGCGGCCAGCGCGCGCAGCGCCTGCAGCGCGTCGAGCCGCGGTCGAGCGGGTGCTGCGTGGCCACTACTCATCGGGCGTGCGGCGCCAGGCGCTGGTAGAGCTGCGTCGCGGCCGTCGCGGCCCCGCGCCACGACAAGCGGCCCTGTCCGAGCGCGAGCGCGTGAGTGGCCATCGACTGCGCGTTGGCGGGGCGGGTGACGAGCTCGGCGATCGCGTTCGCGAGCGCGCGCGGATCGCCGGGCGGCACGAGCAGGCCGCTTTGGCCTTCATCCAGCATCTCCGGCAGGCTGCCGACGCGGGTCGCGACGATCGCGCGGCCGCGGCCCAGCGCGTAGGCCGCCACGCCGCTCTGGGTCGCCTCGTGGTAGGGCAGCACGACGACCTGCGCGGCCTCGAATTGATCGATCGCCTCGGCCGGCGACAGGAACCGCTCGATCACGCTGAAGCCCGTTTGCGCGAGGCGGCCGCGGTGGCGCTCGAGGTCGTCGCCGCGGCCCGCGACCACGCCGTGGGCCGGGATGCCGTCGGCACGCAGCAGCTCGATCGCATCGATGAAGTTGTCCAGGCCCTTGTACGCCTCGATGCGGCCGAAGAACAGGCACTGGCCTGCCGTCCAGGCCTGGCCGGGGGCGCGCGCGTCGAACAGCCCGAGCGGGCCGTGCGGGGCGATCGCGATCGCCTTGCCGTCGAACTGCGGCATCGACGCGACCTGCGCCTGCAGCATCTTGCCGTGCACGATGACGCCGTTGGCGCGGCGACGCAACGCCGATTCATAGAAGCGCCGGCGCGAGAAGCGCAGGCGCCTGGCGTCGGCGCCGGCATGGGGCCGCGGGTCGTGCACCGTCAACACCATCGGGGTCGAGCCGATGAACGGGATGAAGAACAGCAGGTAGTCCTTCAGCTCTTCCTGGCAGTGCACGACGTCGGGCTTGAATGCGCGGAACAGCCGGCGGTAGACCGCGATGTTGCCGAGCAGGGTGCGCAGCGAGCGGTCGTGCGGGGTGAATTCGACGCGCAGGTTCGGCACCTCTTGCGTCCACCGGCGGTCGCCGATCTCGGCGTCGAAATTGCGCTCGTTCAGCACCAGCAGCACCTCGTGCTCGCGCGCCAGCGCGCGCGCCAGGCACAAGGAATATTCGGCGAAGTGGGGGCACAGCAGCAGGACGCGCATGGATCGATGGCTCAGAAATTCATGGTCCGGCGCTGCCGCCGGGTTTCCCAGCGTTCGACCGTGTCGGCGGGCCACGCGAGCGCCATCACCGAGGTCATCCACCAGCGCCGCCCCTGGGCCGAGCGCCACGCGTCGGCCAGCAGTTGCACGGCGTCCCGGCGCCGACCCTGGGAGATGGCCATGCGCGCCATCGTCACCCGGCTCTCGTTGACATAGCGCAGCATCGATGCACGCAGATGCGCCGGCGCCTGGCCGCCGAGTGCGCGCGCTTCCATGCGCGTCAGGAACGGCGGCAGATCGATGCTCCTCGCATGCACCGCTGCGAGGCTGCCGACCGCCTCGACGCGATAGGCCAGCAGCGGGAGGTCCAGCAGCGCGACCGCCGAGTGCTCGTTGAGCCGAAACCACAGGTCCATGTCTTCGCCGTGCGATTCGCCGGGCGGAAAACACGGCTGCATGCGATCGAGCAGGCGGCGACGCACGCCGACGCTGCCGGTGATGAAGCAGTTGCCGGCGCGCCAGCGCGTCGGCAGGTCGACGACGCGTTCGATCCTGCCCTCCGCGGGGAGGTCCCAGGCGAGGCCGATGAACTGGGCGGTCGGCACGTGGCGGTAGGTCGTCGCGATCACCTCGACATCCGGATGGCGGGCGGCGGTGGCCATCTGGCGGGCCAGGTATTGCGGGTGATGCCAGTCGTCGCCATCGAGAAAGAACACCCACTCGCCGCGCGCCAGCGCGATCGCATGGTTGCGTGCCGCGGAGACGCCGGCGTTGGCCTGGGCTTCAAGACGGACGCGCGGATCGGCGATGGCGCGGACCTGCTCGGGGCCGTCGTCGCTGGAGCCGTCGTCGACGACGATCAGCTCCAGGTTCGCGTGCGTCTGCGCCAGCACCGAGGCGACGGCCATCGCGACATAGGGCGCCTTGTTGTACAGCGGCATCACGACCGAGCACAGCGTCTCCGGCGAGCTCATGCCCCGCCCTTGTGATTCGGCAGCGCGTTCCAGAGCGGCTGGCCGGAGGCCGGTGCGCTGGCGGGGCCGGCCGGCGCTGCGACGACGCTC
>DASYCA010000291.1:0-15261 GCA_036500445.1 Burkholderiaceae bacterium | reverse complement strand
CGAACGAAGTGCTGGTGCGCGCGATGGACCGCATCTTCATCCTGCACGCCGACCACGAGCAGAACGCGTCGACGTCCACCGTGCGGCTGTGCGGCTCGTCCGGCACCAACCCGTTCGCGGCGATCGCGGCCGGTGTGGCCTGCCTGTGGGGCCCCGCGCACGGCGGTGCGAACGAGGCTGCGCTGAACATGCTGGCCGACGTGCAGAAGGCCGGCGGCGTCGAGAAGATCGGCGAGTTCATCAAGCAGGTCAAGGACAAGAACTCCAACGTCAAGCTGATGGGTTTCGGGCACCGCGTCTACAAGAACTACGACCCGCGCGCCAAGCTGATGCGCGAGACCTGCCACGAGGTGCTGGACGCGCTCGGCCTGCACAACGACCCGATCTTCAAGCTCGCGATGGCGCTCGAGAAGATCGCGCTCGAGGACGACTACTTCGTCTCGCGCAAGCTCTACCCGAACGTCGATTTCTATTCGGGCATCGTGCAGCGCGCGATCGGCATCCCGGTGCCGCTGTTCACCGCGATCTTCGCGCTCGCGCGCACCGTCGGCTGGATCGCCCAGCTGAACGAGATGATCGGCGACCCGGAGTACAAGATCGGCCGTCCGCGCCAGCTGTTCAACGGCGCCACGCCCCGCAACGTGCAGCCGATCGGCAAGCGCTAAGGGGGTACCTGCGGTAACCCGCAAGGGCACGCTGTTGATCAGCGTGCCCTTTCTCGTTGTGGGGTCAAACGCCTAGAATCGAAGGCTCTCTCCAGCACTCCGCCATCGAGACGCCCATGCCCCGCACGTTGAACGCCCGCACGCTCTACGACAAGATCTGGGACGAACACGTCGTCCACACCGAGGAGGACGGCACCGCGCTCCTCTACATCGACCGCCACCTCGTCCACGAGGTCACGAGCCCGCAGGCCTTCGAGGGCCTGGATCAGGCCGGGCGCAAGGTCTGGCGCGTCTCGGCCAACCTGGCGGTGAGCGACCACAACGTGCCGACGACCGACCGCTCGCACGGCATTGCCGATCCGATCTCGCGCCTGCAGGTGGACACGCTGGACGCGAACTGCGACCGCGTCGGCATCACCCAGTTCAAGATGAACGACCGCCGCCAGGGCATCGTCCACGTGATCGGGCCGGAGCAGGGCGCCACCTTGCCCGGCATGACCGTCGTCTGCGGCGATTCGCACACCTCCACGCACGGCGCGTTCGGCGCGCTCGCGCACGGCATCGGCACCAGCGAGGTCGAACACGTGCTCGCGACGCAGACCCTGCTCGCGCGCAAAGCCAAGAACATGCTGGTGCGCGTCGAGGGCAAGCCGGGCCGGGGCGTCGGCGCGAAAGACATCGTGCTGGCCATCATCGGCAAGATCGGCACCGCCGGCGGCACCGGCTACACGATCGAGTTCGCCGGCTCGGCCATCCGCGCGCTGAGCATGGAAGGCCGCATGACGGTCTGCAACATGGCGATCGAGGCCGGCGCGCGCGCCGGGCTGATCGCGGTCGACGACACGACGATCGCCTACGTCAAGGGCCGGCCGTATTCGCCGGCCGGGCTCGAGTGGGAGCAGGCGGTTCGCTACTGGAGCGGCCTGCAGTCCGACGCCGACGCGCACTTCGACGCCGTCGTCGAGCTCGACGCGTCGACCATCCGCCCGCAGGTGACCTGGGGCACCTCGCCCGAGATGGTCCTCGGCGTCGACGGTCGCGTGCCCGATCCGGACCGCGAGAAGGACGCGGGTAAACGCGGCGCGATCGAGCGCGCGCTGCAGTACATGGCGCTGGAGCCGAACAAGCTGATCTCGGACATCCTGATCGACAAGGTCTTCATCGGCTCCTGCACGAATTCGCGCATCGAGGATCTGCGCGAGGCGGCCAGCGTCGTGCGCCACCTGGGCGCGAAGGTCGCGCGCAACGTGAAGCTCGCGATGGTCGTGCCGGGCTCGGGCCTCGTGAAGGAACAGGCCGAGCGTGAAGGCCTGGATGTGATCTTCAAGGCCGCCGGCTTCGAATGGCGCGAGCCCGGTTGCTCGATGTGCCTGGCGATGAACGCCGACCGCCTGGAGCCCGGCGAACGCTGCGCGTCGACCAGCAACCGCAATTTCGAAGGCCGCCAAGGCGCCGGCGGCCGCACCCACCTGGTGAGCCCGGCGATGGCCGCGGCCGCCGCGATCGAAGGCCACTTCGTCGACGTGAGCCGTCTGGGCTGAAGGATTTTCAACATGACTCCGTTTCGCCTCCACACCGGCCTGGTTGCTCCGATGGACCGGGAAAACGTCGACACCGACGCGATCATCCCGAAGCAGTTCCTGAAATCGATCAAGAAGTCGGGCTTCGGCCCGAACCTGTTCGACGAATGGCGCTACCTCGACCACGGCGAGCCCGGCCAGGACCCCGCGTCGCGCCGCCCGAACCCGGACTTCGTGCTGAACCAGCAGCGCTACCAGGGCGCCTCGGTGCTGCTCGCGCGCAAGAACTTCGGCTGCGGCTCGTCGCGCGAGCACGCGCCGTGGGCGCTGGATCAATTCGGCTTTCGCGCGCTGATCGCGCCGAGCTATGCCGACATCTTCTTCAACAACTGCTTCAAGAACGGCCTGCTGCCGATCAAGCTGCCCGAGCACGTCGTCGCGCAGCTGTTCGACGAGGCCGCGGCCTTCGTCGGCTACGCGCTGACGATCGACCTCGAGCGCCAGGTCGTGATCAAGCCGGACGGGTCGACGATCCCGTTCGAGATCGAAGGCTTTCGCAAGTACTGCCTGCTCGGCGGCTTCGACGACATCGGCCTGACCTTGCGCCACGCCGAGAAAATCCGCGCGTTCGAGGCCGAACGGCTGCTGACCAAGCCGTGGCTCGCGCACACCATCTGAACTGAACCAGGACGCTCCCTTGAAGATTGCAATCCTGCCGGGCGACGGCATCGGCACCGAGATCGTCGCGCAGGCCCTGCGCGTGTTGAACGTGCTCGATTTGAAATTCGAGACCGAGACCGCGCTGGTCGGCGGCGCCGCGTACGAGTCGCATGGCCACCCGCTGCCCGAATCGACGCTGAAGCTCGCAGAGGCCGCCGACGCGGTGCTGTTCGGCGCCGTCGGCGACTGGAAGTACGACAAGCTCGAGCGCGCGCTGCGCCCCGAGCAGGCGATCCTGGGCCTGCGCAAGCACCTCGGGCTGTTCGCCAATTTCCGCCCGGCGATCTGCTACGAGCAGCTGACGCACGCGTCCAGCCTGAAGCCCGAACTGGTCGCGGGGCTGGACATCCTGATCATCCGCGAGCTGACCGGCGACATCTACTTCGGCCAGCCGCGCGGCCGGCGCGAATCGCCGGACGGCCCGTTCAAGGGCGCCGAGGAGGCCTTCGACACGATGCGCTATTCGCGCCCGGAGATCGAACGCATCGCGCACGTCGCGTTCCAGGCCGCGCGCAAGCGCAGCAAGCGCCTGACCAGCGTCGACAAGGCCAACGTGCTCGAGACCTTCCAGTTCTGGAAGGACGTCGTCACCGAGGTCCACGAGGAGTACCCGGACGTCGCGCTCGACCACATGTACGTGGACAACGCCGCGATGCAGTTGGTGCGCGCGCCGAAGAAATTCGACGTCGTCGTGACCGGCAACATGTTCGGCGACATCCTCTCCGACGAGGCCGCGATGCTGACCGGCTCGATCGGCATGCTGCCCTCGGCCTCGCTGAATTCGACCGGCAAGGGCCTGTATGAGCCGAGCCACGGCAGCGCGCCCGACATCGCCGGCAAGAACCTGGCGAATCCGCTCGCTACAATCTTGTCTGCCGCCATGATGCTTCGCTTCTCCCTCAACCAGCCCGCCGCCGCCGACCGCATCGAGTCCGCGGTGCAAGTGGTGCTGGGCGCGGGCCTGCGCACGGCCGACATCTGGTCCGAAGGCACGACCCAGGTCGGCACCATCGAGATGGGCGACGCCGTGGTCGCCGCGCTTGGCAATACCTTCGGCAACATCACCAAGAAGACGATCAAGGGCTAGCAGCTCCGGTTCGTCTCGCCCCATCCCCGGCGAACGAGCCGGGCAGCGAGAGGTTTCATACACTTTCTGACAAGGGCGAATGATGACGACGACAAGACTCACCGGATTGGTCGGCTGGCGCGGGATGGTCGGCTCCGTGCTGATGGACCGCATGCAGGCCGAGGGCGACTTCGAGCACATCGAGCCGCTGTTCTTCAGCACCAGCAACGCCGGCGGCAAGGCGCCGGCCGCTATTGCAAAACTCGCGCGCAACGAGACCACGCTGCAGGACGCCTATGACATCGAGGCGCTGAAGCGCTGTGAGATCATCATCACCGCGCAGGGCGGCGATTACACAAGCGATGTCTTTCCGCGCCTGCGCGCGGCCGGCTGGACCGGCCACTGGATCGACGCGGCGTCCACCTTGCGGATGAAGGACGACGCCGTCGTCATCCTCGACCCGGTCAATTTGCCGGTGATCCAGAACGCGCTGCTGAAAGGCGGGCGCAACTGGATCGGCGGCAACTGCACCGTCAGCTGCATGCTGATGGGCGTCGGCGCGCTGTTCAAGGCCGGCCTGGTCGAGTGGATGAGCACGATGACCTACCAGGCCGCGTCCGGCGGCGGCGCGGCGCACATGCGCGAGCTGCTGACGCAGTACGGCACGCTGAACGCGTCGGTGCGTTCGCTGCTGGACGACCCGAAGAGCGCGATCCTCGAGATCGACCGCCTCGTCGCCGAAACGCAGCGCAGCCTCAGCGCCGCCGAGACCGAGAACTTCGGCGTCCCGCTGGGCGGCAGCCTGATCCCCTGGATCGACAAGGACCTGGGCGACGGCATCAGCAAGGAAGAGTGGAAGGGCGGCGCCGAAACGAACAAGATCCTCGGCCAGGGCGCCGGCTTCGGCACGCCGGCGGTGCCGGTCGACGGCTTTTGCGTGCGCGTCGGCGCGATGCGCTGCCACAGCCAGGCGCTGATGTTCAAGCTCAAGCGCGACGTGCCGCTGGCCGACGTCGAGGCGCTGATCGCCAACGACAACGCCTGGGTCAGGCTTGTTCCGAACAACAAGGAAGCGAGCCTGCGCGAGCTGACGCCGGTGGCCGTCACCGGTACGATGACGATCCCGGTCGGCCGCGTGCGCAAGCTCGCGATGGGCCCGGAGTACCTCGGCGCGTTCACGATCGGCGATCAGCTGCTGTGGGGCGCGGCCGAGCCGCTGCGCCGCATGCTGCGCATCGTGATCGAGGCGTGACAGTTTGTGTCCAACGTCAGCCATTGCATGAGCTTGTCACCCTATCTTATTGATGTTATTGTCATTTCTAATCGTGAAGTGAAAATCGGCCGAGATTTCGGGCGCTGAGGCCGCGGGATTGACGTTGTGGATACCGGTGGGCGCTCTCGGCCCGCCCCGTCTTACTTGGGAGTCGCCTTGAAAAGAAAATCGACGTTCTCGGGGCGATTTGCCCTCACCGGGGTGGCTGCCGCCCTGGTGCTGGCTGCGCCCTCCGCGTGGTCGCTGGGATTGGGCCGCTTGCAGGTCCAGTCTGCGTTGGGCGAGGCGCTGCGTGCCGAGATCGACGTCACCAGCATGACGCCGGAGGAGGCCTCGAACCTGCGCGTGCGCGTCGCGCCGCCCGAGGCCTACCGCACCGCCGGGGTCGACTACAACCCGGTCCTGCCGAGCACGAAGGCCGAGCTGTTGCGCCGCGCGGACGGCCGCCCGTACCTGCGCCTGAGCAGCGACCGCAACGTCCAGGAACCCTTCGTCGACGTGATCCTCGAGATGAACTGGGCGACCGGTCGCCTGGTGCGTGAGTACACCTTGCTGTTCGACCCGCCGCTGACGGCGCGCGCCGCACCGGCCGAGCCCTCGACCGCGCCGGTGATGGCCGCTGCGGCCCCCGCGCCGGCCGCGGCTCCGGTGCGTGCGGCGCCGGTCGCGGCGGCACCGCTGCCTGCGCCGGCGCTCGCGCCTGCGCCCGAGCGCCGCGCCGCGCGTGCCGCCGAGCCGAGCCCGGCGCCGGCGCCGCGGGCGACCGGCGCGAGCGACTACAAGGTGAAGCAGGGCGATTCGCTGTCGCGCATCGCCTCGCAGACGCAGCGGCCCGGCGTCTCGCTCGACCAGATGCTGGTGTCGCTGTACCGCGGCAACCCCGACGCCTTCGTCGGCAATAACATGAACCGGCTCAAGGCCGGTGTCGTGCTCGCGGTGCCGAGCGCCGAGACCGCGAAGAGCCTGAGCGCCGACGAAGCGCGCGGCGTGATCCACGCCCAGAGCGCCGATTTCGGCGCGTACCGGCAGCGCCTGGCCGCCGGCGTGTCGGCCGCGAAGACCGAAGGGTCGGCGCGCCAGGCAAGCGGCAAGGTGCAAGGGTCGGCCAGCGACCGCAAGGACAGCGCGGCTGCCACGCCCGACAAGCTGACGCTGAGCAAGGGCGCGGCGTCGCCGAAGGCGAATGCGGCCGAAGACAAGATCTCGAAGGACGTGGCCAAGAAGGCCAACGACACCCGCGTCGCCGAGTTGTCGAAGAACGTCGACGAATTGAAGAAGCTGTCCGGCGCGGCGAGCGCCGCGGTCAGCTCGCCGGCCCCGTCGGTCGCCGGTGCCGCCGCTTCGGCCGCCAAGGCGGCCGCGCCGGCGGTGGTCGCCGCGGTCCCCGCACCGAAGCCGGTGCCGGCTCCGTCGCCGCCTCCTCCTCCTCCGCCCCCACCGCCGCCGCCGCCTGCACCCGCGCCGCCGCCGCCTGCACCCGCGCCGCCGCCGCCCGCACCCGCGCCGGCTCCCGCCGTGGTCGCGCCGCCGCCGGTGGTCGCCTCGGCACCCGCGCCGGCACCGGTCGCTTCGGCCCCCAAACCCGCCGCGAGCGCCGCGAAGCCCAAGCCGGTGACGGTTCCGGGCGAAGAGCCCAGCCTGCTCGGCTCGCTGCTGGACGACAACCCGATGGCGCTCGGCCTGGGCGCGCTCGCGATCGCGCTGCTGGGCGGCTTCGGCGCCTACCGCTTCAGCAAGCGCGCGAAGAAGGACAGCGGCGAGACCTCGTTCCTCGAAAGCCGTTTGCAGCCCGATTCGTTCTTCGGCGCCAGCGGCGGCCAGCGCATCGACACCCGCGATGCCGGTGGCGCGTCCTCGTCGATGAGCTACTCGCTGAGCCAGCTCGATGCGATCGGCGACGTCGACCCGGTCGCCGAGGCCGACGTCTACCTCGCCTATGGCCGCGACCTGCAGGCCGAGGAAATCCTGAAGGAGGCGATGCGCAGCAACCCGGACCGCATGGCGATCCGCACCAAGCTGCTCGAGGTCTACGCGAAGCGCCGCGACATCAAGGGCTTCGAACTGCTCGCGACCCAGCTCTACGCGCTGACGCGCGGCGAGGGCGAGGATTGGGCCAAGGCCCAGGAACTCGGCGAGCAACTCGATCCGGAGAACCCGCTGTTCAAGCCGGGCGGCATGCCGGCGATCGCGCAGGGCGCCAGCGGCGAGATGATCGAGCCGCTGGGCGCGAGCACGATGCCGCAATCGGTGCTGCCGTCGCCGTCGCAGTTCGGCACCTCGGTGACCGGCGTCCCCCCGCTGGACACCGGCTCGATGGATCTCGACCTGGACCTCGACCTGGACGGCACGCCGAGCGGCATCACGCCGGCGCACCTCGAGGCGACGCAGCCGTTCGTCTCGGCCGCACGGCCGAGCGCCGAGCCTCCGGCGGCCCCGAAGGCGCCGCCGCCCGCCCTGGCGGAGCCGTCTGCGCCGACCTTCGAGCCCTCCTCGCTGGACTTCTCCGTCCCGCAGGTGCCCGAGCTGCAGACCAAGGCGCCGCCGCCGGTGATGGAACCCTCCGGCTTCGACCTGTCGGACATCTCGCTCGACCTCGACATGCTGCCCGCAGCGCCTGCGGTCGCCGCGGCGGAGCCGCCGGCGAAAGGCCCGTCCGGCTTCGGCGAGCTGAAGCTGACCGAGCCGGGCGACCTTCACGGCGAGGACGACCCGATCTCGCGCAAGCTCGATCTGGCCGAGGAGTTCCGCCAGATCGGCGACACCGACGGCGCGCGCGACCTGCTGAACGAGGTCGTCGCGAAGTCCACCGGCGCCGTGAAGAGCCGCGCCCAGAGCATGCTCGCCGACCTGGGGTGACGCCTGTCCTGCCCCCTCTCCCGCTCGCGGGAGAGGGCTGGGGTGAGGGCGCTCGACAGGAGCTGCAGCTGCGAACTCGCCCATGAGAGTCGTCCTCGGCCTCGCCTACCGCGGCCAGGCCTACCGGGGTTGGCAGAGCCAGCCCGGCGGCCAGACGGTCCAGGACCGGCTCGAGCACGCGCTCGGCCGTTTCGCCGGGAAGCCGCTGGCGCGCACCGTCTGCGCCGGCCGCACCGACACCGGCGTGCACGCGCTGAACCAGGTGGTTCATCTCGACACGGCGCTGCAGCGCGAACCACCCTCCTGGGTGCGCGGCACGAACCGCTTTTTGCCCCCCGACATCGCGATCCAGTGGTGCCGGCTGGTCGAGCGCGTCGACGACGACGCGTTCCACGCCCGTTTCAGCGCGATCGGGCGGCGCTATGTCTACGTGCTGCTCGAATCGCCGGTCCGGCCGGCCGTCGAGGCCGGTTCGGTCGGCTGGAGCTTTCGGCCGCTGGACGGCACCGCGATGCAGGGCGCCGCGCGGCTGCTGATCGGCGAGCACGATTTCAGCGCGTTCCGCTCGGCCGAATGCCAGGCCCCGTCGCCGGTCAAGACGATGCGCGCGATCGAGATCACGCGGCGCGGCGCGTACTGGCGCTTCGAGTTCGACGCGAGCGCGTTCCTGCACCACATGGTGCGCAACCTGATGGGCGGCCTGCTCGCGGTCGGCAACGGCACGCGCGACGCGGCCTGGCTGGCCGAGGTGCTGACCGGGCGCGACCGCCGCCTCGCGGCCCCGACCTTCGCGGCCGATGGCCTGTACTTCGCCGGGCCGTACTACGATGCGGTGCACGCGATGCCCGAACGCACCGCGGCACTCGACTGGCTGCCCTGACGGCTTTGACTGCCCTGTTTGCGATGACCCGACGCACCCGAATCAAGATCTGCGGCCTGACCCGCGAGGCCGATGTCGACGCCGCCGTCGAGGCCGGCGCGGACGCGGTCGGCTTCGTGTTCTATCCGAAGAGCCCGCGCTTTGTCACGCTCGCGCGGGCCGTCGAGCTCGCCGGGCGGCTGCCGCCGTTCGTGATGCCGGTCGGGCTGTTCGTCAACGCGGCCGATGCCGAGGTCGACGCGGCCGGTGCCGCGATCCCGCAACTGCTGCTGCAGTTCCACGGCGACGAGACGCCGGCGCAGTGCGAGCGGGCAGGGCGCCCCTACCTGCGCGCGGCACGTATCGCGCCGGGTTTCGATTTGCTAGACTTCGGCTTCCGGTTTGCACACGCCCAGGCGATCCTGCTCGACGCTCATGTCGACGGCTACGGCGGTGGTGGAAAGGTCTTCGATTGGTCGCTCGTTCAATCCCCTGTCGCCCAGCGCGCCGAGCTCCCTCCGCTCGTTTTGTCTGGTGGGTTGAATGCAGCCAACGTGATCGATGGCATTCGCGCGCTGCGGCCCTGGGCCGTTGACGTCAGTTCCGGCGTCGAATCCGCCAAGGGCATCAAGGATGCCGAGGCGATCCGCCGGTTTTGCGATGCCGTGAGACAGGTCGACCGAGAGGCCGACGCGTCGAGCGCCTGATCCGATGGATTCTTTTTCATGCCAAGCTATCAACAACCCGATGCGACGGGCCATTTCGGCCCCTATGGCGGCAGCTTCGTCGCCGAAACCCTCGTCCACGCGCTGGATGAACTGAAGGCCGCGTACGCCGAGGTTCGCGACGACCCGGCCTTCCAGGCCGAGTTCCACTCCGAGCTGAAGCACTTCGTCGGCCGGCCCAGCCCGATCTACCACGCGGCACGCCTGAGCCGCGAGCTCGGCGGGGCGCAGATCTACCTGAAGCGCGAAGACCTGAACCACACCGGCGCGCACAAGGTCAACAACACGATCGGCCAGGCGATGCTGGCGCGCCGCATGGGCAAGCCGCGCGTGATCGCCGAGACCGGCGCCGGCCAGCATGGCGTGGCGACCGCGACGATCTGCGCGCGCTACGGCCTGGAATGCGTCGTCTACATGGGCAGCGAAGACATCAAGCGCCAGTCGCCGAACGTCTACCGCATGAACCTGCTCGGCGCGACCGTCGTGCCGGTCGAGAGCGGCTCGCGCACCCTGAAGGACGCGCTGAACGAGGCGCTGCGCGACTGGGTCACCAACGTCGAGAACACCTTCTACATCATCGGCACGGTGGCCGGCCCGCACCCGTACCCGACGATGGTGCGCGATTTCCAGCGCGTGATCGGCGACGAGTGCCTGGTCCAGATGCCCGAGATGATGGGCGGCCAGCCCGATGCGGTGATCGCCTGCGTCGGCGGCGGCAGCAACGCGATGGGGATTTTCTACCCGTACATCGACCACGCGGGCACGCGGCTGATCGGCGTCGAGGCCGCCGGCCACGGGCTGGACAGCGGCAAGCACGCCGCGTCGATCAGCGCCGGCCAGTCGGGCGTGCTGCACGGCAACCGCACCTACGTGCTGCAGGACGCGAACGGCCAGATCATCGAGACGCATTCGATCTCGGCCGGGCTCGACTACCCCGGCGTCGGCCCGGAGCACGCCTACCTGCACGACATCGGCCGAGCCGAGTACGTCGGCATCACCGACCGCGAGGCGCTCGAGGCCTTCCACCGGCTGTGCCGCACCGAGGGCATCATCCCGGCGCTCGAATCCAGCCATGCGGTCGCACATGCGATGAAAATCGCGCCGACGATGAAAAGCCATCAAAGCCTGCTGGTGAACCTGTCGGGCCGCGGCGACAAGGACATCGGCACCGTCGCCGACCTGTCCGGCGCGCAGTACTTCGATCGGCCGTCGCAAGCCGGCGAAACGGTCAAGGGGTTCGCATCATGAGCCGCATCCAGACGACGTTCGAGGCGCTGAAAGCGCAGGGCCGCAAGGCGCTGATTCCGTACATCACCCCCGGCGACCCGTTCGTCGACGCGACGCCCGGGATCATGCTCGCGATGGCCGCCGCCGGCGCCGACGTGATCGAGCTCGGCGTGCCGTTCTCCGACCCGTTCGCCGACGGCCCGGTGATCCAGAAGGCCGGCGAGCGCGCGCTCGCGCGCGGCATCGGGACGCCGCAGGTGCTCGAGATCGTGCGCCAGTTCCGCCAGCAAAACCAGACCACCCCGGTCGTGCTGATGGGCTATGCGAACCCGGTCGAGCGCTACGGCGTGCAGCGTTTCGTGACCGACGCGCACGCCGCCGGCGTCGACGGCGTGCTCGTCGTCGACTACCCGCCGGAGGAGTGCGAGGACTTCGCGGCGATGCTGCGCAAGCTGGGCATGGACCTGATCTTCCTGCTCGCGCCGACCTCGACCGAGGCACGCATGGCGCAGGTCGGCCGGATCGCGAGCGGCTACGTCTACTACGTGTCGCTGAAGGGCGTGACCGGCGCCGGCCACCTGGACACCGGCGCCGTCGCCGCGATGGTGCCGCGCATCAAGCAGTTCGTGAAGCTGCCGGTCGGCGTCGGTTTCGGCATCCGCGACGCGAAAACGGCGCGGGCCGTCGCGGCGGTTTCGGACGCGGTCGTGATCGGCACGGCCCTGGTCCAGTTGCTGGAAACCGGAACGCGCGACAATGTGGCCGCGAAAGCGGGCGAATTCATTGCCGGCATTCGTTCGGCGCTCGATACCTGAGCTCGACTCCCGGAAGGACGACGATTCATGAGCTGGCTTGAAAAACTGCTGCCCCCGAAGATTCAACCCAATGAGCGCGGCGAGCGCCGCACCGTGCCCGAAGGGTTGTGGATCAAGTGCCCGCAGTGCGAGACGGTGCTGTACAAGACCGACCTCGAGCAGAACATCAACGTCTGCCCGAAGTGCAGCCACCACCACCGCATCGGCGCGCGCGCCCGGCTCGACGCCTTCCTCGATGCCGAGGGCCGCTACGAGATCGGCCAGGAGGTGCTGCCGGTCGATCCGCTGAAGTTCAAGGACAGCAAGAAGTACACCGAGCGGCTGAAAGACGCGCTCGAGGTCACCGGCGAGACCGACGCGCTGGTCGTGATGGGCGGCTCGGTGCTGAGCGTGCCGCTGGTCGCGGCGTGCTTCGAGTTCGATTTCATGGGCGGCTCGATGGGCTCGGTCGTCGGCGAGCGCTTCGTGCGCGGCGTCGAGACCGCGATCGAGCAGAAGGTGCCGTTCGTCAGTTTTACTGCGACCGGTGGCGCGCGCATGCAGGAAGGTCTGCTGAGCCTGTTGCAGATGGCCAAGACGAACGCGGCGCTGACGCACCTCGCGAAAGCGCGGCTGCCCTTCATCAGCGTGCTGACCGACCCGACGATGGGCGGCGTGTCGGCGAGCTTCGCCTTCGTCGGCGACATGGTGATCGCCGAGCCGCAGGCGCTGATCGGCTTCGCCGGCCCGCGCGTGATCGAGAACACCGTGCGCGAGAAGCTGCCCGAGGGCTTCCAGCGCGCCGAGTTCCTGCTGCAGACCGGCGCGATCGACGCGATCATCGACCGGCGCGAACTGCGCGCGCGCATCGCGAAGGTCATCGCGATGCTGCAACGCCAGAGTGCCGATGCCGTTACGTAGTGAGCCCCCCGGCCGCGGAGTACCGCGGCCGACCCCCCGAGGGGGTGCGCCGGCCGCTCCGGAGCGGCCGCGCGCTGGCCGGCGATGACGCTTCCCACGACGCTCGCCGACTGGCTCGCGCGCTGCGAGCGCCTGCACCCCAAAGAGATCGACATGACGCTGGCGCGGGTGCGCCTCGTCAAGGAGCGGCTGGGTCTCGAGTTCACGGTGCCGGTGATCGCGGTCGCCGGCACCAACGGCAAGGGCTCGACCTGCGCGATGCTCGAGGCGATCGCGCTGCAGGCCGGCTACCGCGTCGGCCTGTATTCGAAGCCGCACCTGGTGCACTTCGAGGAGCGCTGCCGCGTCAACGGCCAGATGGTCGACGAGGCTGCGTTGCTGCCGCATTTCGAGGCGGTGGAGGCGGCGCGCGGCGAAACGAGCCTGACCTACTTCGAGTTCACGACGCTGGCGATCTTCCGGCTGCTCTCGCAGGCCCCGCTGGACCTCGTGATCCTGGAGGTCGGGATGGGTGGCCGGCTCGACGCCGTCAACGCCTTCGACGCCGACTGCGCGATCATCACCAGCATCGACATCGACCACGCCGAGTACCTCGGGCCCGACCGCGAGACGATCGCGATCGAGAAGGCCGGCATCATGCGCAAGGGAAAACCGGCGATCGTCAGCGACCCGATGGCGCCGAAGAGCCTGGCGACGCACGCGGCCGAGGTCGGCGCCGACCTGTGGCTGCTCGGGCGCGATTTCAACGTCGAGGGCGATCAGCAGCAATGGCGCTGGGCCGGGCGCCACAAGCGTTTCAATGCGATGGCCTACCCGGCGCTGCGCGGCGCGAACCAGCTGCTGAACGCGGCCGGCGCGCTGGCCGCGTTCGAGGCGCTGCGCGACCGGTTGCCGATCAGCGCGCAGGCGGTGCGCAGCGGCTTCGCGCTGGTCGAGCTGCCGGGGCGCTTTCAAGTCGTCGCCGGGCAGCCGACCCTGGTGCTCGACGTCGCGCACAACCCGCACGCGATCGCCGCGCTGGCGCAGAACCTGGACCAGATGGGCTTCTTCCCGCGCACGCACGCGGTGTTCGGCGTGATGGCCGACAAGGACATCGCGGCGATCCTGACCCGCATGGCGCCGCTCGTCGACGATTGGCATTTCACCGACCTGCCGCTGGCGCGCGCGGCAGCTGCGCTCGACCTCGCGGCAGCGTACACGCGGCTCGCGCCGAAAGGCCCCGGGCCGGTCACGCTCGCGACGCATGCGCAGCCGCGCGACGCGATGGCCGCGGCCCTGGAGGCGGCCGACCCCGCTGATAGAATCGTCGTCTTCGGATCGTTCCTCACCGTGGGCGGCGTGTTGCAGGACGGCGTGCCGCGCCTGACGGGCAAACACAGCGCCTGAACGCTGCGCTCGATGCACACCGCGGGCGCGCACCGTGCCCCTCAACTTCAAGCCACCGCCGGAACTCGCATCGCATGGGTTTGCTGTCCATTTTCAAGCGTCGGGCCGACTCACCCTCGAGCGCACCCGGAACGCAGGCTCGCGCGTCCCGCGGCGCGGCGCCCGCCGCCGATTCGTCCGACGCGGTCCTGCGCGCCCGCACCCGGGCCCGCCAGCGCCTGATCGGCGCGGCGGTGCTGCTGCTGATCGGCATCATCGGCTTCCCGCTCGTGTTCGAGACGCAGCCGCGCCCGATCCCGGTCAACATCCCGATCGAGGCGCCGGGCAAGGAGAACGCGCCGCCGCTGGCGATGCCCGCCGCGCGCGCGCCGGCGGCGGCCGCCGCAACGGCGGCATCGGCGGTCGTCGCCGCCGCGGACACGGCCGCTCCGGCCTCGCCCGCGGCCAAGCCCGCCGCGCCGGCCGAGCCGGTCATCACCGAGTCGAGCGAGGACGCGGGGCGTGAGGTCGCTTCGCCGCCGTCCGCGCCGGCCGCAGTGAAACCCGTTGCGCCCAAGCCCGCGCCGCCGGCGGCCAAGCCGGCTGCCGAACCGAAACCGGCGGCAGAACCGAAGCCCGCGGCGACGCCCAAGCCCGCGGCGACCGATTCGGCGCGCGCCGAGGCCTTGCTCGAGGGCAAGCCGGCGCAGACCGCCGCGGCCGACAAGCCCGAGGCCTCCGGCCGCTTCGTCGTGCAGGTCGGTGCCTTCGCCGACAACGCCGCCGCGCACGAGGTCCGCGTGAAGGCCGAGAAGCTCGGCATCAAGACCTTCGCGCAGGTCGTCACGACACCGGCCGGCAAGCGCTACCGTGTCCGCATCGGGCCGTTCGGGTCGCGCGATGAGGCCGACAAGGCGATGGCGAAGGCCAAGTCCGCGGGCCTGTCGGCCGCGGTCATGCCGCTGTGACGCCGGTGCCCCATGGACCCGTCATGGCTGGACATCGCGCTGCTCGTCTTCCTGCTGCTGTCGATGGCGGTCGGCGTGATGCGCGGCTTCGTGTTCGAGTTGCTGTCGCTCGCCGGCTGGTTCGCGGCTTGGCTCGCGGCGCGCTTTTGCGCCCCGATGGCGCAGCCCTATATCCACATCGGCGAGCCGGGATCGAGCTTGAACTACGGCGCCTCGTACGCATGTGTGTTCCTGGCCGCGTTCGTGGCCTGGGCCATCGCGGCGCGGCTGATCCGGGCGCTGATCCGGGCCACGCCGCTGAG
>DASYCA010000290.1:0-5241 GCA_036500445.1 Burkholderiaceae bacterium | reverse complement strand
ACCTCGGCGCCGAGGTCATCAAGATCGAGCCGCTGGGCGGCGGCAACACGCGCAAGCTGCTCGGCTCCGGCGCCGGCTTCTTCTCGATGTTCAACCGCAACAAGCGCAGCCTCGCGGTCGACACGAAGGACCCGCGCGGCCGCGAGATCGTGCTGAAGCTGGTCGCCGGCGCCGACGTCTTCAACGAGAATTTCAAGGGCGGCACGATGGCCCGGCTCGGGCTCGACTACGCGTCGCTCTCGGCGCTGAACCCGGGCCTCGTCTACGTCTCGCACAAGGGTTTTCTGCCCGGCCCGTACGAGCACCGCACCGCGCTCGACGAGGTGGTTCAGATGATGGGGGGGCTGGCCTACATGACCGGGCCCGAAGGCCGGCCGCTGCGCGCGGGCGCGAGCGTCAACGACATCATGGGCGGCATGTTCGGCGCGATCGGCGCGCTCGCCGCGCTCGCGCAGCGCGCGAAGACCGGGCGCGGCCAGGAGGTGCAGAGCGCGCTGTTCGAGAACAACGTGTTCCTCGTCGCGCAGCACATGATGCAGTTCGCGGTCACCGGCAAACCCGCCGCGCCGATGCCCGGCCGCATCTCGGCCTGGGGCATCTACGACGTGTTCGGCGTGAAGGACGGCGAGCAGATCTTTCTCGCGGTCGTCTCCGACACGCAGTGGGCGGTGTTCTGCGACGCGTTCGGCTTCGCCGACCTGCAGGCCGACACCGGCCTGCAGACGAACAACCTGCGCGTGCAGGCGCGCGAGTGGCTGATGCCGCTGCTGCGCGAGCGCCTCGCGCCGAGGAGCGCGGCCGAGATCGGCGCGCTGTTCGAGGCGCGCGGCCTGCCGTATGCGCCGATCACGAAGCCGCAGGACCTGTTCGACGACCCGCACCTGAACGCGACCGGCGGCCTGGCCCCGCTCACGCTGCCCGCCGACGCGAGCGGCGCCGGCCGCGCGATCCAGACGCGCACCGCGCTGCTGCCGATCACGCTGGCCGGCCGGCGCCTGCCGCTGCGCACGCCGCCGCCGGCGCTCGGCGAACACACCCGCGCGCTGCTGCGCGAGCTCGGCTACGGCGACGCGCAGATCGCCGCGCTGCACCGCGACCAGGTCGTCGGTGCGCTCCCCGAGCAGGCGCCGCCGATGGCCGAGCAGGCCGGCGCGTGAGCGAGCGCCGCTGATCAAGATCAACGAACGGAGACCTTCATGAACCACTTTCGCGCGATCCGCCGATCGCTCTTGCTCGCGGCGCTGGCCGCCGCGCTGCCCGCGCTGCCGCTGACGGCGTCGGCCCAGGCCTACCCGAGCCAGCCGATCAAGCTGATCGTGCCGTTCACGCCGGCCGGCGCGACCGACATCGTCGCGCGCATGACCGCGACCCACGTGGCCCAGCTCACCGGCTGGAGCTTCGTGATCGAGAACCGGGCCGGCGCGACCGGCAACATCGGGATGGAGGCGACCGCGCAGGCCCGGCCCGACGGCTACACGATCGCGATGGGGCAGACCGCGAACCTCGCGATCAACCCGGCGCTGTTCGCGAAGATGCCGTTCGATCCGCTGAAGGATTTCGCACCGGTCGCGATGGTCGCGTCGGTCCCGGTCGTCGTCGTCGTGCGCGGCGACGGCCCGATCAAGACGCTCGCCGACGTCGTCGCCGCGGCGAAGGCCAACCCGGGCAAGCTGACGCAGGCGCTGGCCGGCAACGGCACCGTCGGCCACCTCGCCGGCGAGCTGTTCGCGCGGCGTGCCGGCGTGAAGTTCACCAACGTGCCGTACAAGGGCGCCGCGCCCGCGCTGACGGACCTGATGGGCGGCCAGACCGACCTGATGTTCGCGACGCCGCAGGCCGTCGTCTCATTGATCAAGTCGGGCAAGGTGCGCGCGCTGGCGGTCAGCTCGGCCAAGCGCATCACGGTGCTGCCGAGCGTGCCGACGATCGCCGAGTCCGGCTACGCGGGCTTCGAGGCGGTCGACTGGAAGGCGCTGGTCGCGCCGGCCGGCACGCCGCCGGCGATCGTCAAGACGCTGAACGAGGCCGTCAACCAGGCGCTCGGGCAGCCGAGCACGCTGGCCGAGCTGCTCGCCGACGGCAGCGCGCCGATGGGCGGCACGCCGGAGCAGGCGGCGCAGAAGATCAGGGCCGAGCATGCGCGCTGGGGTGCGCTGATCCGCGAGGCGGGCATCAAGCTCGACTGATGGGGCGCCCGTCGACCAGCCGCGCGAAGCCGGCCGATCGAAAGCGCTCGACGATGAAATCGACGAAGACGCGCGTCTTCGCCGGCAGCAGCCGCCGGCTCGGGTAGTACAGCGAGAGCGGCCCGGCGTCGCTGTACCAGCCGGGCAGCAGCCGCACCAGTTCGCCGCTCTCGATCGCGGCAAACGCGAACGGCATCGGCAGCAGTGCGACGCCCAGACCGAGCCGCGCGGCCTGCGCGATCGCCTCGGGGTCGCTCAAGATCAGGCGCGGCCGGCACGCGACCGGCTGCTCGGCCGCGCGGCGTGAGCGCAGCGTCCACGGGCGCACCCGCCCGGTCGGCGAGGAGCGGCGCATGATGCCGTCCAGGCCGGCGAGCTCGTCGGGGTGGCGCGGCAACGCGCGCCCGGCCAAGTAGGCTTTCGAGGCGACCGCGACGATGTGCACCGGCGCCAGCTCGCGCGCGACGACGCCATCGCTCAGCGCGAAGCCGCCGCCGATCGCGACGTCGAAGCCCTCGCCGACGAGGTCGACGGCGCGGTTGTCGAAATGCCAGTCCGGCTGCACCGCCGGGTAGCGGGCGAGGAAGTCGCCCAGCAGCGGCACCAGGAAGCGCTGGCCGAACGAGGCGCCCATGCTGACCTTCAGGCTGCCGGCCGGCGCGTCGTCGCGCGAGCGCACGCCGGCCAGCGCGTCCTGCACCGCGCCGACCGGCGCGCCGACCTGCTGCAGGAAGCGCTCGCCGCCTTCGGTCAGCGCCAGCCGGCGCGTGCTGCGGTGAAACAGCCGCACGCCCAGATCGGCCTCCAGCCGCGCGACGTTCTTGCTGACGCCGGCCGGCGTCAGCCCGAGCACGCGCGCCGCGGCCGAGAAGCTGCCGTGTTCGGCGGTCTGGACGAAGGAGACCAGGTGCTGCAAGTGGGCCATGGCTGATCTTAAACCAGTGGTTGAAGCTGATTGCATGCGACGTTGGCTACCCGGCACCCGCGCGTTTGGCGAAACTGCGTGACAACTTCCACGATCGGATTCCCGATGAAAACCCGCCTGTCCCTGATCCTCGCGTCGCTGATCGCGTTCGCCGTGCCCCTCTCGGCGTCGGCGCAGGCGAGCTTCACGTTCCCGCCCGGCTTCGCGCTGCGCGAGATCGCAACGAACGGCGCGACGATCCACGTCCGCTCCGGCGGCGCCGGCCCGGCCGTCGTGCTGCTGCACGGCTACGGCGAGACCGGCGACATGTGGGCCGCGCTCGCCGCGGACCTGGCGCGCGACCACACCGTGATCGTTCCCGACCTGCGCGGGCTGGGCCTGTCGTCCAAGCCGGCCGGCGGCTTCGACAAGAAGACGCAGGCCGCCGACGTCGGCGGCGTGATGGACGCGCTGGGCATCAAGCAGGCCGACGTCGTCGCGCACGACATCGGCAACATGGTCGCGTTCCAGTTCGCGGCGCAGTTCCCGCAGCGCCTGCGCCGGCTGGTGCTGATCGACGCGCCGGTGCCGGGCGTCGGTCCGTGGGACGAGATCCTGAAGAACCCGCTGCTGTGGCACTTCCGCTTCGGCGGCCCGGACATGGAACGCCTGGTGGCCGGGCGCGAGCGCATCTACCTCGACCGCTTCTGGAACGAATTCTCGGCCTCGCCGGATCGTTTCAGCGAGGCCGCGCGCCAGCATTACGCGGCGCTCTACGCGATGCCGGGCGCGATGCATTCGGGCTTCGCGCAGTTCGCGGCCTTCGACCAGGACGCGATCGACAACCGCGCGTTCCTGGCCGCTGGCGGCCGGCTGAAGATGCCGGTGCTCGCCGTCGGCGGGCAGAAATCGTTCGGGCCGATGATGGCGACGGTGATGCGTGCGGCGGGCGACGACGTGACCGAAGGCATCGTGCCGGATTCGGGCCACTGGATCATGGAAGAGAACCCGCGCGCGACGATCGAGCTGGTGCGCGGCTTTCTTTCGCGCTGACGCGCGCCCCGCGGGCGGCGGTTCGGCCGTAGACTCGTCGCCGTTGCGACCACGCCCCGCGCACCATGTTCGACGACCTGATCTTCCGGCAGTTGTTCGACACCGCGTCGTCCACCTACACCTACCTGCTGGGTTGCGCGTCGACGCGCGAGGCGCTGATCATCGACACGGTGTTCGAGCAGCACCTGCGCGACCGCGCGCTGCTCGACGAGCTCGGCCTGCGGCTCGTCGCCGTGCTCGACACGCACTGCCACGCGGACCACGTGACCGGGGCCTGGCTGATGCAGCAGGCGAGCGGCTGCCGCATCGGCATCTCGGCGCGCTACGGCGCCGAGATGCAGGGGGCGGACTTGCCGCTCGAGCACGGCGACCGCGTCGCGTTCGGCCGCCACCACCTCGACGTGCGCGCCACGCCGGGGCACACCGCGGGCTGCCTGACCTACGTGCACGCCGACCGGCGCATCGCCTTCACCGGCGACTGCCTGCTGATTCGCGGCGCCGGCCGATGCGACTTCCAGCAGGGTCACGCCGGCACGCTCTATCGTTCGATCACCGAGCAGATCTTCACGCTGGCGGACGACTGCCTCGTCTTTCCCGGGCACGACTACAGCGGCCGCACGATGTCATCCGTGAGCGAGGAACGCACCCACAACCCGCGCATCGGAGGCCATGCGGACGAGCGCGACTTCGTCGGCTTCATGGAGAACCTGAACCTGCCGCATCCCAAACAACTGGCGGTGGCGCTGCCGGCCAACCTGCGCTCGGGCCAGCCTGCGGACGCGAAGGCGCCTCAACTGGCCGACTGGGGCCCGGTGCGGCAAACCTACGCGGGACTGATCGAGATCGACCCCGAGTGGGTCTCCGAGCACCTGGACGAAGTGCTGCTGCTGGATGTGCGCCAGCCCGAGGAAATGGACGAGCGCCTGGGGTCCATCGCAACGGCGCGCCTCCTGCCGTTGAGCGAGTTGAAGGGCCAGATGGCCGAGCTTCCGCAAGACCGCCCGGTGGTCACGGTCTGCCATGCCGGCATGCGCTCCGGACAGGCCATGGTGTTGCTGAGGCAAGGCGGCGTGCAGCGCGTGGCGAACATGCGAGGCG
>DASYCA010000289.1:0-6464 GCA_036500445.1 Burkholderiaceae bacterium | reverse complement strand
CGGAACGGCGCTGGCGCTGGTCTTCATCGGCGGCGCGGCCGGCAAGTTCGCGTGTGGCTGGCTGGGCGCGCGCATGGGGGTGATCGGCACGGTGCTGGCCACCGAGGGCGGCACGGCCATGCTGATCCTCGCGGTGATGTTCTGCCCGCTGACGCCCACGCTGGTGCTGCTGCCGATCCTCGGCATGATGCTCAATGGCACCTCGTCGGTGTTGTACGGCACCGTCCCGGAACTGGCGCCTGCCGCGGGCACCGAGCGGGCGTTCGCGCTGTTCTACACCGGCACCATCGGAGCGGGTGCGATCGCGCCGGTGCTGTACGGCGTTCTCGGCGACCGGATCGGCGTCCACGGCGCCACGCTCGCGACGGCGTTGACCGCGGTGGCGATCCTGCCGTTGGCGATCGCGCTGCGCCCGCACCTCGCGCCCGAGCCGCGAGGCTAGACCGCGAGCGCCGGCCAACCTCGCACCCAGCCGCTAGCAGCCCAGCTTGAGCGCCTGCACCGGGCGACCGGTGTCGGCGTCGGTGATCACCAGATTGACGAGCCGCAAATGCGCCGGATCGCTCGCCGGCGGCAGGTCGAGCTGCAAGGTCGCGGCGGCCGGCTTCGCGGCCCAGGCCGCAACCGGCCGGTAGTCCCGCACGACGAAATCATGGTGCAGGGTCACGCCCTGGTTCTCCCCGGCCTTGACTGCGCTGACGTAATCCTGCTCGGTCACGGCCCAGAACGCCGCGATGCGGGCCGGCGCGCCGGGCAGCGGCGTGACCGTCGCGGTGACGCGGTTCGCGTCACGCGTCAGCTCGGCGCTGACGGTGGCCGCGGGGCGGGTGCGGCCGGTGATCGAGGCGGCAGGCCAGTCGGGCCGGTCGGCACCGTCGATCAGCACCTGCGGCGTGTAGCTGAAGCGCGCGCCGCTCGATTTCATCTGCTCGGCTTGGCGCCGCGTGAACGCGGGGCTCGCGAAGCGGTCGGTCCAGCCCAGGCGGTCCCAGTAGTCGACGTGGAACGCGAGTGCGACGACCGGCGCGTCGGCCTTCACGCTGGACGACAGCCACTTGTCGGCCGGCGGGCAGGAGTTGCAACCCTCCGAGGTGTAGAGCTCGACGACCGGCGTGATGGTCGCGGCGCTGTGCACGCTGCAGACGGGCGCCGCCCACGCCGGCCCGGCGATCGAGACGGCGAGCAAGGACGCCAGCAGACCGCGGGCGCGTGATGAGGCGAGGAGGGGGGTGAAAGACATCGGGGACTCCTTGGGGCGCGAGACAGCGCTTCGTCGGTCGTCCGCCATGAATCTTACCGGCGCCCCGGCTGTGCCACACTGCGCCGCCGTTCCGAATCCCGAGCCCATGCCGTCGATGCCGCAGTCTCCCTCCCTCTTGAGCGTTGCCGTGATCGGCGGCGGCCCCGCCGGCCTGATGGCGGCCGAGGTGCTGGCGCGCGGCGGCGCCCACGTCGAGCTGTTCGACGCGATGCCCTCGGTCGGCCGCAAATTCCTGCTCGCCGGCAAAGGCGGCCTGAACCTGACGCACAGCGAGCCCTTCGAGGCCTTCGCCTCCCGCTACGGCGAGCGCCGCGCGGCGATCGAGCCGATGCTTCGTCGCTTCGGGCCGAATGAGCTGAGAGCCTGGGCGCAGGGGCTGGGCATTACCACCTTCGTCGGCAGCTCCGGCCGCGTCTTTCCGAGCGACCTGAAGGCCGCGCCGCTGCTGCGCGCGTGGCTCGCGCGCCTGCGCGCGGCCGGCGTCGTGTTCCACATGCGGCACCGCTGGCTCGGCTGGGCCGCTGCGGCGGATGCCGGCGCGCTGCGCTTCGCGACGCCGCGCGGCGAGCTCGTGCAGCGCTTCGACGCCGTCGTGCTCGCGCTCGGCGGCGCCAGCTGGGCCCGGCTCGGCTCGGACGGCGCCTGGGTGCCGCTGCTCGCCGAGCGCGGCATCGAGCTGGCGGCATTGAAACCGTCGAACTGCGGCTTCGATGTCGCGGGCTGGAGCGAGTTCTTTCGCAGCCGCTTCGCCGGCCATCCGCTGAAGACGGTCGCGCTGTCGGTCGCGACGGACGCCGGCATCCTCTTCGAGCAGCCTGGCGAGTGCGTCGTGACGGAGACCGGCATCGAAGGCAGCCTGATCTACGCGGCCTCCGCGCCGCTGCGCGAATCGATCGCGCAGGACGGCAGCGCAGTCGCGCGGCTCGACCTTTTGCCCGGACGCAGCGCCGAGTTCGTGCACGCCGAGGTCGCGCGGCCGCGCGGTTCGCGTTCGCTCTCCACGCACCTGAAAAGCCGCCTCGGCATCGACGGCGTCAAGGCCGCGCTGCTGCACGAGCTGCTGCCGCGCGAGGCGATCGCCGATCCGCAGCGGCTCGCCGCCGCGATCAAGGCGTTGCCGCTGACCTTGATCCGCACGCGCCCGATCGACGAGGCGATCAGCAGCGCCGGCGGGGTGCGCTTCGAGGCGCTGGACGCGAGGCTGATGGCGACCGCCGCGCCGGGCGTGTGCTGCGCCGGCGAGATGCTCGATTGGGAGGCGCCGACCGGCGGCTACCTGCTGACCGCCTGCCTGGCCAGCGGCGCGGCCACGGCCGAGGGGGTGCTCGCGCGCGGGCGTTCGAGCGGCTGAGCCCGCGCCCCGGGGAGCGCGCGGTCGGCGACAGGAAGGCACGGCGATGTCCTACGCGATATTCGCGTCGGTGTCCGATACCGCCCGCGCGGCCTGCTGCGTAAATTGGGGGCATGTCAACAGCGACAAGAGGTCTGTCATGCGAACCCAATTCTTGAAGTTGTCCGGTATTGCCGCCGCGCTGACGCTGGCCGCGGCCGGCTCGGCGATCGCCGCGACGAACCCGACCCGCGCCGGTGTCGAGGCCCGCTATCAGCAGGAGCGCGCCGCCTGCATGAACGGCCAGACCGGGGAAGATCAAACCACCTGCCTGAAGGAAGCCGGCGCGGTGCGCAACGAAGGGCTGCGCGGCCCGGATCTGAACGCCGGCGCCCCGGACTACCGGCAAAATCAACTCGAGCGCTGCAAGGTGTTCGTGGATGCAGCCGACGCGCGCGAGTGCCGGATGCGGATCGAGCAGGGCAACGTCAGCGGCAGCGTGCGCGACGGCGGGATTCTGCGCGAGCTGACGACGGTCCACCAGACGGGCCCGACGCTGATCATCGTGCCGGCTGCCACCCCCAACGCGGATGATGCACCCCCGGCGCCGTAAGCAGTCGTAAGAAAGCCGGCGCGGTGCCTGTGGCACACTGCGCCGCTCCGATTTGCTGCCACGCGGCGGATGACGCCGCTCATCTTTCTTGGACAAGATCCTCCTGCAGATTGCCGCCGAATTGAAGGTTCGGCCGGCTCAAGTGAATGCCGCCGTCGAGTTGCTCGACGGCGGCGCAACGGTCCCGTTCATCGCGCGTTACCGCAAGGAAGCAACCGACAACCTCGACGACATCCAGTTGCGCGAACTCGAGGCGCGCTTGTCGTACCTGCGCGAGCTCGAGGAGCGGCGCGCGGCGGTGCTGAAGAGCATCGATGAACAAGGCAAGCTGACCCCCGAGCTGCGCCGCGCGATCGAGGCCGCGCCGACCAAGCAGGAGCTCGAAGACCTGTACCTGCCGTACAAGCAGAAGCGCCGCACCAAGGCGATGATCGCGCGCGAAGCCGGTCTCGAGCCGCTCGCCGACAGGCTCTTCGCCGACCCGACGCTGACGCCGCTCACCGAAGCCGCCGCGTTCCTGAATGCCGAGGCCGGCTTCGCCGATGCTCACGCGGTGCTCGACGGTGTGCGCGACATCCTTTCCGAACGCTGGGCCGAGGACGCCGTGCTGGTGCGCGGCCTGCGCGAGTGGCTGTGGAGCGAGGCGCTGTTCCAGAGCAAGCTCGTCGAGGGCAAGGACGGCAACGTGCCCGACCACGCGAAGTTCCGCGACTATTTCGATTACGCCGAGCCGATCCGCACCGTGCCGTCGCACCGCGCACTCGCGGTCTTTCGCGGCCGCACGCTGGAGCTGCTCGATGCGAAGCTCGTGATCGACGAAGCCGCCGCGGTGCCCGGCACGCCTGCGCCCTCGCTCGCCGAAGGCCGCATCGCGCTGCACCTGAAATGGAGCCACTCGAAGCGGCCGGCCGACGACCTGATTCGCAAGTGCGTGGCCTGGGCCTGGAAGGTGAAGCTCAGCCTGAGCCTGGAGCGCGACCTGTTCTCGCGGCTGCGAGAAGACGCCGAGACCGTGGCGATCAAGGTCTTCGCGGAGAACCTGCGTGACCTGCTGCTCGCCGCGCCGGCCGGCCCGCGCGTCGTGATGGGGCTGGACCCGGGCATCCGCACCGGCTGCAAGGTCGCCGTGGTCGATGCGACCGGCAAGGTCCTGGGCGTCGACACCGTCTACCCGCACGAGCCGCGCCGTGATTGGGAAGGGTCGCTGCATTCGCTGGCCAAGCTCTGTGCGACGCACGGCGTGAACCTGATCGCGATCGGCAACGGCACCGCGAGCCGCGAGACCGACAAGCTCGCGGCCGATCTGATCAAGCGCATCCAGCAGCTCGCCCCCGGCACGCCGCTCGAGAAGGTCGTCGTCAGCGAGGCCGGTGCGTCGGTCTATTCGGCCAGCGAGTACGCGAGCAAGGAGCTGCCGGACCTGGACGTGAGCCTGCGCGGCGCCGTCAGCATCGCGCGCCGCCTGCAGGACCCGCTCGCCGAGCTGGTCAAGATCGACCCGAAGAGCATCGGCGTCGGCCAGTATCAGCACGACGTGAACCAGAGCGAGCTGATGAAGAGCCTGGGCACGGTGATCGAAGACTGCGTGAACTCGGTCGGCGTCGACCTGAACACCGCGTCGGCGCCGCTGTTGTCACGCGTCTCGGGCTTGAGCGCCTCGGTCGCCGCGAGCATCGTGCGCTGGCGCGATGCGAACGGCGCGTTCCGCAGCCGCAAGCAGCTGTTGGACGTCAGCGGCCTGGGCGCGAAGACCTTCGAGCAAAGCGCGGGTTTCCTGCGCATCCGCGGCGGCGACAACGCGCTCGACCAATCCGGCGTGCACCCCGAGACCTATCCGCTGGTCGAGCGCATGCTCGCGAAGCTGAGTAAACCGGCCGCCGACGTGATGGGCCGGGCCGACGTGATTCGCACGCTGAAGCCGGAGGCCTTTGCGGATGAACGATTCGGTGTGATCACCGTGAAGGACGTGCTCGCCGAACTCGAAAAGCCGGGCCGCGACCCGCGCCCGGATTTCAAGGTCGCGCGCTTCAACGACGGCATCGAGGACATCAAGGACCTGCAGGCTGGCATGACCTTGGAGGGCACGATCAGCAACGTCGCGCAGTTCGGCGCCTTCGTCGACCTGGGCGTGCACCAGGACGGGCTGATCCACGTCAGCCAGCTCTCGAACAAGTTCATCAACGACGCCCGCGAGGTCGTGAAGACCGGCGACATCGTCAAGGTCAAGGTGCTCGAGATCGATCTCGCGCGCAAGCGCATCTCGCTGACGATGAAGCTGGATGCGCAGCCGGTCGCCCGCGCCGACGCGGCCGGCGCCAACGCCTTCCGGCCGGCGCAGCGCGGCGAGCGCGCGGGGCAGGGCGCGCGCGGCGGGCCGGCGGCACCGGCGTCGGCGATGGCAGACGCGTTCGCGCGCCTGCAAGGCAAGCGTTGATCACGCTCAAGCAGCTCGAAGCCCTGTACTGGTGCGCCAAGCTCCAGTCGTTCGCGAGCGCGGCGTATCGGCTGCACACCAGCCAGTCGGCGGTCTCCAAGCGCATCGCGGAGCTCGAGCAAATCGTCGGCGAGCCGGTGTTCGACCGGAGCCGGCGCGCCCCCAAGCTCACCGCGCGCGGCGAGGATCTCGTCGAAGGCGCGGAGCGCATGCTGGGCCTGCGCGACAGCATGCTGACCTCGCTCGGCCGCGCGCCCGCCGCGATGCGGCGCTTCCGGCTCGGCGTGACGGAGCTGACCGCGCTGACGTGGCTGCCGCAACTGGTCAAGGCGATGCGCGCCGCCTACCCAGAGATGGCGCTCGAGCCCGAGATCGACCTGAGCCCGAACCTGTGCGAGAAGCTCGCGCGCGACGAGCTCGACCTCGTCGTCGTGCCGCCGGTCTTCGCGCGCAACGATTTCGTCGCGCAGCCGCTGCGCGAACTGCAGCTCGCGTGGGTCTGCGCGCCCGATCTGCTGCCGGACAAGCGCAGCTTCTCGCTGGCCGACATCGCGACGCAGCCGATCCTGATGCAGACCGAGCGCTCGGGCGTCGATGTCGCGTACGACCAGTGGTTTCGCGACCAGGGCCTGGCGATCCGGCGTGTCTACACCGGCAACAGCCTGGTCGCGCTGTCGGCGCTGACGATGGCGGGTTTCGGCGTCGGCTACCTGCCGACCGAGTACTTCGCCGACCTGGTCAACCACGGGCTGCTGCGCGTGCTCAAGGTCAAGGGGCCGAAGCCGCCGGACACGCGCTACCACGCGGTCTACCGCGCCGATGCGCC
>DASYCA010000288.1:0-17325 GCA_036500445.1 Burkholderiaceae bacterium | reverse complement strand
CAGCATCGCGTCCGGGTGGTCGATGCGGGTCACGCGCACCAGCGATTTCACGTCGAGCCAGACGCGCTCGCTGAGCGCGCTCCAGGCATTGCCGACCTGGCCGGGCCAGCGCGAGGCGGCGGCGCTGGCCGCCGCGGCGGCCGCGGCCGCGCTCGCCGCGGCGCGCGGCGACACCGGGCCGACCTTCGCGTCGCGCGCGGCGCCGTCCTTGCGGGTCTCGGCGACCGACAGCAGCGGCAGGTCGTCGACCATCCGGATCGCTTCGTCCAGCTTGGCGCTGAGGGCCGCGATGTCGGTCGTGCTGGTCGCCTTCGCGCGATCGAGGTCGCGCGTGATCGCGCGGCGCACGCCGTCCAGGCGCGGCTGGTTGTAGCGGGCCAGGCGCTCGTCGCTCTGCTTCAGCGTCGCGATCAGCGGGTCGGCGCTGCCGGTCAGCGCGCTCTGCTGCAGCGCGACGCGGATGCCGGCCTCGATGTCGGTCAGCATGTTCTCGTCGCGCGAACGCGAGAGCGACTGGATCAGATCCTCGAGCTGGCCGCGCTGGACCGCGACCTCGGCGACGCGGGCCTCGAGCAGCGCGACCTTCGCGGTCGATTCGCTGGTCGCCTCCTGCGCCTGCTTCGCGAGCATCACGGCCTCGGCGGCCTTGCCCGAGCCCTCCTGCTGGCGCTTCACGAGCTCCTGCTCCAGGCTCGCGCCGCGCTGGTCGGCGTGCCACGCGAAGCCGAGGCTGGCGAGGCTGACGACGCCCAGCACCAGCACCGCGGCCCACCACGCCCGTGTCGGGCCGCCCATGCGCGGCGACGCGGGCGCCGGGGACTCGGCCGCGGGCGCAGCGAGGGGGACGGGGGAAATATCGTCGGTCACGGTCGCAATGATTGTATGCAGGCGATCACATCGGCCAAGGCTGGGCGGGCCGCAATCGTGCGGTCGATCCCCAACTGACGTGCGCGCGCGACGATGCGCGGGTGCGTCCCGACCGCGCGCGCCTCGCCCCAGGCCGTGTGCGGCGGCGCCAGCGCGGCCAGGTGCTCGATCGCCTGCGAGCTGCTGAACAGCCACAGGTGCGCCGCCGGCGCGGCGAGCGCGGCGGCCAGCAGCGCGCGGCCATCGGCCTCCAGCTGCGGCGCCGCGCGGCGGTAGGCGCTCAGGTGGGAGACCCGCGCGCCGGCCGTGCGCAGGCGCTCGGCGAGCCAGTCGCGCCCGCCGTCGCCGCGCACGACGAGAACGTCCGCGCCCTGCCACGCCTTCGAGCCGAGTTCGGCCCACAGCGACTCGGAATCGAACTGCGCCGCGTCGGCCGCCGGCGCGATGATCTGCGCGGCCGGCACGCCCAGGCTCAATAGCACGCGCGTCGTGCCCGGGCCGGGCGACGCGGCCAGCGTCCCGCTGGGCCACGCGGCGCCCGCCGGCCGCTGCGCGAAGAAGCACTGCGCGGCGTTCGGGCTCACGAATGCAACGAGGCGTTGGCGAGCGAGCGTGGTCCAGGCGGCGACGAGGGCGGCCGGATCCGGCACCGAGCGAATCTCGATCAGCGGCAGCGCGACCGCGTCCAAGCCCTGCGCCTGCAGGTCAGCGACCCACTCGGCGGCCTGTGCTGCGGGCCGGGTGACGATGACGCGCACCGCGCCGATCCGCTAGGGCGCCGGCACCAGATAGGCGCCCGCGCCGCCATCGAGCAGCGAGCGCGCCGCGGCCTCGCCGAGGGCCCTGGCCTCGGCCTCGTTTTTCACTTCGGCCTGCTGCGTCGCGCGCATCAGCGTCGAGGCCGGTGCCAGCGCGTGGCCGAGCGCGACGGCCAGGCTCAGCGTCTCGCCGCGCCAGCTCGCCTGGGCCGCGAGCGGCATGCTGCAGCTGCCGCCGAGCGCCCGCGAGACCGCGCGTTCGGCCTCGACCGCGAGCCAGGTCGGCCGGTGCGTGAGCCCGGCGAGCTGCGCGCGCAGCGCATGCGCGTCGCTGCGCACCTCGATGCCGAGCGCGCCCTGGCCGGCGCACGGCAGCATCCGCTCGGGCTCGAACAGGCTCGCGATGCGTGCGGCCAGCCCGAGCCGCTTCAGCCCGGCCGCGGCGAGCACGATCGCGTCGAAGCCGCCCTCGTCGAGCTTGCGCAGCCGCGTGCCCAGATTTCCGCGCAGCGGCTGGACGACGAGGTCGGGCCGCAGGTTCAGCAACTGGACGATGCGGCGCAGGCTGGAGGTGCCGACGACCGCGCCCTGCGGCAGCTCATCGAGCGTGCGAAAGCGCGGCGAGACGAACGCATCGCGCGGGTCTTCGCGTTCCAGCACCGCGGCGAGCTCGAAGCCCTCGGGCAGGTCCATCGGGACGTCTTTGAGCGAATGCACCGCGAGCTGCGCGCGGCCGTCTTCGAGCGCCGTCTCGAGCTCCTTCACGAACAGGCCCTTGCCGCCGACCTTGGACAGCGAGCGGTCCAGGATCTGGTCGCCGAGCGTCGTCATGCCGAGCAGCTCGACCGGCATGCCGAAGCGCTGTACCAGCAGCGCACGCACGTGTTCGGCCTGCCACAGCGCGAGCGGGCTCTCGCGGGTCGCGATCAAGGTCGTTGGGGTCATGGCACATGCTAGCAGCCGCGCGCCGCCGGCTCGGCGAAGCCCACGCTTGCACGAGTCTTGCATGCCCCGCCCTCGCGGGTGCGGGACCGCTCGCGAACCCCTGCGCTACGATGCGCGGCGTGTAACCAGATTACAAGACTCGAGGACACCATGGCACGAGCCAAAGCCCCTGCTTCAAAGCGCGCCAAAAGCGGCGACAAGGCCGGCGACGCCGCCGAAAAGAACAAGCCGCTGGTCGACGACATCCGGCTGCTCGGCCGCATCCTCGGCGACGTGATCCGCGAGCAGGAGGGCAAGGCGGCGTTCGAACTGGTCGAGCGCATCCGCCAATTGTCGGTCGCGTACCGCCTGAAGAGCGACGCGCAGGCCGGCCGCGCGCTCGATCGGCTGCTGAAGAACCTGTCGGGCGACCAGACCGTCAGCGTGATCCGCGCGTTCAGCTATTTCTCGCACCTCGCGAACATCGCCGAGGACCGCCACCACGTGCGCCGCCGCGACCACCACGAGCGCCAGGGCCACCTGCAGGAAGGCTCGCTCGCGATGACGCTGGAGCGCCTGGCCGCGGCCGACATCCGCGCCGCCGACATCGCCAAGACGCTGGAGCACGCCTACATCGCGCCGGTGCTGACCGCGCACCCGACGGAGGTCCAGCGCAAGAGCATCCTGGACGCCGAGCGCACGATCGCCGAGCTGGTCGAGGCGCGCGAAGGCATCGCGATCGCGCGCGACCTGGCCGACAACGAGGCGCTGATCCGCGCCCGCGTCACGCAGATCTGGCAGACGCGCATGCTGCGCACCAACAAGCTGACGGTCGCCGACGAGATCGAGAACGCGCTGAGCTACTACCACGCCACCTTCCTGCGCCAGATCCCGCGCATGTACGGCGACCTCGAGGCCGCGCTGCCGGGGCACAAGATCGCGCCGTTCTTCCGGATGGGCAACTGGATCGGCGGCGACCGCGACGGCAACCCCTTCGTCACCGCCGACACGCTGCAGATGGCACTCGCGCGCCAAAGCGAGACCGTCCTGCGCTACTACCTCGTCGAGACCCATCAGCTCGGCGCCGAACTGTCGATCTCGGCCTCGCTCGCGCCGGTCAGCAAGGAGATGCTGGCGCTCGCCGCGAGCTCGCCCGACCACAGCGTGCACCGCGAGGACGAGCCGTACCGGCGCGCGCTGATCGGCATGTACGCACGCCTGGCCGCGACCCTGCACGAGTTCACCGGCACCGAGGCGCTGCGCCACGCGGTCCCGCCGCAGAACCCGTACCGCACGGCCGAACAATTCCTCGCCGATCTGCAGGTCATCGACCGCTCGCTCGGCGCGCACAACGCGCAGGCCCTCGCCGCGCCGCGGCTGGTGCCGCTGATGCGCGCGGTACAGGTGTTCGGTTTTCACCTGGCGACGGTGGATCTGCGCCAGAGCTCAGACAAGCACGAAGCGGTCGTCGCCGAGCTGTTGCGCGTCGCCCGCATCGAAGCCGACTACAGCGCGCTGCCCGAATCGGAGCGCCGCCTGCTGCTGGTGCGCGAGCTGAACGACGCGCGGCCGCTGCGCGTGCGCGCCGCCAAGTACAGCGCCCATTCGGTCGGCGAGCTGGCGATCTTCGAGGCCGCCGTCGTGATGCTCGAGCGCTACGGCCGCAACGCGCTGCGCCACTACATCATCTCGCACACCGAAGACGTCAGCGACCTGCTCGAAGTGATGCTGCTGCTGAAGGAAGTCGGCCTGCTGCGCGGCACGCTGGACGATTCGGCGACCAGCGACCTGATCGTCTCGCCGCTGTTCGAGACCATCGGCGACCTGCGCAACGCCGCGCCGATCATGCGCGCGTTCTACGAGCTGCCCGGCATCCCCGCGATGATGAAGCGCAGCGGCGCCGAGCAGGACATCATGCTCGGCTACAGCGACAGCAACAAGGACGGCGGCAGCTTCACCAGCAACTGGGAGCTCTACCGCGCCGAGATCGACCTCGTTGAACTCTTCGGCGAGCTGCGCGCCGGCCACGGCCTGACGCTGCGCCTGTTCCACGGCCGCGGCGGCACGGTCGGCCGCGGCGGCGGCCCGAGCTACCAGGCGATCCTCGCGCAGCCGCCCGGCACCGTGAACGGCCAGATCCGCCTGACCGAACAGGGCGAGGTGATCGGCTCGAAATACGCGCACCCGGAGATCGGCCGGCGCAACCTGGAGACGTTGGTTGCCGCGACGCTGGAGGCGACCTTGCTGAACCCGACGAAAAGCGCGCCGAAGGCCTTTCTCGACGCCGCCGCGCAGATCAGCGACGCGAGCTTCAAGGCCTACCGGCACCTGGTCTACGAGACGCCCGGCTTCACCGAGTACTTCTTCGGCTCGACGCCGATCCGCGAGATCGCCGAGCTGAACATCGGCTCGCGCCCGGCCTCGCGCAAGGCGACGCAGGCGATCGAGGACCTGCGCGCGATCCCCTGGTCGTTCAGCTGGGGCCAGTGCCGCATCGGCCTGCCCGGCTGGGCCGGCTTCGGCTCGGCGATCGAGAGCTTTCTCGGCAAGGACGCGGCGCAGCGCAAGGAGCGCCTCGCGCTGCTGCAGAAGATGCACAAGCAGTGGCCGTTCTTCCGCACGCTGATCTCCAACCTGGACATGGTGATCGCGAAGAGCGACCTGGCGATCGCCGCGCGCTACGCCGACCTCGTCGAGGATCCGAAGCTGAGCAAGAAGATCTTCGGGCTGATCAAGGCCGAGTGGCAGCGCACCGACGACGCACTCGTGATGATCACCGGCGAGAAGAGCCGGCTCGCGTCGAACCCGACGCTGGCGCGCTCGATCGAGCATCGCTTTCCGTACCTGGACCCGCTGAACCACCTGCAGGTCGAGCTGATGCGGCGCTACCGCCGGCGCAAGGAGGGGGATCCGGAGAACGCGCGGGTGCAGACCGGGATCCACATCTCGATCAACGGCGTCGCCGCGGGGTTGCGCAACACCGGCTGAGCGGCGCGCGTCAGCGCGGCGCGGAGGCGGCGGACGCCGCGGCCGCTGCCGACGCCGCGGAAGCCGCCTCGGCGGCCCGCTGCGCTCGCTCATCCCGCTCGATGCGGATGAAATCCTCCGGCTGCAGGCCCGAACGCGCGACCCAATCGCGGACCGCGCCGGCCTCGCCGAGGCGCGCGCGGGATTGGAACTCGGTCAGGCTCTGGCGCATGTCGGTGCAGGCGTTGCGCGGCGCGGCGGGGTCCTTCACGAGCGTGGATTGAAGATACGCGGTGCTCTCGCCGCGAGCCTGATCGAGACGCTCCGCCGGCCAGCCGAGCTGCCGCCCGATCACGCCGCCGATCCGGGCCGCGATCAAGGTGTCGGCCTGAGAGAACAGCAACTCGGCCGCCCCGGAACAGGCCTCGCGCCGGTTCGCGTCGTCGAGCGCAGCGCCCCGGCACATCTGCGTCAGGTTCTGGTAGGCCGGAAGCACCTGCGCCGCATCGAGGCCCGCGGCTTCCACCGTCAGCGCCAGCGTCGCCGGCAGCGCCGTGTCGTCGCTCGGCAGGTGCGCCAGCACCTCGGCGGTCAACGCCAGAAAGCGGTCGTCCTGGCGCGCTGAGTGGGCGATGTGATAGAGCGCCTCGACCTGCCCCGGCGCATCGTGCTGCACGACCGCGGCGCCGAGCACCGAGATCCACGGCGCCGCATTGCCCGGGTCCAGGCGCGCCCACTGCGGTGCGTTGAGCAGCCGGCAGACGCCGGCGGCGCCGGGGCTGCCCTTGCCGCAGGCGCCGAACGCGAGCGCGTAGACGCGCGGATCGGTCGTCGTCGTCGCCAGCCGCACGAGCGCATCCAGGTTCTCGCCCGCCTGCGCGGAGTCGGCCATCGCCAGGCGCATCGCGACCGCGCGGGCGTACTCGCTGGGGTCGGTGCGAAGCGCGCTCATCATCGCGGCGCGCGCGTCGGGCAGGCCGATCGCGCGCTCGAACGCGTCGTTGTCGGCGCTGCCATCGGGGTTCAACGTGAACCAGCGGCCCCCGCACAGCTCGATCTGTTCGGCGCCCGGGGCGCCGCTCGGCGCGAACGCCGGCGCCTGGGCGGCGTCCGCACGCGGCGCCGAGGCCGCCGCCCGCACGACGGCCAGCACGCGCTGGGCCCCGGCGTGGCGCTCCTCGTCGGCGATCCAGCGCACGAACCACAGCCGTGCCCAGACCAGCACCGCGATCAGCACCGCGATGCCCACCAGCACGCCCCACCACGCTCGCCGCGACATCCTGTTCAGCCTCCAGCCGCCACCAGCGCCTCGCGCACCGCGGCGACCTGGCGGCGCGAGACCGCGAGCCACTCGCCGACCGGCGCCATGCAGACGGCCCAGCCCTCGCCGCCGTCGTCCTCGCCTTCGCCGGCGATCGCACGGCGCTCGAGCGCACGCACCGCGCGGCGCGCGACGAGCGCGTTGCGGTGCACGCGCAGGAAGCGCTCGCCCAGGCGCTGCTCCAGGTCCGACAGCGCCTCGTCGAGCACATGGGTGTGGGTCGCGGTGCGCAAGGTCACGTATTTCAATTCGGCCTTGAAATACAGCACCTCGGCGACCGGCACGCGCACCAGCCGGCCGCGGTCGGTGACGACGATGACCGGCTCCCCGGCCGGCTCCGGCGCCGCATCGCCCGCAGCATTCGCGGCCGCGCCGGTGCCCCCGCGCAGCAGCGCCAGACGCTGCGCGACACGCTGCAAGGCCGCGTGCAGGCGTTCGCGCCGGACCGGCTTCGTCAGGTAGTCGACCGCGTCCAGATCGAAGGCACGCAGCGCGTGCTGCGCGTGCGCGGTGACGAACACGACGGCCGGCGGCTCGGCCATGCGCTTGAGCTCGGCGGCGAGCTGGGTGCCGTCGCGCCCCGGCATCTGCACGTCCAGCAGCACCAGGTCGCAGCGCTGCGCCGCGAGCCACGCGAGCGCCTGCTGTGCGTTCGCGGCCTCGCCGACGACCTCGGCCGCGGGATCGAGGCACTCGCCGACGAGCTGGCGCAGCCGCAGGCGCGCGAGTTCCTCGTCGTCGACCAGCAAGACGCGAAGCCCGGTCACAGCGGCACCACGATGTTGACGCGGTACGCGTCGCCGTCGAGCCGCGTCTCGAACTGCCCGGCGACGTCGTGCATCAGCCGCAGGCGCTCGCGCACGTTGCGCAGCGCGATGCCGTTGCCGGGCCGCGAGCGCGCCGCCGGCACGCTGTTGGTGATCGCGATCAGCACCCGGCCGAGTTTGACCCGCGTGCGCACCCGGATCGAGCCGCCCTCGTCCGCCGGCTCGACGCCGTGGCGCACCGCGTTCTCGACCAGCGGCTGCAGCAGCAGCGGCGGCACGCGCGCCTGCCCGGCCGCGGCGTCGAGCTCCCAGGTCACGCGCAACCGGTCGCCGAAGCGGATCTGCTCGATCGCGAGGTAGCGCTGCGCGAGCTCGATCTCCTCGGCCAGCGTGACCGATTCGGTCGGGTCGGCGATCGCGACCCGAAACAGCTCGGCCAGGTCCTCGAGGACGCCCTCGGCGCGGGCCGGGTCCAGGCGCACCAGCGTCAGCGCGCTGTTCAGCGTGTTGAACAGGAAGTGCGGGCGGATGCGCGATTGCAGCTCGGCCAGCCGCGCGGTCGCCTCGGCCGGCAGCGCCGCCGCGGCGCGCCAGCGCAGCCACTGGAACAGCAGCGCCGCCAGCACCCCGCCGGTGGCCGCCGGCGCGAGCCAGATCGGGATCACGCCGATCTTCAACAGGCCTTCGAAGCCGCCGCCGGCCCACCAGCTGAGCACCGAGCTCAAGCCGCCGCAGAACGCGCCGGAGCCGATCGCCAGGCCCCATTGGGCCGCCAGCGGCAGCGCGTTCAGCGGCTTCTTCAACGCGCACAGCAGCAGCAGCCACAGCAGCACCGCCGGCAACGCGCTGCCCGCGCCCAGCGCGAACTGGTTCAGCCACGCGACCCAGCCGCTGGCGGCAAACAGCATGCCGATCGCGAGCACGCCGTGCACGAACAACACCGCGCGCAGCGCGACGCCGACGTGGCAGACGTCGAACGCGGTCGCGCCCGCGACGGGCGGCGCACCGGCCGTCGCGAGCGCGTCGAAGCCGGTCGTGCCGAAGCCGGTCGTCGCGCGCGGCTCGGCCGGCCGCGTGGCCGCGGCGGCGCTCAGCGGGGCGGAGGGGCGCGTGGTCAAGGGGGGCGTCGATAGAATGGGGCTGCTTCGCATTGTCCAACGCCCGCCGCTCATGTCCACCAACCAACTCGACAAAAAATCCCAGGCCTGGTCGGCGCTCTTTTCCGAGCCGATGAGCGAGCTCGTGAAGCGCTACACCGCCAGCGTCGAGTTCGACCAGCGGCTCTGGAAGGCCGACATCCAGGGCAGCCTCGCGCACGCCGAGATGCTCGCGGCCCGGAACATCATCGGCGCCGAGGACTTTGCCGCGATCGAGCGCGGGATGGCCCAGATCACCGCCGAGATCGAGGCCGGCCGCTTCGAATGGAAGCTCGACCTCGAGGACGTGCACCTGAACATCGAGGCGCGCCTGACCCAGCTCGTCGGCGACGCCGGCAAGCGGCTGCACACCGGCCGCTCGCGCAACGACCAGGTCGCGACCGACGTGCGGCTGTGGCTGCGCGACGAGATCACCGCGATCGGCGGGCTGCTGACGGAATTGCAGCGCGCGCTCGTCGAGGTGGCCGAAACGAACGCCGAGGTCATCCTGCCCGGCTTCACGCACCTGCAGGTGGCCCAGCCGGTCAGCTTCGGCCACCACCTGCTCGCCTACGTCGAGATGTTCGCGCGCGACGCCGAGCGCATGGCCGACGTCTTCAAACGCACGAATCGGCTGCCGCTGGGCGCCGCCGCGCTGGCCGGCACCAGCTACCCGCTGGACCGCGAGCGCGTCGCGAAGACGCTCGGGATGGTGGATGACCAGGGCCGCCCGCAGGTCTGCCAGAACAGCCTGGACGCCGTCAGCGACCGCGACTTCGCGATCGAATTCAGCGCGGCCGCGGCGCTGTGCATGATCCATTTCTCGCGCTTCAGCGAGGAGCTGGTGCTGTGGATGAGCCAGAACTTCGGCTTCATCGACCTGGCCGACCGCTTCTGCACCGGCTCGAGCATCATGCCGCAGAAGAAGAACCCGGACGTGCCCGAACTCGCGCGCGGCAAGACCGGCCGCGTCGTCGGCCACCTGATGGGCCTGATCACGTTGATGAAGGGCCAGCCGCTGGCCTACAACAAGGACAACCAGGAAGACAAGGAGCCCCTCTTCGACAGCGTCGACACGCTGAAGGACACGCTGCGCATCTTCATCGAGATGGTCGCCGGCATCCGCGTGAAGCCCGAGGCGATGGAGCGCGCCGCGCTGCGCGGCTACGCGACCGCGACCGACCTGGCCGACTACCTCGTCAAGAAGGGCCTGCCGTTCCGCGACGCGCACGAGGTCGTCGCCCACGCGGTGAAGCTCGCGATCGCGCAAGGCGCCGACCTGTCGCAGCTGCCGCTCGCGACGCTGCAGGGCTTCCATGCCGCGATCGGCGAAGACGTGTTCGAGGTGCTGAGCCTGCGCGGCTCGCTGAACGCCCGCAACGTGCTCGGCGGCACCGCGCCGGCGCAGGTGCGGGCGCAGGTCGCGCGGCATCGGGCGCGGCTGGCCTGATGAAATCCCTGTCGTGCTCCGCGTCTTGCATTCGGCGGTTGGCGCGAGATCAGGCAGGCGGGGTACTCTGCTGCGCTCATGTCCCCCGGCCTACGGCCTCCTCCTTTACTTCGCTCCGCAGAGTACCCCGCCTGCCTGATCGCCATCGACGGTGAACTTCAACGCCCTTGAATGCCAGCCGCTGAACTGAGTCGAGACAAACAAATCATGAACTTCCGCTGGGCAGGGCTGCTTCTCGCCGCGGCCGCATTCAACACCACGATGGCCGCACCGATCACCTACCCTGACACCCCCAAGATCGCGCACGCCGACACCTACTTCGGCACCGAGATCCAGGATCCGTACCACTGGCTCGAGGACGACAATTCGACCGAAACGAAAGCCTGGGTCGCGCACCAGAACGCGCTGACCTTCGGCTGGCTCGGCAAGATCCCGTTCCGCGCCGATCTGCTCGCGCGCATCCGCACGATCTCCAACTACGCGAAGTACAGCGTGCCGTTCCAGAAGAATGGGTTCATCTACTTCTACAAGAACGACGGGCTGCAGAACCAGTCGACCCTCTACGCCCAGAAAGGCCTGGACGGCAAGCCGGAGCTGCTGCTCGACCCGAACACCTTCTCGGCCGACGGCACGACCAAGCTCGAGTCCTTCACGCTGAGCCGCGACGGCCGCTACGCCGTGGTCGCGAAATCCGCGATCCCCGGTTCGGACTGGCAGGACTTCCAGGTGATGGACATGAGCACCCGCGAGATGCTGCCCGAGGTGCTGCACTGGATCAAGTTCAGCGGCCCGCAATGGCGCGGCGACGGCTTCTACTACAGCCGCTTTCCGGAGCCGGTGCACGGCACCGAGCTGACGACGCCGACCGAGGGCCAGAGCGTCTGGTTCCACAAGGTCGGCACGCCGCAGAGCGTGGACACGCCGGTCTATGAAGACAAGGCACACCCGGACTATTTCGTCGACGTCTCGACGACCGAGGACGAGCGCTTCGCGGTGCTGACGATCCAGAACCGCAAGCTGCGCGGCAACAGCCTGTTCGTGCGCGACGAGACCAAGCCCGAGAAGGCCTTCCGCCCGGTCGTCCCCGAGCTCAGCGAAGACCGCTTCGAGCTCGTCGGCAGCGATGGCGAAGAGTTGCTGATCCGCAGCAACCGCGGCGCGCCGAACTACAAGCTGATGGGCTTCGACGCGAAGAAGCACGCCTGGACGACCGTGCTGCCCGAGCAGCCGCACCTGCTCGAAAGCGTGCAGCAGGCCGGCGGCCGCCTGTTCACGACCTACCTGCAGGACGTCAGCTCGCACGTGCAGATGCGCGGGCTCGACGGCGAGCTGCTGAACGAGATCGCGCTGCCCGCGCCCGGCAGCGCGAGCGGCTTCGGCGGCGAGGCGAAGGACACCGACGTGTTCTACAGCTTCACGTCGATGAACCAGCCGCCGACGCTGTTCCGCTACGACATCGCGAAGGCCCGCAGCGAGCCGTTCCGCGCCCCCGAGATCCCCGGCTTCGACCCGGCGCGCTTCGAGAGCCGCCAGGTGTTCTTCACGAGCAAGGACGGCACCCGCGTGCCGATGTTCATCGTCAACAAGAAGGGCCTGGTGCTGGACGGCCGCAACCCGACGATCCTGTACGGCTACGGCGGCTTCAACATCTCGCTGACGCCTTACTTCAGCCCGTCGCGCATCGCCTGGCTCGAGCAGGGCGGCGTGTTCGCGATGGCGAACCTGCGCGGCGGCGGCGAGTACGGCGAGGCCTGGCACCAGGCCGGCATGCGGCTGAACAAGCAGAACGTGTTCGACGATTGCATCGCGGCCGCCGAGTACCTGATCAAGGAGAAGATCAGCTCGCCCGATCGGCTCGCGCTGCAGGGCGGCAGCAACGGCGGGCTGCTGGTCGGCGCGGTGATCAACCAGCGGCCCGATCTGTTCAAGGTCGGCCTGCCGCAGGTCGGCGTGATGGACATGCTGCGCTTCCAGAAGTTCTCGGTCGGCTCGGCCTGGGTTTCGGACTACGGCTCGAGCGACGACGCCACGCAGTTCAAATACCTGCTCGGCTACTCGCCGCTGCACAACCTGAAGGCCGGCGTTCACTACCCGGCAATGCTGATCACGACCTCGGACCACGACGACCGCGTCGTGCCCGCGCACTCGTTCAAGTACGCGGCGACCTTGCAGGCGCTCAGCGCGCCCGAGGACCCGCCGCACCTGATCCGGATCGCGACCAACTCCGGCCACGGCTCGAGCAACCTCAGCAAGGCGCTCGAGGAGGTCGCGGACGGCTATGCGTTCGCGTGGGCGAACATGGGCGTGACGCCGAGTTTTCCAGTTCGACCGTCAGCGCCCTGACGAGCACCCTCACCCCGGCGCCGGAACGGCATCCTGTAAAGCCACACGCGCCGCCCATCCGCGCACTCGAGCACCTTGGTCGCGGCCAGCCCCGGCACGTCGAACTCCAGGCTCGCGAGCCAGGCGCCGGGGCGCAGTTCGCGTGCCGCCTTGTCGGCCGCGCGCGCCATGCTCTCGGGGCGTTGAAACAGGTAGACGAGCTCGTAGCCCGACCAATCCGCGGCCCAGATGTCGCCGCGCCGCACGCGTGCGAAGCGGCAGCGCCAGGCGCACACGAAGCGCAGCGGCCAGCTCCATTCGAGGCCGTGCAGGGCCGATTGCGGGTATTCGCGACGCAGCTCGCAGAGGCCGTCGCCGACGCCGCAGCCGGCATCGAGCACGCGCGCATCCGCGCCCAGCGGCGCGATCTGCCCGAGGCCGAAGAGCGCGCCGGCCGGCGTCGGGAACAGCGGCGCGTCGCGCCAGGCGTTGAGCGGGTAGACGAGCGCCAGCAGCGCGAGCGGCAGCAGCCAGCCCCAGGGCGGCACCCCGCTGGCCAGGCCCGACGCGGCGAGCGAGAGCGGAAAGCCGAGCGCGATGAAGACACGCCGCCACGGCGTGCTGCCGGCGACGCTGCAGGCCGCGCCGGTCGCGACGCCGAGCGCGATCGCCAGCGCCAGCGGCGCCTGCGCGGCGCGCAGCGCGGCGAACAGGCCCCAGCCGAGCGACCACGCGAAGAGGGCCGGCAGCGGCCAGGTCAGCTTCACGCCTAAAATTTGAACGCCAGGCGCAGGCCGCCCCAATGCCGCCCGCCGACGGTGATCGGCGCGGCCGCTTCCTTCATCACGATGAAGTTGCCGCCGCCCATGTCGCGGCGGTAGGTCTGCAGCAGGAACGGGCGCTCGTTGCGCGCCGACGCGAGGCCGGTGCGGTCGTCGAAGATGCGGCGGTAGCGGCTGTTCGCGCTGTCCCACGCGAGCTCGCCGCGCTGCGGGTTGTTGTACTGGCGGTTGTGGGTCGCCACATAGCCGTTGCGGTCGACCGCGATGCAGAACACGATCTTCGGGCTCAGCTTGAGCACCCGCTCCTGCACCGCCGGGAACAAGCGGTCGGCGATCGCGACGAAGGCGGTCGTGAACTGCGCCGGGTCGGTGCGGGTGATCGGCTGGTAGCTCGTGTCGAACAGCTGCTCCGGGCGGATCTGGCGGTGCCGCAGCGCGTCGTCGAGCAAGGCGGCGATCTCGTCGGCGGCCGCGATCGCGGCCTGGATGAACGGCGTGTCCTCGGTCTCGATGCCGCAATCGGCGACGAGCTCGATCAGGTGCTCGGAGACGTCCAGGAAGGTCTCGCTGCGCTTCATCGCCGCGCCGAGCGAGCGGCCGGTCTGGTGCATCTCGGCCCCGATCGCTTCCATCTGGCTGTTCAGCCCGGCACAGATCGCGCGGCTGTGGTCGGCCGCGCCGATGATGCTGTCGACGGCGCCTTGCACGTCGGCGAGCGCGAGCTGCACCGGGCCCTGCCCGGACCCGTCGGCGTCGATGCGGATTTCGGTGGCCAGCGTCGCGATGCGGCCGTCCAGCAGCTTCACCGTGCGCATGATCTCCTTGGACGACTGCTCGACCTGGCCGGCGAGCTCCTTGACCGCGTCGGCGACGACGCCGAATCCGCGCCCGGCCTCGCCGGCGCGCTTGGCCTCGACCGACGCGTTGAACGCGACCAGGCGCGTCTGCAACGCGATCTGCGTGATGCCCTCGGCGGCGCGCGCGACGTCGCGCAGCGTCGTGACGATCTCGCCGACCTCGCGGCCGACGCCCTCGACCGCGGCGCGCACGCGCTTGACGGCGCCCAGGCTCGCGTTCGAGGCGCTGCCGATGCTGCCCTGCGCGCCGTTGATGTCCTTGACCTGGGTGCCGAGCTCGGCGACGGCGCGCGCGCTGCGCGCGGATTGGCGCGTCGTGTCGTCGATCAGCCCGCGCACCTCGGCCGATTCGCGGCCGATCTTCGAGGCCTGCTGCGCGATCGAGCGCACCGCGCGCGGCAGATCACGCGCCAGTTGCGGCGCTTCCTGCATGGTCCCCATGACGACGCCTTTCTGTCTATCCGGCCTTTTGGGTTCAGTACGCGCGCAGCTTGACGCGCAAGCGCGCGATCGACTGGCTGTGCAGCTGGCACACGCGCGATTCGGTCACCTTCAGCACCGCCGCGATTTCCTTCAGGTTCATGTCGTGCTCGTAGTACATGCTCATCACGTACTGTTCGCGTTCGGGCAGCACCTTGATCGCCTCGACCAGCGCCTCGCGCATGCGGTGGTCCTGCAGTTGCGCGAGCGGGTTCGCCTCGTCGTCGCCGACGTGGCGGTCCAGGAAATCGTTGTCGCCGTCGTCGCCGGACATGTCTTCGAGGTAGACGAGCTGGGTGCCGCGCACCTTGCCGAGCAGCTCCTGGTATTCGGCCAGCGTGATGCCCATCTCGCGCGCGATCTCGCTCTCGACCGGCGCGCGGCCGAGCCGCTGCTCGAGCTTGTGAACCGCCGATTCGATCGTGCGCTGCTGCTTGCGGGTGCCGCGCGAGAGGTAGTCGTTGCCGCGCAGCTCGTCGAGCATCGCACCGCGGATGCGCTGGGTCGCGAAGGTCTCGAACTGCACGCCCTGGGCCGCATCGAAGCGGCTCAGCGCGTCGGCCAGGCCGATCATGCCGACCTGGATCAGGTCGTCGATCTCGACATTGGCCGGCAGCTTCGCGATCATCTGGTGTGCGAGCCGACGCACCAGGCCGCTGTATTGCTTGAGCGTGGAGTTCAGGTCCAGCTGGCCTTTGGCGGTGTACATGAAGGGCTCCGAACGGTTCAGTTGTGGGCCCATGAGGCGGCCCTCTCGGTGGGGTGATTCATCGCGTGATCCGAATACAGCGCGGCGGCCGCGCTGGGCACCGCGTCGCCCGCGGCGGTGCGCAGCTGCTCGCGCACGAGGCGGCGCAGCTCCGGAGTCGGTGCGTCGGTCGGATTGCAGGCCGGGTCGATGCGGACCCAGTCGCGCAGCACCGCGCCGAGGAAGTCGTCGGCGCAGGTCGCGATCTGCATCGCGATGCGCTCGGAGCGCGGCGAGTGCGGCGCGGCGCCGAGCAGCAGGTCGTGCACGATCAGGCCGGCGCGCTGCGTCATCAGCTTCATCGCGGCGTAGGCGTGGGTCACGCTCGCGGGCCGGTCGTCGGCCAGCAGCAGCGGCCTGACCTGGGCAGAACCACCGCGCTCGATCTCGGGGTTGCGCGCGAACATGCGGCACAGGTCGGAGGCGCTCGCGTGCATCAGCACCACGTCGCACTGCGGCGCGGCCTGCATCACCGCCTGCAGGAACGAATAGGTCGAGCCGGCGGCGTTGACGAAGCGCAGCGGCAGGCCGCGCGCCGCGAGGTACGAGACCCGCGCCGACAAGGTCTCGATGCACTCGGCCAGGTCCAGCAGCGCCATCTCCGCGTGCGCATTGGCGCGCTCGGCCGCATCGACGACGAGCGTGTGCTTGCCGTGCTCGGCGAACGCGGTGCACAGGCGCTCGAGCATCACGCCGCCGAACGCGACGTTCGGGTTCGAGACGACCGGCACGACGCAGACGCGCGGATGGGCGTGGGCGAACAGGCGGCGCAGGCCGTCGGCCTGGTCCAGCGGTGCGGGGCGCGAGTGGGGGTGAGGGGTGTGGCTCATCGCTCAGATATGGGGCGTGGCGGTGGCGGCCTTGGCGGCCACGCGGGTGGCGCCGGTCGGCGCGGTGAAGATCAGGCTGACGTCGCTCGCATCGAACTTGTAGGCGCTGCCGATGGCGGCGCGCAGCGCGCGGTGCACCAGCGCATTGGCCGACAGGCGGTGCCAGTCTTCGGGCACGCGCTGGCCGTTGGCGACGCCGATGACTTTCACCCTGTGGCGGATCAGCGCGTCCAGCGCGGGGCCGAGTTTCACGGCCTCGTCCATCTTCGAGAGCACGACGCCGGCACAGGCGCTGGCCAGGTAGGAGATCATCACGTCCTCGATCGTCTCGCCCTGCGAGGCGGCGTTGATCACGAGCAGCTTCTTGATCGAACGGTGGCTCAGCATCTCGAGCAGCTCGCGGGTGCGGGCGTCGCGCTGGGCCATGCCGGCGGTGTCGATCAGCACCATCTTCTTGGCCGCCAGCAGGTCCAGCAGGTCTTCCAGCGAGGCGCGGTCGTGCGCGGTGTGGACCGGCACGCCGAGGATGCGGCCGTAGGCGCGCAGCTGCTCGTGGGCGCCGATGCGGTACGCGTCCAGCGTGATCAGGCCGAGGTTGGCGGCGCCGTACTTGGCCGCGAACGCGGCGGCGATCTTCGCCGTCGTCGTGGTCTTGCCGACGCCGGTCGCGCCGACCAGCGCGTAGACGCCGCCCTGGTCTTCGAGCGGGGCCTCGGCCTCGGCCGTCATCAGGTTGCGTTCGAGCACGCTGGCGGCCCAGGCGGCCTCGTCGGGCGTGTCGGCGGCCAGGCTGTCGCCGATCTTGCGGATCAGTGCCGGTGAAAAGCCGGCGTCGAGCAGCTTTTGCGTCAGGCGGGCCTGCGCGGGCTGGCGGTTCAGCTTCTCGATGAAGGCGAGCGCGCCGAAGCGCTCCTCGATCAGGCCCTTCATCGAGCGCAGCTCGCCCATCATGTTCTCTTGATCGCGGCGCGCGGCGGCGGCTTGCGCGACCTGGGCCGCGTGGGTCGCCTGGGGCAGGTCGGCCAGCGCCGGCGCATGCAGGTCGTGCGCGGCCGGGGCCGGCTTCGAGATCGGCGCGGCGGCCGGCATCGACATCGCCGTCGGCATCGGCTCGCG
>DASYCA010000287.1:0-4252 GCA_036500445.1 Burkholderiaceae bacterium | reverse complement strand
CATGTGTGACTAGCGCTGTTAGTCCGGCGCGCGCAACGCCGTGCAGAGGGCCTGATCGGGTCTCGCACTAATGCGGCCAAGGCCAAGAGAGCGGTGACTCTCGTTCATCCAAAGGTCAGCAACGCTGAACGTCGTGACAGGCGGTACCCGCTGGGGGCGATTTAAGGGTACCCCCGCTCATGAGCCCCCGGCGGGTACCGCCTGTCACGACGTGCTCAACGGCAGAAGGAAGCGCCCGCGATGCGCGACGAAGCAACGGAAACGAGAACCAGCCCCGACCCTAAGCCGGCTCGTACCCCGCATCCACCAGCGCCGCGACAACCCGCTCGCGCGCCGCGCCGGTCTCGACGCGGACCTTGTGCGTCGCCAGGTCGATCGCCACCTTGGCCTGCGGATCGAGTTGCTGGAGCGCCTTCGTCACTGCGCTGACGCAGTGGCCGCAACTCATGCTGTTGACGGTGAGTTCGAGCACGATCGGATCCTTCCAGTTTGAAGTGGTGCATTCTGATCGCAGCCTAAAGCCTGCCACCATGGCAAGGTCAAGGGCGGACGGCCGGGGCTTGACCTTCCCATCATGGCAGACTTCAAACTCTTGCCCATGAACCCGAACCCCGCCGCCCTGACCACCACCCGCCTGCAGATCGACGGCATGAGTTGCGCTGCCTGCGTGACGCGGGTCGAGAAGGCGCTCGCGAAGGTCGATGGCGTCGTCTCGGCCCAGGTCAACCTCGCGACCGAGACCGCCAGCGTGCGCCTGAGCGGCGCGGCGCCGATCACCGCGGCCCTTGTCGCCGCGGTCGAAAAGGCCGGCTACCACGCCCATGCGGCCGAGCCGAATGCGGTCGAGCCGCCGCGGCCCACCGCGCCGCCCTGGTCGCTGATCGCGGCGGTCGTGCTCTCGCTGCCGCTGGTCGCGCCGATGCTGCTCGCGCCCTTCGGCGTGCGCGCGATGCTGCCGGTGGCGCTGCAGTGGGTGCTGGCGACGATCGTGCAGTTCGTGCTCGGCGCGCGCTTCTATGTGGCGGCCTGGAAGGCGCTGAAGGCCGGTGCCGGCAACATGGACCTGCTGGTCGCGCTGGGCACCTCGGCGGCCTACGGCCTCAGCGTGTTCGAGTGGTTCACAGCCGGCAGCGGCCGCATGCCCACGCTGTACTTCGAGGCCTCGGCCGTCGTGATCACGCTGGTGCTGCTCGGCAAGTGGCTCGAGGGGCTCGCGAAGCGCCGCACGACCGAGGCCCTGCGGGCGCTGAACGCGCTGATGCCGCAGACCGCGCGCGTGCGCCGCGACGGCGTCGAGGCCGAGCGGCCGGTCGCCGAGGTGCGCGTCGGCGACGTCGTCGTCGTGCGGCCCGGCGAGCGCATCCCGGTCGACGGCCGCATCATCGAGGGCGCCAGCCACGTCGACGAATCGCTGGTGACCGGCGAGAGCCTGCCGGTCGCCCGGGCGATCGGCGAACACGTCGCCGGCGGCGCGATCAACGGCGAGGGCGTGCTGGCGATCGAGACGCGTGCGGTCGGCACCGAGTCGACGCTCGCGCGGATCGCGCGCATGGTCGAATCGGCGCAGGCCGAGAAGGCGCCGGTGCAACGCCTCGTCGACCGCGTCAGCGCGGTCTTCGTGCCCGTCATCGTCGCGGTCGCGCTGCTGACCTGGCTCGGCTGGGGCCTGGCCGCCGGCGCGTGGCAGCAAGGGTTGCTGAACGCGGTCGCGGTGCTGGTGATCGCCTGCCCGTGCGCGCTCGGCCTGGCGACGCCGACGGCCATCATGGTCGGCACCGGCGCGGCCGCACGGCGCGGCATCCTGATCAAGGACGCGGCCGCGCTCGAACGCGCGCACGCGATCAACGTCGTCGCGTTCGACAAGACCGGCACGCTGACCGAAGGCCGGCCGACGCTGGTCGAGGCGATGGCCGTCAATGGCGACCGCGCCGCGCTGCTCGCCGCGTGCGCGGCGATGCAGCGCGGCAGCGAACACCCGCTCGCGCGGGCGGTGCTGCAGGCGGCCGATGCGGCCGGCGCGGGCAAGGGTGAGCTCGGCGCGGCACTCCTGGCCAGCGACGTCCACGCGGTCCCGGGCCGCGGCCTCGCGGCGCGCGTCGACGGCCGCGCGCTGCGGCTCGGCAGCCGGCGCTACATGGCCGAGCTCGGCTGCGCGCCGCCGGCCGATGCGGCACAAGCCCATGAAGCCGCGGGCCACAGCGTCTCCTGGCTCGCCGACGCCGGCGACGCCAGCGCCGCCGCCGACACCACGATGGCGCCGACCCTGCTCGGCTGGCTCGCATTCGCCGACACCGTGAAGCCCGATGCGCGCGCCGCGGTCGCGGCGCTGCATGCGCTCGGCATCCAGACCGTCGTCGTCAGCGGCGACCACGCCGGCAGCGTGCGTGCGCTCGCCGATGCGGTCGGCATCGACCGCGTCGAGGCCGAGGTGCTGCCGCAGGACAAGGCCGCGATCGTCACGGCGCTGAAGAAGACCCGCGGCGGCGCGGCCGTCGTCGCGATGGTCGGCGACGGCATCAACGACGCGCCGGCGCTGGCCGCCGCCGACGTCGGCATCGCGATGTCGACCGGCACCGACGTCGCGATGCAGGCCGCCGGCATCACGCTGATGCGCGGCCGGCTCGCGCTCGTCGCCGATGCGATCGACATCTCGCGCCGCACCGTCGCGAAGATCCGACAGGGCCTGTTCTGGGCCTTCATCTACAACCTCGTCGGCGTGCCGCTCGCGGCGGCCGGGCTGCTGAGCCCGGTGATCGCCGGCGCGATGATGGCCTTCAGCAGCGTCAGCGTGGTCGCGAATGCGCTGCTGCTGCGGGGCTGGAAAGGGAGCGTGCGATGAACAGCGAGCAAATCTTCAACATCGGCGAGGCGGCGGCGCGCTCGGGCGTGTCCGCGAAGATGGTGCGCCACTACGAGACGCTCGGCCTGCTGTCGCGCGTGCACCGCACCGACGCCGGCTACCGCCAGTACCGCGGTGCCGAGGTCCACACGCTGCGCTTCATCCGGCGCGCCCGCGATCTGGGCTTCAGCATGGCCGAGATCGCCGAGCTGCTCAAGCTCTGGCAGAACCGCCGCCGCGCCAGCGCCGACGTCAAGCGCATCGCGGCCGGCCACGTCGCCGATCTGCAGCGCCGCATCGACGAGATGAGCGCGATGAAGCGCACGCTCGAATCGCTGGTCGCCTGCTGCCACGGCGACCAGCGGCCGGACTGCCCGATCCTGGAGGGCCTGGGCGACGCCGCGGATCAGCCCTTGAATCAGCGTTTGGAATAGGCGCGCTCGACGCGCGCGATGCGCAGCTCGTAGTGCTCGTACCAGAGCGTCTTGCCGGTCTCCTGCGCGATGCGGTGATCGGCATGCGCCTTCCAGCGCGCGATCGCGTCGAGGCTGGCCCAGTACGACACCGTGATGCCGAAGCCGTCGGCCCCGCGCGTGCTCTCGACGCCGAGAAAGCCCGGCTGGCCGGAGGCGAGCTCGACCATCCGGTCGGCCATCGCGCCGTAGCCCGCGTCGCCCTCGGTGCGTTGGGCCGAGAAGATCACCGCGTAGTACGGTGGCGGCGGCAGCGAGGCGAATGCGGAAGTGCTCATGGTGGCTAGTGTTTCATGTCCGGCGAATCGTCGGTCGTCGCGCTCGACGTGACGTGCCCGTCCGGATCGAAGCTGGCCGAGAACAGCTTCGGCTGCTGGCTGTCGACGAAGCGCCAATCCCACACTTCTTCGCTCTTCAGCGCGTAACGCGCCGTCTTCGCCGGTCGGCCGAGCAGGCGGCGGACCTGAGCCTTGTCCCAGCCGGGGGCGATCTTCGCGAAATTGTCCGGTTTCAAAACCTGGCGCAGCGCGCTCATCTTGCCGTCCGGGCCGACCGTGATCATGTAGTTGACCTGGCCGGCGGGCTGGCGCGGGTACTCGAAGGTGCGCGCGCCGTTCGCCTCGGCGTAGACGGCCTCCGGCTCGCCGAACCGGGCGCGCACGTCGGCCTCGGTCGAGACGCCCTCCTCGAGCTCGCTGATGCGCTGCGGGTCGCAGGCCGCGAGCAGCGCGGTCAGGCCCAGTCCGACGACGAATACCGCGAATACCGCGCGAGAAGTCCTGCCCATGCCCCATCCCCGTTAAAATGCCCCATCCCCCCGCCGAACGCGCCCTCCGAGGCGCGGCCACACCATGCCGCTGTTCTGGAAAGCCTACACCTCCGACGTGACCTCGTTCATCCAGGAGCTGAAGGACAAGAAGCCCACGCTCGAGGCCGAACA
>DASYCA010000286.1:0-6051 GCA_036500445.1 Burkholderiaceae bacterium | reverse complement strand
ATCAAGGCCGAGCACGGGCCCATCGATGTGCTCGTCAACAACGCCGGCATCACCCGCGACGGCATGTTCCGAAAGATGACCCGCGCCGACTGGGACGCGGTGATCGAGACCAACCTGACGAGCCTGTTCAACGTGACCAAGCAGGTCATCGACGACATGGTCGATCGGGGCTGGGGCCGCGTGATCAACATCTCGTCGGTCAACGGCGAGAAGGGCCAGTTCGGGCAGACGAACTACTCGGCCGCGAAGGCCGGGATGCACGGCTTCACGATGGCGCTGGCCCAGGAAGTCGCGAGCAAGGGCGTGACCGTCAACACCGTGAGCCCGGGCTACATCGCGACCGACATGGTCAAGGCGATCCGCCAGGACGTGCTCGACAAGATCATTTCCGGCATCCCGGTCAGGCGCCTCGGCACGCCGGACGACATCGCGTCGATGGTCTCGTGGGTCGCGTCGGACGAGTCGGGGTTTGCCACGGGCGCCGATTTTTCGGTGAACGGCGGCTTGCACATGGGGTGAGCCCGGGCGAAGAACAGTCCAGTGGACTGTTCTTCGCCTGGCGAACGACATTTCGCCAGAGGCGAAAGGGCTGGGGCGCGATGGCAGTCAGCCTCGGAACAAGCTGCCGACGTTGAACAAGGTCAACAAGCCCAGGATGGCGAAGATCGCCGCGGCGATCCCGTGAACCAGCTTCATCGGGATCTTCTTCGCGAGCCGGTCGCCGACGAACACCGCCGGCACGTCGGCGAGCATCATCCCGAGCGTCGTGCCGGCCACCACCGCAAACAAATCCTGGAAGCGTGCCGCCAGCGCGACCGTCGCGATCTGCGTCTTGTCGCCCATTTCGGCGAGGAAGAATGAAATCACGGTCGTGCCGAAGACGCCGAAGCGCTGCGGCCCCGTCGCCTCGTCGGCGTTGATCTTGTCGGGGATCAGCATCCAGCCGGCCATCGCGATGAACGACACACCGATGACCCAGCGCAGGATCACCGGCCCGAGCGCGTGCGCGATCCAGCCGCCGACGAGGCCGGCGGTCAGATGGTTGAACAGCGTCGCGACGAAGATGCCGAGCACGATCGGCAGCGGCCTGCGGAACTTGACGGCCAGCAGCATCGCGAGCAGCTGGGTCTTGTCGCCCATCTCGCCGAGGAACACGACGCCGGTCGAGACGAGGAACGCCTCCATCAGGCCGCCAGCGCGTCCAGCAGCTCGGTCTCGACCTGCAGCTGCACGCGGTTCTGCTGCAGCGCCGCGCCGTCGATCAGGAAGGTGTCCTCGACGCGCTCGCCCAGCGTCGTGATCTTCGCGAGCTGCAGGTTGATGCCGTGGCGTGCCAGCACCCGCGCGATCGAGTACAGCAGCCCGGAGCGGTCGCTCGCCGAGATGCCGAGCAGCCAGCGCTGCGCGCGCTCGTCCGGCCGCAGCGTGACGCGCGGCGTGATCGGGAACGACCGGACGCGCCGCGAGATGCGCCCGCGCCCCGGTGACGGGAGCGGCCCGGTGGCCGAGAGCGCGAGGCCCAGCTGGGTCTCCACGTACGAGATCAGGTCGCGGTAGTTCATCCCCTGCGCCTGCTGATCGAGCTCGGGGCTGTTGACCTGGAAGGTGTCCAGCGCGTAGCCGCTGCGCGTCGTGTGGACCTTGGCGTCCAGGATGTTGAAGCCGGCGCCGTCGAAATAACCGCAGATGCGCGCGAACAGGTCGGCCTGGTCGGGCGCGTAGACCAGCACCTGCAGCCCTTCGCCGAGCGGCGACAGCCTGGCGCGGACGATCGGCTTGCCGCTTTGCACGTGTTCGTGCAGCGAGCGCGTGTGCCAGGCGATGTCGCCGGCGTCGTGGCGCGCGAAGTAGCTGAGCTCCAGCGTGGCCCACAGCGCCTTCTCGATGCCCGGCGGCAGCGGGTCCAGGTTGAGCATCTGGCGCGCCTCGATCTTGCGGGCCTCGACCTCGGTGTCCAGGTTCGGCCGCGCGCCGCCGAGCGCGCGCAGCGTCAGGCGGTACAGGTCCTCGAGCAGCTTGCCCTTCCAGGCGTTCCAGACCTTCGGGCTGGTGCCGCGGATGTCGGCGACCGTCAGCAGGTACAGCGCGGTCAGCGTGCGTTCGTCGCCGACGAGCTCGGCGAAGGCCTCGATCACGTCCGGATCGGAGAGGTCTTCCTTCTGCGCGATGCGCGACATCGTCAGGTGCGCCTCGACGAGGAAGATGACGAGCTCGGTGTCGCCGACCGGCAGCTCGTGGTCGCGGCAGAAGCGGCGCGCCTCCTTGCCGCCGAGCTCGGAGTGGTCGCCGCCGCGGCCCTTCGCGACGTCGTGGAACAGCGCGGCGATGTAGAGCACCCACGGCCGCTCGAAGGTCGACGCCAGCTGCGAGCAGAACGCGTACTCGTGCGCGTGCTCGGGGATGAAGAAGCGCCGTACGTTGCGCAGCACCATGATGATGTGCTGGTCGACCGTGTAGACGTGGAACAGGTCGTGCTGCATCTGCCCGACGATGCGCCGGAAGACCCACAGGTAGCGCCCCAGCACGCTGGTCTGGTTCATCAGCCGGAACGCGTGGGTCTGGCCCTCGGGCGCCTTCAGGATCGCCATGAAGGTCGCGCGGTTGACCGCGTCGTGGCGGAAATCCGAGTCCATCAGGTCGCGCGCGTTGTACAGCGCCCGCAAGGTCCGCGCCGACAGGCCGTTCAGCCCGGCGCTCTGCTGGTAGACGAGGAAGGTCTCGAGGATCGCGTGCGGGTCGCGCTGGTACAGGTCGTCGCTCGCGACCTCGAGCATGCCGTCGCGCTCGAGGAACCTGTCGTTGATCGGGCGCATCGGCGCGTCCTGCGAGCCGTCGACGCGCTCCTGGATGTTCAGCATCAGGATCTGGTTCAGCTGCGACACCGCCTTCGCGGCCCAGTAGTAGCGCCGCATCAGCTTCTCGGAGGCGCGCTGCCCGTGCGTGCCCCGGTAGCCGAAGCTCTCGGCGACGGCGGTCTGCAGGTCGAACACGAGCCGGTCCTCGCGCCGGCCCGCGATGATGTGCAGCCGCGCGCGGATCAGCTTCAGCAGGCCCTCGTTGCGGATCAGCTGCTTGACCTCGAACGGCGTGATCAGGCCGGTCGCGGCGAGCGTCGCCCAGGTCTTGCCGAGGCCGGCCGCGCGCGCGACCCAGATCACGACCTGCAGGTCGCGCAGCCCGCCGGGGCTCTCCTTGCAGTTCGGCTCGAGCGAGTAGGGCGTGTCCTCGAACTTGCGGTGGCGCTGCTCCATCTCGAGCGTCTTCGCGCGCAGGAAGGCCTTGGGGTCCATCGCCTGCGTGTTCGCGACGCGAAAGGCCGAGAACACGCGGCGCGAGCCGCAGACGTAGCGCGATTCGAGCAGCGCCGTCTGCACCGTGACGTCGGCCTTCGCGATCGCGATGCATTCGCCGACCGTGCGCACGCTGGAGCCGATCTCCAGGCCGATGTCCCAGCAGGCGGTGATGAAGCCCTCGATCGAGGCCTTCAGCGTGACGCTGGCGACCTCCATCGTCGGCGGCAGCAGCACCAGCACGTCGACGTCGGAATGCGGGAACAGCTCGCCGCGGCCATAGCCGCCGACCGCCAGCAGCGCGGTGCCCTGCGGCATCGAAGAGCGCTCCCAGAGCGCGATCAGGGTCTGGTCGACATGCCGGCACAGCGCGCGAATCAGCCGCGCGGCGCCCGGCGCCGTCGGGCGCGACTGCGCGAAGCGATCGAGCAGCTCGGCCTTGCCGTCGCGAAACGCGGTGCGCAGGTCGGCCAGGCTCGCGGCCGGGTCGAGTGCGGCGACCGGCAGCGTCGGCGCTGGCTCGGGGACGGCCACCACGTGCGTCGACGGCACGGGCGTCAGGACGACGCGCTCGCCGCCGTCATCACGAAGTCCGGCGGCGGCGGGCTGCCGGCGGACAGCGTCATCACTTCGAAGCCGGTCTCGGTGACGAGCACCGTGTGCTCCCACTGGGCCGACAGCGAGCGGTCTTTCGTGACGATGGTCCAGCCGTCGCCCATCTCGCGGATCTCGCGCCGGCCGGCGTTGATCATCGGCTCGATCGTGAACATCATCCCGGGGACGAGCTCCTCGAGCGTGCCCGGGCGGCCGGAGTGCAGCACCTGCGGCTCCTCGTGGAACTTCTGGCCGATGCCGTGCCCGCAGAATTCGCGCACCACCGAGAAGCCGTTGTTCTCGGCGAAGGTCTGGATCGTGTGGCCGATGTCGCCCAGGCGCACGCCGGGCTTCACTTTCGCGATGCCCTTCCACATGGCCTCGTAGGTCATCTGGCACAGGCGCTTCGCGGCGATCGAGCCTTCGCCGACGATGAACATGCGGCTGGTGTCGCCGTGCCAGCCGTCTTTGATGACGGTGACGTCGATGTTGACGATGTCGCCGTTCTTCAGCGGCCGATCGTTCGGGATGCCGTGGCAGACCTGGTGGTTGATGGACGTGCAGATCGACTTCGGATACGGCGTGTAGCCCGGCGGCGCGTAGTTCAGCGGCGCGGGGATGGCCTGCTGCACGTTCACGATGTGGTCGTGCGCGAGGCGGTCGAGCTCTTCGGTGGAGACGCCGGGCTTCACGTGCGGCGTGAGCATGTCCAGCACCTCGGAGGCGAGGCGGCCCGCGACGCGCATCGCGGCGACGTCGGCAGCGGTCTTGATCGTGATCGTCATAGCCGCGCATTATCTCATTCGCCACGTAGAATTTCGGGTTGCACCGGGGCGGCCCTCAGCGCCTCTCGGCCTTGCCTTCCACTTCGTTTCAGCCCAGAGCCCCGCCGCGTGACCTCCACCCCTCAGCACCTGACCCACTTCGAGGGCGGCAATGGGCTGTCCGATTTCCGCGCGCAGGCGCTGCTGGCGCGCCTGCAGGCGATCCAGCCGCGCCTCACCGGCGTCGCGGCCCGGCACGTCCACTGGGTCTGCAGCGACGCCGAGCTGGCGCGCGAGCAGCGGGACAAGCTCGCCGGGCTGCTGCGCTACGGCGACGGGTATAAAGGGCCGACCGAGGGCGCGCTGATCGTCGTCGCGCCGCGCCTGGGCACGGTCTCGCCCTGGGCCTCGAAGGCGACCGACATCGCGCACAACTGCGGTGCGGCGATCAAGCGGGTCGAGCGCGTCACCGAATACCGGCTGACGCTGAAGACCGGCCTGCTCGGCGGCGCGAAGCCGCTGACGGCCAGCGAGCTTCAAGCCTGTGCGGCGCTGCTGCACGACCGCATGACCGAGAGCGTGCTGGCGGCGCGCGAGGACGCGGTCCACCTGTTCGACGCGCAGCCCGCGGTGCCGATGCAGCACGTCGACCTGCTCGGCCAGGGCCGGGACGCGCTGGTCGCGGCGAACACCGAATTCGGCCTGGCGCTGTCCGACGACGAGATCGACTACCTCGTGAGCGCGTTCACCGGCCTGAAGCGCAACCCGACCGACGTCGAGCTGATGATGTTCGCGCAGGCCAACAGCGAGCACTGCCGGCACAAGATCTTCAACGCGCAGTTCGTCGTCGACGGCGTGGCGCAGGAACGCTCGATGTTCCAGATGATCCGCCACACCGAGGCGAGCTCGCCGCAGCACACCATCGTCGCGTACAGCGACAACGCGTCGGTGATGGAGGGCGGCACGATCCAGCGCTGGCTGCCGCAGGGCTTCACGAACGCACCGGTGTATTCGGCCCGGGTCGAGCCGGTGCACGTGCTGATGAAGGTCGAGACCCACAACCACCCGACCGCGATCTCGCCGTTCCCCGGCGCGTCGACCGGCGCCGGCGGCGAGATCCGCGACGAAGGGGCGACCGGGCGCGGCTCCAAGCCGAAGGCCGGGATCACCGGGTTCAGCGTGTCCAATCTGCACCTGCCCGGAACGAACGAACCGTGGGAGCAATCCGCCTACGGCAAGCCCGAGCACATCGCGAGCCCGTTGCAGATCATGATCGACGGGCCGCTGGGCGGGGCCGCGTTCAACAACGAGTTCGGCCGGCCCAACCTGGGCGGCTACTTCCGCGTCTACGAACAAACCGTCGGCGAGGGCGCCGGCGCGATCCGGCGCGGGTATCACAAGCC
>DASYCA010000285.1:0-15075 GCA_036500445.1 Burkholderiaceae bacterium | reverse complement strand
TTTCGAGGCCGGCCAATGAGCGAAAAGGCGCGCGTCGTCAACGGGGTCGTGATCGACGACACCTTCGCCGAGGCCTTTCCGATGAAGGCGACGCGGCTCGTGATCACCGCGCACGACTTGACCTGGGCGCGCCACGCGGCGGTCAGCGCGAGCGGCTTCGCGACCTCGGTGATCGCCTGCGGCTGCGAGGCCGGCATCGAGCGCGAGCTCGGCCCCGAGGAAACGCCCGACGGGCGGCCCGGCGTTGCCTTGTTGATCTTCTCGATGTCGGGCAAGGAACTGGCGAAACAGGTCGAGCGCCGCGTCGGCCAGTGCGTGCTGACCTGCCCGACGACCGCGGTGTTCGCCGGGATCGAGGAAGGCGAGGCGATCGCGCTCGGCAAGAACCTGCGCTTCTTCGGCGACGGCTGGCAGATCTCGAAGGTGATCGATGGCGTGCGCTACTGGCGCATCCCGGTGATGGACGGCGAGTTCGTCGCGCAGGAGACGACGGCCGTGACGAAGGCGGTCGGCGGCGGCAACCTGCTGATGCTCGCGACCGACACCGAGGCCGCGCTGAACGCCGCCGAGGCCGCGGTGCGGGCGATGAAGCAATTGCGGAACGTCGTGATGCCGTTCCCCGGCGGGGTGGTGCGCTCGGGCTCGAAGGTCGGCAGCAAGTACGCGACGCTGATGGCGTCCACCAACGACGCGTTCTGTCCCGGCTTGGTCGGGCTCGTCGCGAACAGCGAGATCACGCCCGAGGTGCACTGCGTGCTCGAGATCGTGATCGACGGCCTCACCGAGGCCGACGTCGGCACCGCGATGCGCGTGGGCATGCAGGCGTGCATCGCGATCGGCGCGGCCGGCGGGCTGCGGCGTCTTTCGGCCGGCAACTACGGCGGCAAGCTCGGGCCGTTTCATTTTCACTTGCACAAGCTGCTTGACGGAGGCGCGGCATGACCCGCGTGACGCTCGCGTTGAAGCAGGTGCCCGCGCTGCGCGTCGATGTGCGCGGCTTGACGCCTGCGGCTCTGGCCGGGCTGACTTCAGCCCAGATCGAGCGCCTGCCCGTCGTTCACGGCATGCAGACGCTGCCGCTCGCCGAGTTCTTCACGGTCGCGAGCGACGGCGTCCCCGGCGCTGCAGGCGAGCTGGTGCTGGACGGCGATCTGTCGCGCTTCGACCGCATCGGCTGGCAGCTCGCCGCCGGGCGCATCGTCGTCACCGGCTCGGTCGGCGACTATGTCGGCGCCTGCATGAGCGGCGGCGAGGTGACGGTACGAGGCCACGCCGGCCTGCTGGCGGCGTGCGAGATGGCGGGCGGGTCTTTGGACGTCGCCGGCGACGTCGGCGATCACGCCGCGAGCAGCCTGCCCGGCAGCATGGACGGCATGCGCGGCGGCACCTTGATCGTGCGCGGCCGCGCCGGCGACCGCTTCGCGGACCGGATGCGGCGCGGCAGTGCGCTGGTGTTCGGCGACGCCGGCGATTTCCTCGCCTCGCGCCTGGTCGCCGGCACGATCGCGATCGGCGGGCGCGCCGGTGCGCACGTGGGTTACGGCATGCGCCGCGGCAGCCTCGTGTTCGCAGGCAGCGCACCGCCGGTGCCGGCGACCTTCGTGCCCAAGCTCGGCGATGCCGCGGTTGCGTGGCAGCTGCTCGCGCGAGACCTCGCGCGCCACGGCGGGCCTTTCGCCGGCCTGGCCGCACGTCGCACCGTCTGCCACCTCGGCGACCTCTCGGCCGACGGGCGGGGCGAATTGATCGTCGTCAACAAGGAGCCCCGATGAGCAACGACTACCTCTTCCACGCCGGCGAGGCGACGGTGCTCGCGCGCGACGGCCAGTTCACCGACGCGATGCCGGAGATCCTGATCGGCCGCACCGACGGCCCGGTCGGCCAGGCCTTCGCCAACATGATGGCGCAGAGCAAGGGCCACACCGCGATGTTCGCGATCCGGGCCTGCAATCAGCTGGTGCGGCCGGCGACCATCGTCGTGCCCAAGGTCACGCTGAAGGACTTCGCCAACATCGACCTGTTTGGTGGCGTCGTGCAGAGCGCGACCGCCGATGCGGTCGTCGATTGCCTGATCGAGGGCATCATCCCGAAGGCGATCGCCAACGAGCTGTGCATCATCAGCCTGGTCTGGATCGACCCGCGCTGCGCGAAGGACCCGAACCTCGACAAGAAAGACATGTACCGCACCAACCACGAGGCCACGAAGCTCGCGATTCGCCGCGCGCTGAACAACGAGCCTTCGGTCGACGAGTTGATCGCCAACCGCCACAAGATCAAGCACGACATGGACGACTGGTCCTAGGCTCGGTCATGGAGTGCGTCGCGCTGCTGGACGACCGCGCCGCCACGCGCGCGCGGCCTGCCAGCCGCTTGTATGAAGGGTTCGTGCGCGAACACCGCTGCGTCGATCCAGCCGAGCTCGAGGCCGTGTGGGCCCGGGTGGACGCCGATTCACAGCGCGGCCTGCACGCGCTGCTGCTGGCCGATTACGAGTGGGGCACGAAGCTGCTGAAAGCCGGCGCGAGGCCGGGTGACGACGCGTCGGCGCTGCGGGTGTTGATGTTCCGCAGTTTGAAACACCTGTCCCGCGACGAGGCCGATGCCTGGTTGACGGCGCGCGACGCCTCGGGCGCCGACGCACCGGCCGGTGTGATGAACTTGAAACCCAGTGTCGACCGCGCCGAGTTCACTCACGCGATCGCGGCCATCCACGCGGCGATCGCGGCCGGCGAGACCTACCAGGTCAACTACACCTACCGCCTGCACGGCGCGGCCTTCGGGTCGCCGGTCGCGCTGTACCGCCGGCTGCGTGCGCGCCAGCCGGTCGACTACGGCGCATTCATCGTGTTGCCGAGCGGCGGCGACGTCACCCACGTCCTGTCGCTCTCGCCCGAGCTCTTCCTGCGCCACGAGGCCGGCCTGCTGACGGCCCGCCCGATGAAGGGCACCGCCGCGCGCGTCGCGGCGCCCGAGAGCGACAGCGAGTCCGCGCGCCTGCTCGCCCTGGACATCAAGAACCGCGCCGAGAACCTGATGATCGTCGACCTGCTGCGCAACGACCTCGGCCGGCTCGCGCGGACCGGTTCGGTCCAGGTGCCGGCGCTGTTCGCGATCGAGCCCTACGCCACGGTGTTCCAGATGACCTCGACGGTGCAGGCGCGAGTTCGCCCCGAGGTCGGTGTGCCCGAGCTGCTGCGCGCGGTGTTCCCGTGCGGTTCCATCACCGGGGCTCCCAAGCACCACACGATGGCGCTGATCCAGGGTTTGGAAAGCACGCCGCGCGGCCTGTACTGCGGCGCGATCGGCTGGTTCGACCCCCCGCATGGCGACGCGCGCCTCGGCGAGTTTTGTTTTTCTGTGGCCATCCGCACGCTGACCCTGGGAGCCGAGGCCGGCGGGCAGCGGGCGCTGCGCCTCGGCGTCGGTGCCGGCATCGTCAGCGACAGCCGCGCCGACGACGAGTTCGACGAATGCCGTTTGAAAGCGCGCTTTCTCACCGGCCTGGACCCGGGCTTCGAATTGTTCGAGACGATGCTGTGGCGCCCAGGGCAGGGCGTGCGCCATCTCGATCGCCACCTCGCGCGCCTCGCGCACAGCGCCGAGGTGCTCGGCTTCGAGTTCGATCCCGAGCGGCTTCACGCCACGCTGGACGCGTTCGAGCGCGAGGCCGCGGCGGTGCCCGCGGCCGCGACGCGCCTGCGCCTCGCGCTCGCTCACGACGGCCGCGTCGCCCTGACGCACGCGCCGCTCGCGCCTTTGCCGGCGGGGCCGGTCCGCGTGCTCGTCGACCTGGACGACACGCTGCCCGAGCACGACCCGTTGGCGTCCCACAAGACGACGCGGCGCCAGCACTACGACGCCGGCGTGCGCGCGGCCGGGCGCGAACAGGCGTTCGACACCTTGTTCTTCAACCGCGCGGGCCGGCTCGTCGAAGGCGGCCGCAGCAACGTCTTCATCCGCCTCGAGGGTCGCTGGTGGACGCCACCGCTCGCCGACGGTGCCTTGCCCGGGGTGATGCGCGGCGTGCTGCTCGCCGACGCGGCGTGGGCTGCGCGGGAGCGCAGCCTGAGCCGCGCCGATCTCGCGCGCGCCGAAGGGCTCGTGGTCTGCAACGCATTGCGCGGCGCGCTCGCCGCGGAGCTCGCGGCATCGACGCGGCACGCTGCGGCGTCATGAAACTCGCCCTCTTCGACCTCGACCACACGCTGCTCCCGTTCGACAGCGGCATGGCCTGGACGCAGTTCCTGGTCGAGCGCGGCCTGCTGCCGGCCGAGGCCGAAGAAAATTACCTGGGCTATTGCAGGCAGTACGTGGCCGGCACGCTCGACATCCACGCGATGCACTTCGCCAGTGTCGCGCCGCTGGCCGGCGTCCCGCGCGCCCGGCTGCTGCAATGGACGGGCGAGTTCGAACAGGCGCTGCGCCCGCGCGTTCCTGCGGAGATGAACGCGCTCGTGCGGCGTCACCTGCAGGCCGGCGACCTCTGCGCGCTCGTCACCGCGACCACCCGTTTCATCGCCGAGCCTTGTGCGCGCCTGTTCGGCATCGAGCACGTGGTCGCCACCGAAACCGCCACCGTGGACGGCACGCCCGGCGGCACGCTGACCGGCGCCATCGACGGCCTGCCGTGCTTCCGCGAGCACAAGCTCACGCGGGTCGTGCAGTGGTTGACCCGGCGCCGGCAGGGCGACAAAGGCGCACAGGACGAGCCTGCGGACCTGGCCGCGTTCGAGCAGAGTTACTTCTATTCGGATTCGGCCAGCGACCTGCCGCTGCTCGGCGCGGTCTCGAACCCGGTCGCCGTGCGGCCGGATGCCCGGCTGCGTGCGCACGCGCTGAGCGCGGGCTGGCCGGTCCTCGAACCGCCTGACCGGAACTTTTCGACACCTGCCGGGGCGTTGCCCGCTCAGGTCCTTGCCGCATGCACCGATACCCCCTTTTGGGGGAGACCCAGCGCCGGCCGGTCGTGCACGGCGCCGCTCCACCCCGCGGGAGACAAACCATGAACTGGATACGCAGTGTGAGCCTGGTGCGCCGGGTGACGATCGGCTTCGGCGTCAGTGCGGCGTTCATCGCGGTGATCGGTGGCAGCGCGGCGTGGGCGCTGCTGGGAGGCGTGCCGGCCGAAGCGGCGCGCGGCGCGGCGGCGGCCCTGAGCACGCTGACCGCCGTCGGCTGCCTGTTCGCGTTCGCCGCGATGGGGGCGATCCGCCGCAGCGTCAAGGAGTCGGTCGAATCCACCGTGCAGTGCGTGATCCGCATCGCCGGCGGCGACCTGGAGACGAAGATCGAATCGCCCGGCAAGGACGAGATCTCGTGGCTGCGCGCCGAGCTGAACGGCATGCGCAAGAAGCTGCGCACGATGGTGCTGGACGTGCGCGAGACCGTGAGCGGCGTGAACACCACCTCCGAGGAGATCGCCAGCGGCAACCTGGACCTGTCGACCCGCACCGAGCGCCAGTCCAGCGCGCTGCAGCAGACCGCCAGCTCGATGGAGCAGTTCGCCAGCACGGTGCAAAGCAATGCACGCAACACGAACGAGGCGCGCACGGTCGTCGCGCAGTCGAGCGAAGTGGCCGCGCGTGGCGAAAAGACGATGCGCGAGGTCATCCTGCGCATGGGCGAGATCAACGGCAGCGCGAGCAAGATCTCCGAGATCATCGGCGTCATCGACGGCATCGCGTTCCAGACCAACATCCTGGCGCTGAACGCGGCCGTCGAGGCGGCGCGGGCCGGCGAGCACGGGCGCGGCTTCGCGGTCGTCGCCTCGGAGGTGCGTGGGCTGGCCCAACGCAGCTCGACCGCGGCGCGCGAGATCAAGACGCTGATCGGCGACTCGACGCAGAAGGTCGAAGCCGGCTCCAAGCTCGTCGACGACGCCGGCCACACGATGCAGGAGATCCTGGACAGCGTGAACCGCGTCGCGCGCCTGATCACCGAGATTGCCGCGGCCGGCCAGTCGCAAAGCAGCGGCATCGACCAGGTGCACGATTCGATCGCGCAGATCGACACGATGACGCAGCAGAACGCCGCGCTGGTCCAGCAGCTGGCGGGGTCGGCGCAGGCGCTGAAGGGTCAGTCGGCGCGCCTCACCGCATCGATGAGTTCGTTCCGCGTCGCCGGCTGAGCATCGCCGGCCGCGCTCGCTTCGGCCGCCCGCAGGGCCGCCAGCCGTTTGCGGGTCCCCGGGTGCGTGGGGGTGTCGTGGATCACGCCCAGGTGCATGAAAGCGCTCGTCGCCTCCCGCGCCGGGAAGCCGAGCGCGCGCAAGGTGCGCAGCGCGAACGCGTCGGCCTCGAGTTCCTGGCGGTAGGCGAGCTCGGAGGCGTCGCGCCCCAGCAGTGCGGCGACGGGCTCGGTCCGTTCCGGCGTCACCGCGCCGGGCACCCATTTCTGATAGACCTGCTCGGTCTGCGCCCAGTGGTGAAGCGCGATGTGCCCGAACTCGTGCGCGAGGATGAACAGCCGCTCGCCTTCGCTCAGATCGGCCAGCGATTCGCTCGCCAGCACGACGTGGCCCTGCAGCGTCTCGGCCACGGTGCCGCCCTCGATCACGCGCAGGCTCACCGCGGGGTTTAGACCCAGCGCCCGCGCCACCGTGTCGAAACTGGCGCGCACGAGCCGGGCCTGGGCGCTGTCGGGGTCGGCGAGTGCTTCGCGGTCCATCTGCAGCTGCTGCGAGCGCGTCAACACCTCGGCGATGCGCTCGTCGGCGTGGGCCGCCGGGCCGCCCAGCAGCAGACTCAAGGTGATCACGCACCAGCGCATCTCGGGTTCCCCGCGGGGCGGGACGCCCCGACCGTTGACCGACGCAACCATTGTGCCAGCGCAGGGGTTAACCCGCGCCCTCGCAGTCAAGCCTCGATCAGGCCCCAGCGCAGCGCCACCAGGGTCAGCTCCGACTGGTTGCCGGCGCCGAGCTTGCGCTTGACGTGGAACAGGTGGGTGCCGACGGTGCTGGTGGACAGCTTCAGGTTGTCGGCGATCTGCGCGACGCTGAGCCCGCGGGCGAGTTGCACGAAGACCGAGAACTCGCGTTCGCTCAGTGCCTCGGCCGGGCTGGTTTCGCCGCGCACCTCGGCGACCGCGAGGGCTTGCGCGGTGTGGGCGTCGACGTAGGGGCGGTTCGCGGCGACCGAGCTCACCGCGGCGATCAAGGCCTCCGGGGCGCTGCGCTTGGCCAGGTAACCGAGCGCGCCGGCGCGCAGCACCCGCCGAGGGTGCGCGGTGTCCTCGTGCGCCGACAGCGCGAGGATGCGGGCCTTCGGGTCCTGCGCGATCAGCCGGCGCACCGCTTCGAGCCCGCCCATGCCGGGCATCGACAAATCCATCACGACGACGTCGGGGCGCACCCGCGCGTAGTCGGCACAGGCCTGCTCGCCGGTGTCGGCCTCGGCCACCACCTCGACCTGGGCATCGGCGAGCAGCATGCGAAAACCCATGCGCACCAGCGCGTGGTCGTCGACGAGCATCACGCGGATCATGATGACGCCGCCCCCGCCTCGGTGAGAGCCCGCACGGCCAGCGGCAGCTTCACCCGCAGCAGCACGCCGTTCGGCTCGCCCGCGCCGATCTGGAAGCTGCCGCCCAGGCCTTCGGTCCGTTCGGCGAGCCAGCGCAGGCCGTGGTGGCCGTCCGGCGGCGCTTCGCTGGGCAGGCCGCGGCCGTTGTCGGCGACGCTGAGCAGGGCGGCCTCGGCATCGCATTGCAGCTCGATCCGGATCCGGGTCGCCTGGCCGTGGCGCAGCGCATTCGTCACGCCCTCCTGTGCGCCGCGGTACAGCGCGAGCGCGACGTCGGCGGGCAGGCTGGCCTCGCCCAGCTCGACCCGCAGCTCGACCGTCACGCCGGGCTGGCTGCGCCGCGTGCGCTCGACGAGGTCGGCCAGCGCGTCGGCGAGGCCGAACTGATCCAGCGCCAGCGGCGTGAGGCGCGGAATGATGCCGTGCATCGCTTCGTAGAGCCGGGCCGATTCGTCGGCGATCGTGCGCGCGGCCTGCTCGGCTTGTGCGTCGAAGCCGCGCACGCGCTGCGCGATCGAGAGCGCCATGCTGCGCATCGCGGTGACCGACTGGCCGAACTCGTCGTGCAGCTCGTGCGCGATCAGGCGCCGCTCCTGCTCGAGCTGGTGTTCGATCCAGCGGGTCAGCTCGCGGCTGTCGGACAGGCGGCTTTCGGCCAGCGCGGCACGGCGCTCGGTTTCGAGGTTCTGGCGCAGCCGGCCGACCATCCGGTTGAACGCGGCGCCGATCAGGCCGGCCTCGGTGCCGGCCAGCGGCGGCAGCGCGGCATCGAAGCGGCCGGCCTCCAGCGCCTCCAGCGCGCCGACGATTTGGCCGAACGGCCGCACGGTGCGCCCGACCAGCCAGAACACGAGCGCGCTGACGGCGCCGATCAGCGCGGCCGCGCCGGCGGCCAGGATCAGCACGTAGTCCCATGCATCGACTTCCGCGCGCGAGGCGTTGGAGTGGGTCACCAGCTTGCCGCCGGGAAACTCGATCGACTGCACCGACGGTTCCGGCGCGATCAGGCGCGCGAACCAGTCGGGGGCGTCGCGCCCGGCCTTGTAGGGCGAGGGCGGCGAGCGGTACAGCTCCTGGCCGTGCTCGTCGTACAGCACGATGTCGTTCGAACGCACCCGGCCGATGCCTTGCAGGTACGCGAGCATCGCCGGGGTGCCCTGCGCGGCATACAGCCAGGCGTTGCGCTGCAGCAGCTGCGTGGCGACGAGGTTGGCGGCCTCGACCTCCTCGCGCACCGAGTCGCGCATGCTGCGCATCTGCAACGCCAGCACCGCCGCGACGAACAGGATCGTCAGCGCCGCGACGATCAGGTTGATCTTCAGTCGCAGCGTCATGCGGTGGGCGGGGGTGGACAAGCAGGCACGGACCCATGGTAACGAGGCGGCCGCGCGCATTGGTCAGATCGGGGCGGACCCTTGGGGCGAATCATGAAAATCATGAGGTCCGAATCATGTCGGCGCGGCTGGCCTGCGGGCGCGTTCGGGGGGACGATGCGTTGCGGGATGCAGCCAAGCGTCCCCGCGCGGGTCGACCGGCCTGCGTGGTATTCACCTCTGGAGAACGTCTATGCAATGGACCACCCCGACCGCTTGTGATCTGCGCTTCGGCTTCGAGATCACGATGTACGTCAGCGCACGCTGATGCCCCGGGTGCCGGCGCCGCGCTTGCGCGGTGCCGGCACTCTTCTTCTCGAATTTTCATGCGCATCAGCATTCTCGGTTCGGCCGCCGGCGGTGGCTTCCCGCAGTGGAACTGCAACTGCCGCAACTGCGCCGGCGTGCGCTCGGGCGCGCTGCGCTGCAAGGCGCGGACCCAATCCTCGATCTTCGTGCGGCCCGATGACGCGCCGGACGGCGTGCTGTTCAACGCCTCGCCCGACATCCTCGAGCAGATCCGCGCCCGGCCCGAGCTCCAGCCCGCGCGCCGCGTGCGCGACACCGCGATCGCCGGCGTCGTGCTGATGGACGGCCAGATCGACCACGCGACCGGCCTGTTCATGCTGCGCGAGCGCGGTTCGCCGCTGCCGCTGTGGTGCACCGACCCGGTCGACGCCGACCTGCGCGAGGGCAACCCGATCCTGCGCGTGCTGGGCCACTATTGCGGCGTCGAACGCCATGCGATCGCGCTGGACGGCACCGCGTTTCGCGTGCCCGGCGTCGAGACCTTGAGCTTTCGGGCGCTGCCCTTGTCGAGCAAGCCGGCGCCGTATTCGCCGCACCGCGAGCACCCGGTGGAGGGCGACAACATCGGCATGCTGATCAGCGACGCGCGCAGCGGCGCGAGCGTCTTCTACGCCCCCGGCCTCGGCGCGATCACGCCGCCGGTCTTCGATGCGATGGCCGGCGCCGACGCGGTGCTGGTCGATGGCACCTTCTGGCGCGACGACGAGATGCCGCTTCTCGGCCTGAGCCGCAAGACCGCACGCGACATCGGCCACCTGCCGCAATCGGGCCCGGGCGGGATGATGGAGTGGCTCGCGAAGCTGCCCGCGCGCACCCGGCGCTGCCTGATCCACATCAACAACACCAACCCCATCCTCGACGAGGACTCCGAGCAGCGTGCGGCACTCACGGCCGCAGGCATCGAGGTCTGCGAGGACGGCATGGCGATCCAGCTTTGACGCTTGAAGTGACCTGAACCCAGATGATGAAAGCCGAGATCCTGCAAGAAGCACGGCACCATGACGCCTCGGCCGCCGAGGCGCCGGCCTGGGGCCTGGCCGACTTCGAGGCGCAGCTGCGCGAGCGCGGCCGCGCGTATCACATCCACCACCCGTTCAACCGGATGCTCAACGACGGGCGCGCCAGCCGCGAGCAGGTGCGGGGTTGGGTCGCGAACCGCTACTACTACCAGATTGCGATCCCGATCAAGGACGCGGCCGTGCTGTCGAATTGCCCCGACCCGGTGGTGCGGCGCGGCTGGGTGCAGCGCATCCTCGACCACGATGGCTTCGAGATCAACGGCGTGGTCGACGCCGGCGGCATCGAGGCCTGGCTGCGGCTGGCCGAAGCGGTCGGGCTGAGCCGCGAGGAGGTCGTCGACCTGCGCCACGTGGCGCCCGCGGTGCGCTTCGCGGTCGATGCCTACGTCAACTTCGCGCGCCGCGCGCCGTGGCAGGAGGCGGTGTGCTCGTCGCTGACCGAACTCTTCGCGCCGGAGATCCACAAGCAGCGCCTCGCGACCTGGCCTGAGCACTACACCTGGATCGAGCCCGAGGGGCTGCATTACTTCCGCAGCCGCGTCAGCCAGGCGCGGCGCGACGTCGAGCAGGGCCTGGCGGTCACGCTCGGGCACTTCACGACCCGCGCCGGGCAGGAACGCGCGCTCGAGGTGCTGCAATTCAAGCTCGACATCCTGTGGACGATGAACGACGCGATCGCGTTGAAGTACGGGGTGGCGGCGTGAACGTTCTCGCCGCCTCGACGCGGCCGCGCATCGGTGCGGGCTTCCGGATGCAATGGGAGCCGGCGCAGGACTGCCACGTGCTGCTCTACCCGGAGGGCATGGTCAAGCTCAACGGCAGCGCCGGCGAGATCATGAAGCGCTGCGACGGCGAGCGCAGCATCGAGGCCATCGTCACCGAGCTCGAGACCGCGTTCAGTGCCACCGGCCTCGCGCCCGAGGTTTTTTCATTTGTCGAGATCGCCGGCCGGCAACGCTGGCTGACGTGGGCGTGAGCGGCATGAAGCCCGGCCCACCGTTGTGGCTGTTGGCGGAGCTGACGTACCGCTGCCCGCTGCACTGCGTGTTCTGCTACAACCCGGTCGATTTCGCGAACCAGACCGATGAGCTCTCGACCGCCGACTGGCTGCGCGTGCTGCGCGAAGGGCGCGAGCTCGGCGCCGTGCAGTGCGGCCTCTCCGGCGGCGAGCCGCTGCTGCGCGACGACCTCGAGGAGATCGTCGCCGAGGCGCGGCGCCTGGGTTACTACACCAACCTGCTGACCTCGGGCGTCGGCCTGACGCCCGAGCGTGCGCGCGATCTGAAAGCCGCGGGGCTGGACCACGTCCAGCTGTCGTTCCAGGATTCGACCCGCGAGATGAACGACTTCCTCTCGCACACCAAGACCTTCGAGCTGAAGAACCGGGTCGCCCACACCATCAAGGCGCAGGGCTGGCCGATGGTGATGAACGTCGTGCTGCACCGCCTGAACATCGACCACATCGACCGCATCATCGGCATGGCCGCGGAGTTCGGTGCCGAGTACCTCGAGCTCGCGAACACGCAGTACTACTCCTGGGCCTTCCACAACCGCGACGCGCTGCTGCCGACGCGGGCGCAGTTGAAAAACGCCGAAGCGGTGGCCGATGAATGGCGCGCAACGCTGGGCGACCGGATGAAAATCTTCTTCGTCGCGCCCGACTACCACGAGAGCCAGCCGAAGAAGTGCGTCAACGGCTGGGGCAACATGTTCATCACCATCGCGCCCGACGGCACCGCGCTGCCGTGCCACACCGCGAAGATGCTGCCGGGCTTGAGCTTCCCGAACGTGCGCGAGGCGTCGCTGCGCGAGATCTGGTTCGACTCCGAAGGCTTCAACCGCTACCGCGGCACCGGCTGGATGAAGGAGCCGTGTTCGAGCTGCGAGTACAAGGAGCAGGACCTGGGCGGTTGCCGCTGCCAGGCCTTCCTGATCGCCAACGATCCCGCCGCCGCCGACCCGGTGTGCGTGAAGAGCCCGCAGCACGCGCGGGTGGTCCAGGCGGTGGAGCGGGCGGAGGCCGGCACGCCGGTCGCGGCCGAGCATCCGCTGGTGTTTCGCGATCCTAAGAACTCGCGCCGCTTGAGCGCACCGAGCGCGTAGCTACTGCACCAGGTTCAGGATCTCGAGCTGCTCGTCCACGGTCTCGAAGGTCCCGTTGCCCGCCGGCATCTGCATCAAGGTCTTGAACTGCGAATCGAACAGCCACACGCTCGGGTAGACCAGCATTCGCGCGCGCTGGTCGCCGATCGAGTTTTGAAAATCGGTGTAGTTCAGCACCTTGTCGCCGACCCGGATGAAGAGTTTGTTGGCCGTCGTCGACAGCGTGCTGTGCAGGTCGACGACGATCCAGGGCTTGAACTGCGGCACCAGCTCGTCCGCGTTCTTGCCCAGGAAATTCTCGTAGCGCCGGCAGTACGGGCAGTCGCTCGCGCCGAGATAGACGTACAGCCGCTTGTTCTCGCGCTTCGCGCGCGCCAGCGCCGGGCCGAGGTCGAATTCGGAGCGGCCCGCGGCGCCCGCCGTCGGCTCGACGACGAGCGGCGCGTAGGCCGGCGGGATGCCGACGGCGTTCGCCGCGGCCATCGCAAACCATGCGATGGCGGCAATAGTGAGAAGGCGCGCGAGTCGCATCGCGCTCATCCGACCCGCAGGCTGCCGGTGTAGTGCTTCTCCTTCGAGTCGTCGACCTCGGCGCGCAGCTCGCCGGCCTCGTGCGGCACGAAATTGAAGCGCCAGCTCGGGTTCTCGCTGATCGAGAAATCGAGGTCGGCGTCGAAGATCTTGCGGCCGTCGTAGGCCACCGAGATGGTCCGCACGAAGTACGAAGGGATGAACATCACGGTCACGTTGTTCAGCTCGAAGCCGGTGTCGTTCGGGTGGATCACGGTCAGGTCGACGGCGGTCGGCACGCCGATCTTCGCGGGCTCGGGGAGCTTGAAGATGGTCTTGCCGATCAGCTCCGGCGAATCGCGGTTTGGCGGCGCCGAGCAGCCGCCGGAGGTCTTCACGTAGCGCGAGTCCATGTGCAGCTCGCCGTTGGAGAGCTCGCTGACGACGCGCACGTGGCTGTATTCGTCGACGCGGATGCGGGTCTCGAAATCGGCCTGGCCGACCTCGGGCGTCAGCTCCAGCGTCGCGGCCAGCGGAGACGGGTTCTTGTCGACCAGCAGGTGCAGCCGCTTCACGTACAGCGCCGGCGTCTGCGCCAGCTGCGAGACGATCTTGATCGGCACCGACGCGCCGTAGGGCGCGCGCAGCGGCGCGATCAGCCGGACCCGGCCGGAGTCGGCGTCGATCGGCGTCGCGCCGAACAGCTTGCCGCGCAGCTGCTCCCATTCGGGCGAGAGGTCGTGGTGGCCGGTGTTGCTGGGCAGGCCGCCGATCGCCGCGCGCGCCGCGGGCGTGCCGGCCAGCGGCAGCGCGGCCAGGCCGAGCATGAGGCGGCGGCGCCGCCGCTGAGGAGGGGTCAGGGGGGTCGTCATGGTGGGCTCGCTCCGGAAGGGGCCTTGATGAGTTGCTCGCGCTCGTATCGAAGGTAGACGACGGCCGCGTTGCGCCGATGCACGGTGTCGTATTGGTCCCACGCGGCGAAATCGGGCAGCGAGGTCGCGTCCGGCACCTCGCTGAGCGGGGCGCCGGCCTGCAACAGCGCGCGCACCCGCGTCGTCAGTTGATCCAGATAGCGTTCGACTTGCCCGATCATGCGCTTGTCGCCGTCCGGCCCGTGGCCGGGCACGATGACCTCGATCGGCAAGGCCCGCAAGCTGCGCAGCGCTTCGCTCCAGCCCGCCAGGTCGCTGTCGATGACGTCGGGGATGCGCCGCGCGTCGAGCAGGCCGCCGGCGAACAGCGTGCGGGTGCGCGGATCGTAGACCGCGATGTCGCCGGGGCCGCTGGAGTGGCCGAAGTAGAGCAGCTGGATCGGCCGGCCGATCAACGCCGCGGCGTTGAGCGCGAGCGGGTCGGTGAAGGAGGTGTCCGGCGTGAACATCGTGGTGCCGCGCATCGCGTCCTCGCCGAGGACCGTGCGCAGCGTCTTCAGGCAGGTGTCGCAGCGCGTGGCCATCAGCCCGGCGGCGGCCTGCTGCATCGCGACCGGAATGCCCTGCTCGCGAAACGCCGCCGCGCCGAACAGGAACTCCTGGCGCGTGTGGGTCACGATGGCCAGCCGCACCGGCCGGTCGGTCACGCTGTGGATCGCGGCCAGCAGCGCGCGGCCGTGCAGGTAGGAGGTGCCGGTGTCGATCGCGAGAACCCCCGTCGGGCCGACGATGAAGCCGGCGTTGCCGATGCGGCCCTGGTTCGACGCGTCGGGCTCGCCGGGGCTGCCGGGCACCATGTAGACGCCCGACGCGAGCTCGATCGGCGCCGGGTCGCCGGCCTGGGCCATCGGGGTCGCGAGCGCGAGCCCGGCCAGCACGAGGCGGCCGAGCCAGGATCTCGCGGCGAGCAGGGGGCGACGCATGGTGGTGGTCGGGCTACTTGGCCTCGACGACCTTCTTCAGGTTGGCCAGCCCGCTCTGGTAGACGCCGGTGATCGCCTTCAAGGCGGCCTCGTCGTTCTGCTCCGGCGGTGGCTCGTTGCCCGGATGCCCGCGGTAGAACGCGCCGCGCCATTCGACGGTCGCGGTGTCTCCGCTGCCGGTCACGCTGATCGTCGAGGTGTAGTTCGTCACCGGCAGCGCCCCGCCGTCCTTCGCGCGGTAGCTGTAGCGCATCTGCGCGTCGTCGTAGCGCTCGAGCGATTCGATCAGCGTGCCGCCGCCCTTCAACGCGACCGTGCGCACGGAGCCGACGGCGTTGCCCTGGTCGGCGGGGCTGGCGCCGACGGCCGGGTGCCACGCGGCG
>DASYCA010000284.1:0-20409 GCA_036500445.1 Burkholderiaceae bacterium | reverse complement strand
CCGCTGCTCGGTCACAACGTGTCGACGAAGCCGGCGACGGCCTGCAGCGTCTGCTCGGGGATCTCCAGATGCGGTGAGTGCCCGCAGGCCAGCACGGCCCGCCGCACGTGTCCGGGCACCACCCGCTCGATCGCGTCGAGCTGGGCCAGCGAGCCGTACTGGTCGTCCTCGCCCTGCACCAGCAGCATCGGGCAGCGGATGGTGCCCAGCGTGGCCACGATGTTCCAGCTGCGGAACTCGGGGTCGAGCCACACGTCGTTCCAGCCCCAGAAGGTGACGTCGGCGTCGCGGTGATGCCTGCTCATCCGGCGCCGCAGATCCTGGTTGCGGTACGCGTCCCTGGCGGTCTCGATGCCCTCGATAGAGATGTCCTCGACGAACACGTGCGGGGCCATCGCGACCACGCCGCTCACCGGGTAGGTGGCCGCGTGCAGCAGCGCGATCGAGGCGCCGTCGCTGTGGCCGAACAGCCAGGGCCGCGCGATCCCCAGCGCCTCGAACAAGGCCGGCAGCACCTCAAAGGCCTGCAGGTGCATGAAGTCGGGCGCCCAGTCCTCGTCGGCGGGCTTCGGCGTCGAGCGGCCGTAGCCGTAACGCGAGAACATCAGCCCCTTGAACCCATGCTCGGTGCAGAAGCGCGCGGGGAAATCCTTCCACATCGCGATCGAGCCCAGGCCCTCGTGCAGGAACACGACGGGGGGTTGAGCCGACGCCGCATCGCCGACCCAGCGGTATTCGAGCCGCAGCGGCCGCCCGCGCCAGGCGAGCGTCGCGAACGCCTCGTCGCTCACCGATCGCTGCGCTGCCGCAGGCGGAAGCGCTGGATCTTGCCGGTCGCCGTCTTCGGCAGCTCGTCGATGAACTCGATCGTGCGCGGGTATTTGTAGGCCGCGAGGCGCCCCTTCACGAAGGCCTTCAGTTCGTCGTCGCTCGCGGTGGCGCCGGGCTTGAGCACCACGTAGGCCTTGGTCTTGGTCAGGCCGTCGGCATCCTCGACGCCGATCACGGCGGATTCGAGCACGGCCGGGTGCTGCATCAGTGTCGCCTCGACCTCGAACGGCGAGACATAGATGCCGCTGACCTTCAGCATGTCGTCGCTGCGCCCGGCATAGACATGGCAGCCGCGCGCGTCGATGCTGTACTTGTCGCCGGTCTTGGTCCACTCGCCCTGGAAGGTCGCGCGCGACTTCTCGCGCTGGCCCCAGTACATCAGCGCGCTGCTCGGGCCGGCCACGTACAGGTCGCCGATCTCGCCCGGCCCGACCTCGGCACCGGCCTCGTCGACCAGTTTCAGCCGGTAGCCCGGCACGACCGTGCCGGTGCTGCCGTACTGCACGTCGCCGGGGCGGTTGGACAAGAAGATGTGCAGCATCTCGGTCGAGCCCAGGCCGTCGACGATCTCGCAGCCGAAGTGCGCGCTGAAGCGCTCGCCGATCTCGCGCGGCAAGGCCTCGCCGGCCGACGAGCACAGGCGCAGCGCCACCTGCGCGCGCTCGGGCAGAGTGGGTGCGGCGAGCATGCCGGCGTAGCCGGTCGGGGCGCCGAAGAAGACGGTCACGCGGTGGTCGATCCAGCGCTTGAAGACGGCGGCCGGCGTCGGCCGCTCGGCCGCGAGCACGGTCGTCGCGCCGACGCTCATCGGGAAGGTCAGCGCGTTGCCCAGCCCGTACGCGAAGAACAGCTTGGCGGCCGAGAAGCCGACGTCGTCCTCGCGCAGCCCGAGCACCGGCTTCGCGTACAGCGCCGCCGTCCAGTACAGGTTCGCGTGGCTGTGCACGGTGCCCTTGGGGCGGCCGGTCGAGCCGCTGGAGTAGAGCCAGAAGCCGAAATCGTCGGCGCGCGTGTCGGCCGGGGCTGCGAGCGGCGCGGCGTCGAGCAGCTCGGCGAACGGGCGCGTGCCGGGCGGGGCCTCGCCCGGGCCGGAGGCGATCGCCGGCAAGGGGTGGGCGGTCGCGGCGGCTTGCAGCGTTGGCCAGAGCGCGCTCGAAAAGAGCAGCGCGCGGGCCGCGCTGTGCTCGAGCATGAAGGCGTAGTCGTCGCTCGTCAGCAGCGTGTTGACCGGCACCGGCACGAGGCCGGCATAGAGGGCGCCGAGAAAGGCGGTGACGAAGTCGATGCTGTCGTGCATCACCATCAGCACGCGCTGTTCGCGGTGCAGGCCGAGCGCGAGCAGGCCGGCGGCGCAGCGGCGCACCCGCGCGTCGAGCTCGGCGTAGCTCAGGCGCTGGCGGTCATCGATGTAGGCGAGCTTGGACGCGCGGCCGGTGTTCAGCGCGAGCAGCCAGGCCGCGGCGTTGAAATGCTCGGGCGGCGGCTCGACCGGCGGTGACTCGGGGGGTGGGGTGGGCGACATGACATGTATTATGTTGCATGCTCATGTCGCGAGACCTCTAGAAAACCCGAAGTCGGCGTTGACGGCAGTGCGACCGATGTGGTGCACTATATTGCACTTTTCCGGTGCTCAGGCCGGCTGTTTCGTCGTCCGCAGGTAGGGCTTGATCGTCTTGAAGCCGGGGAAGGCCTTCTTCGCGTCTTCGTCGCTGACGGCCGGCGTGATGATCACGTCGTCGCCGTGCTTCCAGTTCACCGGGGTGGCGACCTTGTGCTTGGCCGTCAGCTGCATCGAATCGAGCACGCGCAGGATCTCGTCGAAGTTGCGGCCGGTCGTCATCGGGTAGGTCAGCGTCAGCTTGATCTTCTTGTCCGGGCCGATGATGAAGACCGAGCGCACGGTCGCGTTGGTCGCGGCGGTGCGGCCGTCGGAGCCGACCTCCTCGGCCGGCAGCATGTTGTAGAGCTTCGCGACGTGCAGGTCGCTGTCGCCGATCATCGGGTACTTGACGGCGGCGCCTTGCGTCTCCTCGATGTCCTTGGCCCACTCGGCGTGGCGTGCGACCGGGTCGACGCTCAGGCCGATCAGCTTGGCGTGGCGCTTGGTGAACTCGGGCTCGATCTTGGCCATGTAGCCGAGCTCGGTGGTGCAGACCGGCGTGAAATCCTTCGGGTGCGAGAACAGCACGGCCCACTGGTCGCCGATCCATTCGTGGAAATGGATTTTGCCGTGGGTCGTGTCCGCGGTGAAATCGGGGGCGATGTCGTTGATGCGCAGTGAGGACATGCAGATCTCCTGGTTGATTCGAAGGGGCTTGTGAGTCTAGGCCAGGCGCAACAGCCGCTTGGCGTTCTCCTTCAGTATCAACGGCTGCACCTCGGGCTTGAACCCGGCGTCGGCGAAGTCCTTCAGCCAGCGGTCCGGCGTGATCAGCGGGTAGTCGCTGCCGAACAGGATGCGGTCTTTCAATTGCGTGTTCGCGTATTGAACCAGCTGCGGCGGAAAGTACTTCGGGCTCCAGCCGGAGAGGTCGATCCAGACGTTGGGCTTGTGCATCGCCAGCGACAGCGCCTCGTCCTGCCAGGGCCAGCTCGGGTGGGCGACGACGATCTCGATGTCGGGGAAGTCGATCGCGACGTCTTCCAGCAGCATCGGGTTGCTGTTCTGCAGCCGCAGGCCTCCGCCGCAGCGCATGCCGCTGCCGATGCCCGAGTGCCCGCTGTGGAAGATCGCCGGCAGCTTGTACTCGGCAATGACTTCGTAGATCGGCCAGGCCATTCGGTCGTAGGGCTCGAAGCCCTGCACCGTCGGGTGAAATTTGAAACCCTTGACGCCGTGCTCCTCGATCAGCTTGCGCGCCTCGCGCGCGCCCATCTTGCCTTTGTGCGGGTCGATGCTGCCGAACGCGATCATGATGTCGCTGTTGGCCTGCGCGGCCTCGGCGATCTCTTCGTTCGGGATGCGCCGGCGCCCCATCTGCGTTTCGGCATCGACCGTGAACATCACGAAGCCGATCTTCTTCTCGCGGTAGAACGCGAGCGATTCGGCCATCGTCGGGCGCCGGCTGGAGCGGAAGTACTTGTCGGCGGCGCGGTCGTACTCCTCGCCGTAGTTGTCGAACGGGTTCCAGCACGACACCTCCAGGTGGGTGTGGGTGTCGATCGCGATCAGGTTGGCATGGTCCATCGAAAGGCCCTCGGCACGGCTGGAATTGGTTATAAATAATAATCAATCATCGGCGTCGATGGATTGGGGTAACCACCAGAGCCACGCCGGTCGATTGTTTATTACATTGAACCATCTAACCGGATCTTCCATGGCCACCTCTTTCGAACCCGCGGCCGGCCTGCTGGCCGCGCTCGACCTCTTGCGCATCGAGCAGCGTGGCGCCGTCGTGCGCGTGCGGCTGAACCGCCCGGCGAAGCGTAACGCGATCAGCGACGCGCTGGTGGCCCAATTGCAGACCGCCTTCATCAACCTGCCCGACAGCGCGCGCGTCGTCGTGCTGAGCGGCGAGGGCGATCATTTCTGCGCCGGGCTCGACCTGTCGGAGCTGGGCGATCGCAGCGTCGCGGAGGGGATCGTGCATTCGCGCTCGTGGCACGCGGCCTTCACGCAGATCCAGTTCGGCCGCGTGCCGGTGATCGCGGTGCTGCATGGCGCGGTCGTCGGCGGCGGGCTGGAGCTGGCGAGCTCCGCGCACCTCCGCGTGGCCGAGGCGAGCACGTTCTATGCGCTGCCCGAAGGCCAGCGCGGGCTGTTCGTCGGCGGCGGCGGCTCGGCGCGCATCCCGCGCCTGATCGGCGCCTCGCGCATGGCCGACATGATGCTGACCGGCCGCGTCTACGGCGCCGAGGAGGGCGCGCGCATCGGGCTGTCGCAGTACGTCGTCGAAGACGGCAAGGGGCTGGAGCATGCGCTCGCGCTGGCCGAGAAGGTCGCGGCGAATGCGCCGCTGTCGAACTTCGCGATCGTGCACGCGCTGCCGCGCATCGCCGAGATGGGGCAGGCCGAGGGCTTGTTCACCGAATCCCTGATGGCCGCGATCGCGCAGGGCGACGACGCGGCGAAGGGGCGCATGCGCGCGTTCCTCGACGGCAAGGCCGGCAAGGTGGGCCAGGCATGACGCCCGGCAGCGGCGCGAAATACCGGGCGCTGCCGCTCGGCGGGTCGCTCGCGGCGACCTTCACGCCGCGCGCCGACGGCACGACGCTGGTCCATTCGGCCGAGCCGTTGCAGCCGTATCCGGCGCGGCTGACCGACCGGCTGCTGCACTGGGCCGCCGTGAAGCCGGCGCACACGCTCGCGGCCAAGCGCGTGAAGCTCGGCGGCGAGAGCGGCGAGAGCGGCAAGAGCGGCGACTGGCGCCACCTCTCGTATGCGCAGGCCGTCGCGAGCGCCCGCTCGATCGCGCAGGCGCTGATCGACCGCGGCCTGTCGGCCGAGCGCCCGCTCGTGATCCTGTCCGACAACGACCTCGAGCACCTGCAGCTCGGCCTCGGCGCGATGCTCGCCGGCGTGCCGTTCGCGCCGATCTCGGCGGCCTACTCGCTGATGTCGCAGGACTACGGCAAGCTGCGCCACATCCTCGGCGTGCTGACCCCCGGGCTCGTGTTCGCCTCCAGCGGCGCCGCCTATGGCAAGGCGATCGGCGCGACCGTCGGGCCGGAGATCCCGGTCGTGCTCACCGACGGCGAGATCCCCGGCCGCTCGACCTTGCGCTTCGACGAGCTGCTCGCGACCCCCGCGACCGCCGCGGTCGACGCCGCCCATGCCCGCGTCGGCCCCGACACGATCGCCAAGTTCCTGTTCACCTCCGGCTCGACCAAGCTGCCCAAGGGCGTGATCAACACCCAGCGCATGCTGTGCAGCAACCAGCAGATGCTGCGGCAGTGCTTTCCCAGCCTCGGCCAGACCCCGCCGGTGCTGCTGGACTGGCTGCCCTGGAACCACACCTTCGGCGCGAACCACAACGTTGGCCTCACGATCTACAACGGCGGCACGCTCTACATCGACGACGGCAAGCCGACGCCGGCGCTGATCGGCGAGACGCTGCGCAACCTGCGCGAGATCGCGCCGACAATGTATTTCAACGTCCCGAAGGGCTTCGAGGAGGTCGCGAACGCGCTCGAGGTCGACGCCGCGATGCGCGAGGTCTTCTTCGGCCGCGTCAACATGTTCTTCTTCGCCGGCGCGGGCCTGTCGCAGCCGGTCTGGGACAAGCTCGACCGCGTCTCCGAGCTGGCCTGCGGCGAGCGCATCCGCATGCTGACCGGCCTCGGGATGACGGAAACCGCGCCGTTCGCGATCTCCACCAGCGCCGACGAGGTGAAGTCCGGCCACATCGGGCTGCCGGCGCCGGGGATGGAACTGAAGCTCGTGCCGCAAGGTGAGAAGGTGGAAGTGCGCTACCGCGGCCCGAACGTCACGCCCGGCTACTGGCGCGCGCCGGAGCAGACGGCCGAATCCTTCGACGCCGAAGGCTTTTATTGCAGCGGCGACGCGGTCAAGCCGATCGACCCGTCGAATCCCGGCCGCGGGCTCGCGTTCGACGGCCGCACCGCCGAGGATTTCAAGCTCTCGACCGGCACCTTCGTCTCGGTCGGCCCGCTGCGGGCGAAGATCATCGCGGCCGGCGACCCCTGCGTGCAGGACGTCGTGATCGCCGGGATGAACCGCGACGAGGTCGGCGTGCTGATCTTTCCGCGCCTGGACGCCTGCCGCGCCCGCGCCGGGTTCCCGGCCGACGCGAAGCCGGCTGACGTGATGGCCTCGCCGGCGTTGCGCGAGTTCTTCCAGCGCCTCGTCGACGGGCTGTACGCGAGCGGCACCGGCAGCGCGAGCCGCGTCGCGCGCGCGATCGTGCTCGCCGTGCCGCCGAGCATCGACCGCGGCGAGATCACCGACAAGGGCTCGATCAACCAGCGCGCCGTGCTGCAGCACCGCGATGCGGTCGTGCAGGCGCTGTTCGACGCCCCCGGGGAAAACGTGATCTTGCCGCGGCGCTGAATTCACTCATATCCTAGTAAATAAATCCAACACACCATGAACATCCACGGACAAGCGGCCCTCGTGACCGGCGCGGCCTCGGGCCTGGGCGCGCAGACCGCGCGCGAGCTCGCCCGGCGCGGCGCGAAGGTCGCGCTGCTCGACCGCAACGGCGAGGGCACGAAGGCGGTCGCGGCCGAGATCATCGCGCAGGGCGGGCAGGCGCTCGGCATCGCCTGCGACATCACCTCGACCGACAGCGTGCTCGCCGCGCTGGACGCCGCGCGCGCCGCGCACGGCCCGGCGCGCCTGGTGATGAACATCGCCGGCATCGGCACCGCGAAGCGCCTGATCGCGAAGGACGGCACGCCGATGCCGCTGGAAGACTTCAAGCGCGTCGTCGAGGTCAACCTGTTCGGCACCTTCAACGTGATCCGTCTCGCGGCGGCCGAGATCGTCAAGCTCGATGCGCTGGAAGATGGCGAGCGCGGCGTGATCGTCAACACCGCGTCGGTCGCGGCCTTCGACGGCCAGGTCGGGCAGGAGGCGTATGCCGCGTCCAAGGGCGGCGTCGTCGCGCTGACCTTGCCGCTGGCGCGCGACCTGGCCCAGTTCGGCGTGCGCGTCTGCACGATCGCGCCGGGGCTGTTCCTGACGCCGCTGATGGCCGAGCTGCCGCAGGCGGTGCAGGACTCGCTCGCCGCGAGCATCCCGTTCCCGAAGCGGCTGGGCAAGCCGGAAGAATTCGCGCAGCTGTGCGCGACGATCGTCGAGAACCTGTCGCTGAACGGCGAGGTGATCCGGCTCGACGGCGCGCTGCGCATGGCGCCGCGCTGACTTGTCGATCCAAGACAGCACCTCCGCGATCATGACTCGTTCCACCACCTTCAAGGTCGAGGTCGCGTTCGGCGACTGCGACCCGGCCGGCATCGTGTTCTTCCCGAATTTCTCGCGCTGGATGGACACCGCCTCGCTCGCGTTCTTCGTGCAATGCGGCGTGCTGCCCTGGCGCGAACTGGTGAAGACGCGCGGCATCGTCGGCACGCCGCTGCTGGAGATCCACACCAAGTTCACGAAGGCCGCGACCTACGGCGAGACCTTGTCGATCGCGACGCACGTCGAGGAGTGGCGCGCGAAGGTGTTCATCCAGGTCCACCGCATCACCCGCGCGCGCGCCGACGGCAGCCTCGAGCTGGTCTGCGAAGGCCGCGAGACGCGGGCCTTCGTGAAGCGCGACGAGCAGGATCCGGACCGGCTGCGCGCGATTCCCGTGCCCGAAGACATTCGCTTGTTGTGTTCCTAACCAGATCAGATCGGAGACTCCCATGCCCCATATCCGCACCCTCGTGATTGCCCTCGCCGGCGTGCTCGGCGCGACACTCGCACAGGCCGACATCACCATCGGCGTGAGCCTGCCGCTGACCGGCCCGACCTCCGCGCTCGGCATCCCGTGCAAGAACGGCATCGCGCTGTGGCCGGCGACGGTCGCCGGCGAGAAGCTCAACGTCATCATCCTGGACGACGCGACCGACCCGACGCTGGGCGTGAAGAACGCGCGCCGCTTCGTCACCGAAGACCACGCCGACCTGATCCTCGGCTCGGCCGCGACGCCGATCGCGATCGCGATGTCGGACGTCGCGGCCGAATACCAGACGGTTCAGCTGACGCTCTCGCCGATCGTGCTGCCCGAGGGCAAGGGCGCATGGTCGTTCCGGCTGCCGCAATCGACCTCGGTGATGGCGATCCCGATCGTCGACTACTGGAAGAAGACCGGCGTGAAGACCTTCGGCTACCTCGGCTACTCCGACGCCTACGGCGAGAGCTGGCTGAAGGACATCACCGCGCTGGCCGAGAAGAACGGCATCAAGCCGGTCGACGTCGAGCGCTTCGGCCGTGCCGACACCAGCGTGACCGGCCAGGCCTTGAAGCTCGTCGGCGCGAACCCGGACGCGATCCTGATCGGCGCCTCCGGCAGCGGCGCGGCGATGCCGCACAAGGGCCTGGTCGAGCGCGGCTACCCGAAAACGAAAATCTTCCAGACCCACGGCGCGGCCTCGCTCGACCTGATCCGCGTCGGCGGCAAGGACGTCGAGGGCTCGTTCGTCTCGACCGGCCCGGCGATGGTCGCGGACCTGCTGCCCGATTCGAACCCGAGCAAGGCGCTCGGCATGAAGTACACCGCCGAATATGAAAAAGCCTACGGCCCGCACTCGGCGAACCAGTTCGGCGCGCACGTCTTCGACGCCTACGTGGTGCTGCAGCGCATCGTCCCCGAGGCGCTGAAGAAGGGCAAGCCGGGCACCAAGGAATTTCGCAGCGCGCTGAAGGATGCGCTCGAAAGCGTCGGCCGCATCCCCGTTTCGCAGGGCGTGCTGAACTACACCCCGGCCGACCACTACGGCTTCACGCCCGACACCGGCGTGCTGGTGACGATCGCGAACGGCGAGTGGAAGTTGGTGTCGACCAAGTGATCGCCATTCGGGTTTATCCGGGGCGCGGGAGGCACGGCGCCGCACGCGCCGCTTGTATGATCCCGCTCCAGATTGACCGACCGGTCGGTCGATAAAGCTCGGTCGAGTCAAAGACACCCGCTCATGGACTTCTCCATTGCCAGCATCCTGATGCTCGATGGCGCCACCAACGGCGCCATCTATGCGCTGCTGGGCTTGGCCATCGTGCTGATCTTCGCGATCACGCGCGTGATCTACATCCCGCAGGGGGAGTTCGTCGCGTACGGCGCGCTGACCTTGGCGCTGCTGCAGCTCGGCCGCGTGCCGGGCACCGTCTATCTGCTGGTCGTGCTCGCGCTGATCGCGGCGCTGCTCGACGCGGTCGCGCGGCTGCGCCGCGGCATCCCGGTGGGCCGCGTGCTCGCGGGCGTGCTGAAGACGCTGGTCGTGCCGGCCGTGGTGCTGGTGCTGACCTTGTGGGCCGCGCCGCTGAAGCTGCCGCTGCTGCTGCAGAGCCTGCTGACGCTGGCGATCGTCACGCCGCTCGGCCCGCTGATCTATCGGCTGGCCTACGAAAAGCTCGCCGACGCGAGCGTGCTGGTGCTGCTGATCGTCTCGGTCGGCGTGCACTTCGCACTGACCGGCCTGGGCTTGCTGTTCTTCGGCGCCGAGGGCTTTCGCAACCCGAGCTTCTGGGACACGCGCTTCTCGTCCGGCGCCCTGACCTTGTCGGGCCAGGCGGTGATCATCTTCGGGGTCTCGATCGCGCTGATCCTGTGCCTGTTCCTGTTCTTCGAGCGCACGCTGCGCGGCAAGGCCTTGCGTGCGACCGCGGTGAACCGGCTCGGCGCGCGGCTGATGGGGATTTCCACCTCCGGCGCCGGCCGGCTGAGTTTTGGTCTTGCCGCGTTCATGGGCGCGCTCTCCGGCCTGTTGATCGGGCCGACGACGACGCTGTTCTACGACTCGGGCTTTCTGATCGGCCTGAAGGGCTTCGTCGCCGCGATCTTCGGCGGCCTCGCGAGCTACCCGGCCGCCGCGGTCGGCGCGCTGTTCGTCGGCTTGCTGGAAAGCTTCGGCTCGTTCTACGCCAGCTCGTTCAAGGAGGTGATCGTCTTCACCTTGATCATCCCGGTGCTGCTCTGGAGAAGCTTCCAGCACGGTCACCACGACGAGGAGGAATGAGGTGGCGAACATGACCCTGCGCCGCGCCTTCCTGATCGCCTTCGTCGTCATCCTCGCGCTGATGCCGCAGCTGCCGGTGCCCGAGTTCTGGATCACGCAGGCGAACTACATCGGCCTGTACGCGCTCGTTGCGATCGGCCTGGTGCTGCTGACCGGCGTCGCCGGGCTGACCTCGTTCGGCCAGGCCGCGTTCGTCGGCCTGGGCGCCTACACGGCCGCCTACCTGACGACCGCGCAAGGCGTCTCGCCGTGGTTGACCGTCTGGGTCGGCCTGGGCGTCACGCTGGTCGGTGCGCTGATCCTCGCGTTCATCACGCTGCGGATGTCCGGCCACTACCTGCCGCTCGCGACGATCGCCTGGGGCCTGAGCCTGTTCTACCTGCTCGGCAACATCGACGCGCTCGGCAAGTACGACGGCCTGCTCGGCGTGCCGGCGTTGAACTTCTTCGGCATCGAGCTGAACACCGGCCGCAGCTTCTTCTACCTGCTGTGGGTGATCGTCGTGCTGGCGGCGCTGGCCGCGACCAACCTGCTCGATTCGCGTGCCGGCCGCGCGCTGCGCGCGGTGAAGGGCGGCTCGACGATGGCCGAGGCGATGGGCGTCGACACCTTCCGGACCAAGGTCACCGCGTTCGTGCTCGCCGCGCTGCTCGCGAGCGTTTCGGGTTGGCTGTTCGCGCACTTCCAGCGCACCGTGAACCCGACGCCCTTCGGCCTGAACATGGGCATCGAGTACCTGTTCATGGCGGTGCTCGGCGGCGTCGGCCATGTCTGGGGTGCGCTGATGGGCGCCGGCGTCGTCGTGATCCTGAAAGACCAGCTGCAGGTCTGGCTGCCGCGCCTGCTCGGCGGCAGCGGCAACTACGAGATCATCGTGTTCGGCATCCTGCTGGTGCTGGTGCTGCAGTACGCGCGCGACGGCATCTGGGCCTTCATCGAGGCGCGGCTGCCGCGCGTCGATCGCAAGGTCGACTGGCGCGACGCCGCCGCGCTGCCCGAGCGGGCGAAGCCGCCACACGGCGAGGTCGTGCTCGACGTGGAGAAGGCGCGCAAGGAGTTCGGCGGGCTGGTCGCCGTCAACGACGTGAGCTTCCAGGTCCGCGCCGGCGAGATCATGGGCTTGATCGGGCCGAACGGTGCGGGCAAGTCGACCACCTTCAACCTCGTGACCGGCGTGCTGCCGGTGACCGGGGGGTCTGTGAAGCTGCGCGGCGAGCGCATCGACAGCCTGGCCTCGCGCGAGATCGCCCGGCGCGGCGTCTCGCGCACTTTTCAACATGTCAAGATGATCGCCGGCATGACGGTGCTGGAGAACGTCGCGCTCGGGGGACACCTGCGCGGCAGCCGTGGCGTCGCGTCGGCGATGCTGCGGCTGGACCGCGCCGAGGAGCGCCGCCTGCTGAAAGAGGCGGAGAAGCAGCTGGCCCGCATCGGCATGGCCGACCGCATGCACGAGCTCGCCGGCAACCTCGCGCTCGGCCCGCAGCGCCTGATGGAGATCGCCCGCGCGCTGTGCGCCGACCCGACCCTGCTGCTGCTCGACGAGCCGGCCGCCGGCCTGCGTTTGAAAGAGAAGCAGGGCCTGGCCGACGTGCTGCGCCAGCTGCGCGGCGAGGGCTTGTCGATCTTGATCGTCGAGCACGACATGGACCTCGTGATGGGCCTGGTCGATCGCGTCGTCGTGATGGAGTTCGGCACCAAGCTGATCGAGGGCACGCCGGCCGAGGTGCAGGCCAGCCCCGCGGTGCGCGCCGCCTACCTCGGCACGGAGCATTGAGATGAGCGAACTGCTCCTCGACGTGAAAGACCTGCACGCCGGCTATGGCCGCGCCGAGGTCCTGCATGGCCTGAACCTGAAGGCGAACGCCGGCGCGGTGATCACGGTGATCGGCCCGAACGGCGCCGGAAAATCGACGCTGCTGAACGCGCTGATGGGCGTGCTGCCTTCGAAGGGCGGCATCGCCTATCGCGGCCGGTCGATCGTGCTGCAGACGCTCGAAGAACGCGTGATGCAGGGCATCGCCCTCGTCCCCGAGACCCGCGCGCTGTTCGCGACGATGCCGGTCGAAGACAACCTGCTGCTCGGCGCCTACCGCCAGATGATGCTCGGTAAAAAGGACAGCGCCGCGGCGCTGAACGACGTCTACGCGCTGTTCCCGAGGTTGAAAGAGCGCCGCACGCAACTCGCCGGCACGCTCTCCGGCGGCGAGCGCCAGATGCTCGCGGTCGGCCGCGCGCTGATGAGCAAGCCCGATCTGCTGATGCTCGACGAGCCCAGCCTGGGCCTCGCGCCGCTGGTGGTGAAGGAGATCTTCCGCATCATCGAGAGCCTGCGCAGCACCGGCGTCACGATCCTGCTGGTCGAGCAGAACGCGCGCGCCGCGCTCGAGGTCGCCGACTACGGCTACGTGCTCGAGATGGGCGAGATCGCGCTCGAAGGCGCGGCCCGCGATCTCGCGAAGGATTCGCGCGTGATCGACACCTACCTGGGCGCCGCGCGCGCGAAGTGATGCCCGCGCCGAAGAGCCCGGCGGTGCTCGACACGTCGCGCATGTCCCACCTCGTCGGCTACGCGGCGAGCCGGGCGGCGATCACGCTGCGCAAGGTCTTCGCGCAGCACATGGAGCCGCTGGACCTGAAGATCGTCGAGTTTTCGATCCTGATGCTGGTGGCGCAGAACGCGCAGGTGAACCAGAAGCAGCTCGGCGAGGCGCTCGACATCTCGGCGCCGAACATGGCAGTGACGCTGGACCGCATGGTCGAGCGCGGCTGGGTCGAGCGCGTGCGCGGCACGACGGACCGGCGCGCGCAGCACATCCATCTGACGCCGGCCGGAAAAGCGCTGGTGCAGCGGGCCGAGAAGATCGCCGCGACGATGGAAAGCCCGGCGCTGGCGGTGCTGTCGCCGGCGGAGCGGGCGCTGTTGATCGAATTGCTGCACAAGGTGGCGTCGGGGCGGCCGGCGAAACGCTAGGAACGGAGCACGCGACATGAACGACACCCCTCGCATCGGCATCATCGGGATCGGCGCGATGGGGTTCGCGATCGCGACGAACCTGAAGCATCGGGGTCGCGCCCCGCGCGTGCGCGACGTCGATCCGAAGGCCGTTGCCGCCGCCGCGGCCGAAGGGCTGGTGCATGCGGACTCGCCCGCGGCGCTGGCCGCGGCCAGCGACCTGATCGCGATCGTCGTCGTCGACGCCGCGCAGATCGACGCGGTGCTGTTCGGCGTGGGTGGCGTGATCCACGCGCCGCGCCGCGCGCAGCCGCCGGTCGTGATGATCTGCTCGACGATCGCGGCCGGCGACACCGAGCGTTTTCGCGATCGGCTGCTCGAGCACGGGATCGCGCTGCTCGATGCGCCGATCTCCGGCGGCCCCGCGCGTGCTGCGAACGGCACGATGTCGATGATGCTGGCCTGCGAGCGGGCGCTGTTCGGGCGCTTCGAGGCGCTGCTGCGCGAGATGGCGGGCACGCTGTTCTATGTCGGCGAAACGGTCGGCGATGCGGCGCGCACGAAGCTCGTCAACAACCTGCTCGCCGGGATCAACCTGGTCGCCGGCGCCGAGGCGCTCGCGCTCGGCGCGCGGCTCGGGCTTGATAAACGCGCGCTGTTCGAGGTCATCCAGGCCTCCAGCGGCGCGTCGTGGATCGTCGGCGACCGCATGGCGCGCGCGCTCGACGGCGACTACGTGCCGCGCGCGCGCAGCGTGATCCTGACCAAGGACGTCGGGCTGGCGGTGCAGATGGCCGCAGATGCCGGCCTCGAGACACCGCTCGGCGACGAGGCGCTGCGCCGGTTCAAGGCGACCGTCGCGGCCGGTTTCGGCGAGCTGGACGACGCCGCGGTGATCCGCACGATCTGCCCCGATTTCTGACCGCCACGTTTCGAAAGCCCACGATGCCCACCGACCTGCCCCTGACGATCAGCCAGCACATCGCCCAGATCTGCCTGTTCCTTTTTGCCGCGATCGCGCTTTTCGGCGGCGCGTTGCAATTCAGGCTCGGCCAGCCGGACACCTCGCCGCGCCTGGACAACGTGCACCGCTTCATGGCCGGGATCTATTTCTCGACCGGGCTGATCTGCCTGTGGGCCGGGCTGACGGTGCGCCGGCAGGACGAGCTGATCTACCTGCTCGCGTTCGGTGTGCTGCTCGCAGGCATCGGGCGGCTGGTCTCGATCTCGAAGGTGGGGTTGCCGCAGCCGCGTGCGGTCTGGCTCGGCTATCTGATCCCCGAGTTGGTGCTTCCCTTCGTGCTGGCCGGGGCCCACTACGCCGGGGGGTGAATCGCCATCCGCGTCAACCCCGAGAGGCCGCGCGGAGTTCGGCTGCTAGCATCGATTTCGACCTTCGATTCAAACCCCGGACTTTGAACGCCGCCTCCTTGCTCCTCGATCTGTACCGCACGATGGCGCGCATCCGCGCGTTCGAGGACGCGGCCGAGATCGCCAGCCAGGGCGGTGTCGCCGCATGGGGCCTGGCGGCGGACGCGAAGCCGGCGCTGGTGCGCGGCCCGCTGCACCTGTCGACCGGGCAGGAGGCCGTCGCCGCCGGCGTCTGCCACCACCTGGCGCATGCCGATCTGCTGACCTCCACGCACCGCGGCCACGGCCACACGCTGGCCAAGGGCGCCGCGGTCGAACCGATGATGTGCGAGCTGTTCGGCCGCGCCAGCGGCACCAACCGGGGCAAGGGCGGCTCGATGCACATCGCCGATTTCAGCGTCGGCATGCTGGGCGCGAACGGCGTCGTCGCGGCCGGCATCCCGATCGCGGTCGGCGCGGCGCATGCGCTGAAGATCCGGCGCGAACCCCAGGTCGTGGTCTGCTTCTTCGGCGACGGCGCGGTCAACCGTGGGCCGTTCCTCGAGGGGCTGAATTGGGCCCAGGTGTACGACCTGCCGATCCTGTTCGTCTGCGAAGACAACCGCATCTCCGCGACGACGCCGACCGCGCCGATGACGGCCGGCGAGGGCGCGACCGCCCGCGCGCACAGCATGGGGATCACCGGGCTGACGGTCGACGGCAACGACGTGCTCGCGGTGCACGACGCCGCCGCGACCTTGCTCGCGCAGGTCCGCGCCGATGGATCACGAGGCGGCCCGCGCTTCCTGCACGCGATGACCTACCGTTTCAAGGGCCACGTCTCGATCGATCCGGCCGCGTACCGGGACCCGGCGGAAGTCGAGGCCGCGCTGCTCTGCGATCCGCTGCGGATCGCGCGCGCGAAGCTGCGTGCGCTCGGCGCCACCGATGGCGACGTCGATGCGATCGACGCCGCGGCGCGCGCCGAGATCGCCGCCGCGCTCGCCGCGGCCGAGGCCGCGCCCTGGCCCGAGGCCGCGGCGGCCTACGAGGACATCGCCACCACCGGAGGCGCCGGCCCATGGCGCTGAGCACGCTGAGCTACGCGCAGGCCGCGGCGACCGCGCTCGGCGACCTGATGCGCATCGACCCGCGCGTGATCGCGCTCGGCGAAGACCTCGGCCGCGGCGGCGTGTTCGGCCAGTACCGCGGGTTGCAACAGGAGTTCGGCGCCGAGCGCGTGATCGACACGCCGATCTCCGAGTCCACCATCATGGGCGCGGCCGTCGGCATGGCGCTGGCGGGGCTGCGGCCGGTCGTCGAGATGCGGGTGATCGACTTCGCGCTCTGCGCGATCGACGAGATCATCAACCAGGCCGCGAAGAACCGCTTCATGTTCGGCGGCCAGGGCCGCGTGCCGCTGGTGATGCGGCTGCCGATCGGGATCTGGAGCGCCTCGGCGGCGCAGCATTCGCAATCGCTCGAGGCCTGGTTCGCCCACATCCCCGGTCTCGTCGTCGTGACGCCGGCGACGCCGCAGGACAACCATGGGTTGTTGCGCGCCGCGCTCGCCAGCGGCGACCCGGTCGTCTACATGGAACACAAGGAGTTATGGGGCACGCAAGCCGAGGTCGACACCGAGGCGGTGATCGAACTCGGCCGCGCCCGCATCGCGCGCGCCGGGCGCGACCTGACGCTGGTGACGTGGTCGCGCGGCGTGCAGCCTTCGCTCGACGCGGCCGAGGCGCTCGCGAAGGCCGGCATCGAAGTCGAGGTCATCGACCTGCGCACGCTGTGGCCCTGGGACCGCGAGGCCGTGCTCGCGTCGGCCGCGCGCACCGGGCACCTGCTGGTCGTGCACGAGGCGGTGCAGGTCGCCGGCTTCGGCGCCGAGATCGCGGCGAGCGTCGCCGAGGCCTTGAACGTGCCGGTAAAGCGCCTCGGCGCGCCGCGCATCCCGGTCGGCTATGCGCAGCCGCTCGAAGACGAATCGCGGCTCAGCGCGGCCAAGATCGTCGCGGCTGCGCAGGGGTTCTTTGCGTGAGCGCGAAGGCACGGCCGTGACCCGCAGCGCGATCGTCACCGGCTCCCGACGTGCTCGTCACCAGCGCCGGCGTCGGCGAGACGACGCCGTTCATGGAACTGAGCGCCCAGACCTTTCGCGCCGTCCACGAGGTCAACGTGATCGGCACGTTCATTTGCATCCGCGAGGCCGCGAAGCGGATGGAATCCGGCGCGCGCATCTGCACCGTCGCGAGCGTCGCCGGGCTGCGCGGCGGCGGCCTGAGCGGCACCGCGGCCTACGCGGCGAGCAAGGGCGCGGTGCTCGCGCTGACGAAGAACGCGGCGCGCGCGCTCAGCACCCGCGGCATCAGCGTCAACACGATCGCGCCCGGCGCGACGCTGACGCCGATGATCGCGGAACAGTGGCAGGACGCGGCCCAGCGCAGCCGCGTCGAAGCGATGAGCGTGCTCAACCGCAGCGCGCAGCCGCACGAGATCGCGGCCGCGATCGCCTTTCTCGTTTCGCCCGAGGCGTCGAGCATCACCGGCAGCACGCTGGTCGCCGACAATGGGCTGGTGATGTATTGATCGAATAACAGGAGACTTCTCAGATGACCCTCGCACGCCGACACTTCGTTCAAGGCCTCGCCGCCGGTGGCGCGCTCGCCGCCGTCAGCTCGCCGCTGTTCGCGCAAAGCGCGCCGCTCACGCTGAAGTGGGCCAACAACATCCCCGCGACGCACCCGAGCACGACGCGCATCAAGGAAGCGGCCGAGACGATCAAGAAGGAGACCGGCGGCAAGATCGACATCCAGGTCTTTCCGAACAACCAGCTCGGCGGCGACACCGACATGCTGTCGCAGGTGCGCTCGGGCGCGATCGACCTGTTCCCGCTGTCCGGGCTGATCCTGCAGACGCTGGTGCCGCTGGCCGGCATCAACGGCCTCGCGTTCGCGTTCAAGGACTACGAGACCGTCTGGGCCGCGATGGACGGCGACCTCGGCGCCTACGTGCGCGCCGCGATCGAGAAAGTGAACCTGCACGTGTTCGAGAAGCCGCTGGACAACGGCTACCGCCAGATCACCAGCAGCACCCACCCCATCAATACCGCGGCCGACCTGAAGGGCTTCAAGATCCGCGTGCCGGTGAGCCCGCTGTGGACGTCCATGTTCAAGGCGCTCGAGGCCTCGCCGGTCAGCATCAACTTCAGCGAGGTGTATTCGGCGCTGCAGACCAAGGTCGCCGAGGGCCAGGAGAACGCGGTCGCGCTGATCGACATCGCCAAGCTCTACGAGGTCCAGAAGTACTGCTCGATGACGCGCCACATGTGGGACGGCCAGTGGATCCTCGCGAACGGCAAGCGCTGGGCCTCGCTGCCGCCGGACGTGCAGGCGCTGATGACCAGGCACATCAACGCCGCGGTCATCGCCCAGCGCGACGACATCCGGCGCCTGGAGAACAGCACCGAAGTGCTGCTGAAGTCCAAGGGCATGGTCTTCAACTACCCGGATCCGAAGTCCTTCCGCGACGCGCTGTCCAAGGCCGGCTTCTACAAGGAGTGGCGCGGCAAGTTCGGCGACGAGGCGATGGCCAAGCTGGAGAAGTACTCCGGCAAGCTCGCCTGATCCCGGCCGGCCCGATGCATGCCCCCGCGTCCACCGGCGCCGCCGCGCGGGGCTTGGGCGAAAGACGTGCCGGCTGGGTGCGCTTCGATCGCGTCGTCGCCGCGATCACCGAATTCCCGGCGGCCGTGCTGGTCGCGTGCGAGGCGGTCATCCTGCTCGCCGGCGTGATCTCGCGCTATGTGTTCAACGCGCCGCTGGCGTGGTCGGACGAACTCGCGTCGATCCTGTTCCTGTGGCTCGCGATGCTCGGCGCGGTGATCGCGCTGCGGCGCGACGCGCACATGCGGCTGACGACCTTCCTCGGCATGATGCGTCCGCGCCGGCGCGCCTGGGTCGAGACCCTGAGCATCGTCGTGATCGTCGTGTTCGCGCTGATGATGCTGGAGCCGGCCTGGGACCACATGATCGACCAGTGGGTCGTGACCACGCCGGCGCTGGAGTGGCCGGACGGCGTGCGGGTCGCGGCGCTCGGCGTCGGCGCGGTGCTGCTGCTCGTGATCGCGCTCGCGCGGCTGGCCGAGCGCGCCTCATGGGTCGATGCGCTGTCGTGCATCGCCGCCGTCGCGCTGCTGGCCGGCGGGCTCTGGGCCTTGAAGCCGGTGTTCGCGCAGCTCGGCAACTGGAACCTGTTGATCTTCTTCGTCGTGCTGGTCGCGGTCTTCGTCGTGCTCGGGCTGCCGATCGCGTTCGCGTTCGGGACCGCGACCTTCGCGTACCTGGTGTTCACGACGACGACCCCGCTGACCATCGTGGTGAGCCGGATGGACGAGGGCATGTCGCACATCATCCTGCTGTCGGTGCCGCTGTTCGTGCTGCTCGGCGCGCTGATCGAGATGACCGGCCTCGCCCGCGCGATGGTCGATTTCCTGGCCGCGCTGATCGGCCACGTGCGCGGCGGGCTGCAGTACGTGCTGCTCGGCGCGATGTACCTGGTCTCGGGCATCTCGGGCTCGAAGGCGGCCGACATGGCGGCCGTCGCGCCGGCGCTGTTCCCGGAGATGAAGGCGCGCGGCGCGAAGGAGGGCGACCTGGTCGCGCTGCTGTCGGCCTCCGGTGCGATGAGCGAGACGATCCCGCCCAGCCTCGTGCTGATCACGATCGGCGCCGTCACCGGTGTGTCGATCGCGGCGCTGTTCACCGGCGGGCTGCTGCCGGCGGTCGTCGGCATGATCGCGCTCGCGGTCGTCGTGTATTTCCAGTCCCGCGGTGAGGACATGAGCGGCATCGCGAAGGCGAGCGGCGCGCAGATCCGCAAGGCCTTGTGGGTCGCGCTGCCGGCGCTCGCGCTGCCGGTCGTGATCCGCACCGTCGTCGTCGAAGGCGTCGCGACGGCGACGGAGGTCTCCAGCGTCGGCATCGCCTACACCGTGCTCGCCGGGCTGGTCGTCTACCGCCAGTTCGACTGGAAGCGCGTCGTGCCGATGCTGATCGAGACGGCGTCGCTGTCGGGCGCGATCCTGTTGATCATCGGCTGCGCGACCGCGATGGCCTGGGCCCTGACGCAGTCCGGCTTCTCGAAGGCGCTGGTCGACCTGATGGCCGTCGTGCCGGGCGGCAAGGCCGGCTTCATGGCGATCTCGGTCGTCGCGTTCACGATCCTGGGCAGCGTGCTGGAGGGGATTCCGGCCGTCGTGCTGTTCGGGCCGCTGCTGTTCCCGGTCGCGCGCGCGCTCGGCATCCACGAGGTGCACTACGCGATGGTCGCGATCTTCGCGATGGGCCTGGGCTTGTTCACGCCGCCGTTCGGCGTCGGCTTCTATGCCGCCTGCGCGATCGGCAAGGTCGCGCCCGATCAAGCCATCGGCCGGGTCTGGCCGCACCTCGGCGCGCTGTTTGTCGCGCTGGTCGTGATCGCCGCGATCCCGTGGCTGTCGACGGGCTTTTTGTGAGCCGTCGACTTTAGTCAATCTGCCGGGTGTGCAGCCGACGCTGTCGGCTGCACAATCCGAGCCACCAAGAGACCGGCCACCAAGGCCGGCACCTGTCGCTGTCCTCAGGAGGGAGGTCGACTTGATCCTT
>DASYCA010000283.1:0-7549 GCA_036500445.1 Burkholderiaceae bacterium | reverse complement strand
GACGCCGCCAAGGTCGATGCCGCGTTCTTCGCCGGCACCAAGGTCAAGACCAATTTCGTCGTGAACCTCGGCCGCGGCGACGCCAGCAAGCTGTTCGGCCGCAGCCCGCGCCTGACGTTCGAAGAGGCCTGCCGGATCGTCTGATCGTCAATCAGCCGCTGATCTTGTCGATCACGGCGTGCAGCACCACGCCGAACGACAGGATCACGACGAACCAGCCGATCCCGCGCCGAAAGCGCGTCGTCGCCTCGTCGTTGCGGGCGCTGCCCAGCACGCGCCACAGCAGCTGCGAGCTCGCGGTGCTGGCCACCAGCATCCCGACCGAGAACAGCAGCCCGGCGAACAAGCCCGCCGACCAGCCGCCCCGGTTCGTCGCGAACACGCTCCAGGCCGAGACGTGCGCCAGCGTGTCGACCACGAGCGCGAACAGCAACCCGACCGCGACCGTCGACCACATGTCGGTGCGTTCGCGCAGCGCGGCCGGCATCAGCCGCATCCGCACCGAAGCGGGGCGGTAGGCACCGGGCGTGAGCAGCGCGCGCAGGTTCCACGCGCCGAGCAGCGCAAGCAGCGCAATCGGCAGCCAGTCGGTGATCGCAACCAGCATCGGCGGCAGCGTGAAGCTCGCGGCGACCAGGCTGATCACGAGCGCCAGCACCGCGATCGCGGCGCCGTGGCCGAGCGCGAACAGGCTGCCGGTCCACGGCGCGTGCGGCTCGTGGCGGTCGATCGCGCGCAAGGTCATGCCGTCGATCGCGGCGATGTGGTCGGGCTCCACGCCATGGCGCAGCCCGAGCACGAAGAACAGCGCCAGCCCGCTGACCGGCAAGGCCTGGAGGACGGAGCCGCTCATGCCGCGCAACTCGCGCAGAGGCCGCGCAAGGTGATCTCGTGCGCCTGCACGACGAAGCCCGCGGGCGCCAGGTCCTGCATCGAACCGGGGCAGGCGTGCAGCGCGTAGACGCGGTCGCAGCCGCTGCAATGGAAGTGGTGATGGTGGTGCTGGTGGCCGGCGTCGCCGTGGTGATCGTCGGTGCCGGCGCAGGCCGCCTCGAAGCGCGCCGCCTGCCCGGGCAGCATCACCTTCGTGATGCGGGCGTCGAGTTGCAGCGCGTTCAGATGGCGATAGATCGTCGAGAGGTTCAGGCTCGCGACCGAGGCCTGCGCCAGGCTCAGGATCTCGCTCGGCGTCAGCGCGCGGCCGGCGCGGTCGATGGCGTCGAGCACGGCTTCGCGCTGGCGGGTGTTGCGTTCCATGCCGCGATCCTAATGCAAATCGATTGGCAATAGGAATCGAAGGGCCTTGGCCCTTCGGGTGAACGGGGCCTGCGCGGTTCAGGCGCGCTTCGCTTCCTGGGCCTCGTCGGCCTCGTCCTGCCCGGTCCAGCCGCCGCGCACATGGCGCTTGGCGGCCAGCTCGCGCTCCTGCGCGAACTGCTCCTCCAGTTGCTGGCGGCCAAGCTTGGCGGCGGCGACCAGTTGGTCCGTGTCCTTGCGGTGCGGGGCCATCTTGGTCAGCAGCTCGATGTTGTGGCGGCGAAAGCGCAGCGCGAGCGTGCGCGCCTGGTGGCGCTCCCAGCCGAGCGTCTCCAGCACGCTGCGGGCGCTCATCAGCGCGGCGTCGAAGGTCTCGCGTTCGATCATCTCGACGCCCAGGCTGTGCAGCTCGAAGTAGTGCTGCACGTTGCGTGCGCGCGCGACGATCGTGAGATCGGGGAAGTTCTCGCGCACCATCTTCGCGACCTCCACGCTTTGTTCGACGTCGTCGATCGCCAGCACCAGCACCTTCGCCGTCGCGGCGCCGGCGGTGCGCATCAGGTCGAGCCGGGTCGCGTCGCCGTAGAACACGCGCCAATCGAAGCGGCGCATCGTCTCGATCTGGTCGGCGTCGACGTCGAGCACGGTCGGGTGGATGCCGTTGGCGTACAGCATCCGGCCGACGACCTGGCCGTAGCGGCCGAAGCCGGCGATGATCACCGACTCGTTCTGCGGCTCGTCGATCTCCGGAAGCAGCTTCCTGGTCTGGCCGGCCAGCAACGGGATCAGCCACTTGTCGGAGATGACCAGCAGCAGCGGCGTGATCAGCATCGAGATCGCGACCGCGGCGACCAGAAACGACGAGGTCGGCGCGTCGATCACGCCGGCCTGCGCGGCGGTCTGGAACACGACGAAGCCGAACTCGCCGCCCTGCGCGAGCAGGATGATGAAGACCGGCCGCTCGGGCTTGGGCAGCGGCATCAAGCGGCCCATGCCCCACAGCACCGCGGCCTTCAACAGCAAGAAGCCGAGCACGACGCCGGCGATCAGCAGCGGCTGCCTGATCACGACCGAGAAGTCGATGCTCATGCCGACCGCGATGAAGAACAGGCCGAGCAGCAGGCCCTTGAACGGCTCGATGTCGGTCTCGAGCTCGCGCCGGTATTCGCTCTCGGCCAGCAGCACGCCGGCCAGGAAGGCGCCGAGCGCCATCGACAGGCCCACCGTCTGCATCAGCGCGGCGGTCGCGATCACCAGCAGCAGCGACGCGGCGGTGAAGATCTCGGGTGTCTTGCTGCTCGCGATCCAGCGCAGCGCCGGGCGGATCAGCAGCCGCCCGCCGAGCACGATCGTCGCGATCACGGCCAGCGCCTTCGCGGCGTTCAGCCACGCGGTGCCCTCGGTGTGCTCGCGTTCCATCGCGAGCAGCGGCAGCAGCGCGAGGATCGGGATCGCCGCGACGTCCTGCAGCAGCGAGACGCTGAGCACGCCCTGGCCGGAGCTGGTCGTCATCAGGCTGCGCTCGTTCAGCACGCCCAGCCCGATCGCGGTCGAGGACATCGCCAGGCCGAGCGCGGCGACGAGCGCGATGCGCCAATCCATCCCGGCGGCCACCCCGACGCCGACCATCAGCGCGGCCGAGCCGAACAGTTGAACGCTGCCCCAGCCGAAGATCGGTTTGCGCAGGGACCACAGGCGGCGCGGCTCCAGCTCCAAGCCGACCAGGAACAGCATCAGCACGACGCCGAACTCGGAGAAGTGCAGCATGTCCTGCGGGTTGGTGACGAACTTGAGCCCCCAGGGCCCGATCAGGATGCCGGCCGCGAGGTAGCCGATGATCGAACCCAGGCCGAGGTATTTCGCCAGCGGCACCGCGAGCACCGCGGCGGCGAGGTAGACGAGCGTGCCGGTCAGCCAGCTGGTGTGCTCCATCAGGCGGCCTTTTCGGTGTCGGCGGCCTGCGCTTCGTCTTCGTCGTCGTCGGGCCGGGCGGTTTCGGGCACGGCGGACGGAATCTTGTAGAGCAGCTCGTTCAGTTCGGGCCAATCGGGGTAGTGCTGGAGCCGGTCGGCGTAGACCGTCAGGTGGGCCGTGACCGCGGCCTCGTCGGCCTCGTGGGCACCGTGCAGCAGCAGCGGCGGCAGGAAGCGCATGCCGCACAGCGTCGCGGTTTGCTCGTAGGGCGGCAGGAAGGCGTCGAAGAAGTAGCGGTTGTAGCTGTCCGGGTGATACGAATCCTGCGGGCCGCCGGTGGTCGCGACCAGCCACAGGTCCTTGCCGCGCAGCGCGGTGCCGCCCGGGCCGTAGGCCCAGCCGAACGCGAGCACCTCGTCGACCCACAGCTTCATCAGCGGCGGCATGCTGTACCACTGGATCGGGTGCTGCCAGACGATCAGTTGCGCCGAGGCCAGCAGCGCCTGCTCGGCCGGCCCGTCGATCAGGTAGTCGGGGTAGAGCGAATACAGGTCACGCACCGCGATCCGCGGGTTGCCGCGGGTCGACAGCTTGCGCGCGGTGCGCATCAGCCGGCGGTTGATGCGCGATTGCTCCATCTGCGGATGGGCAGTAATCACCAGGATGTCGAGGTCGGCCATGCGGCTAAGATAACCGATAGCGTTCAAAAGCCAATTCAAAGCCTGGGGAGGAGACGTGATGCCCGTGATCGTGGTGGCGAATCCGAAGGGGGGCGTGGGCAAGTCCACGCTGTCGACCAACATCGCCGGTTACTTCGCCTCGAAGGGCCACGCGGTGATGCTGGGCGATGTCGACCGCCAGCAGTCGGCCCGCACCTGGCTCACGCTGCGGCCCGCCGGCCGGGCCCCGATCCGGGCCTGGGAAGTCGCCCACGACGCCGTCGTGCGCCCGCCCAAGGGCACGACCCACGTGGTGCTCGACACCCCAGCGGGCCTGCATGGCAAGCGGCTGGACGAGGTCATGAAGCTGGCCGACAAGATCCTGATCCCGCTGCAACCCAGCATTTTCGACATCCACGCCACGCATGCGTTCGTGCGCGAGCTGCTCGCGCACAAGCGCGGCCAGCACGTCAAGATCGCGATCGTCGGCATGCGCACCCGCGAGGGCACGATCGCGACGGATCAGCTGCGAAGCTTCCTGGACGGCCTGAAAATCCCGCTGCTGGGCTTTCTGCGCGACACCCAAAACTACGTCCACCTCGCCGCCCAAGGCCTGACCCTGTGGGACGTCAGCTCGAACCGCTTCGAGCGCGACCTCGAGCAGTGGCAGGCGATCACGCACTGGCTGGACGCCTGAGCGGTCCTCACCGGAGAGAGTCAACCCATGCGAAGTTTCGAGCACATGGCCGATCTGCAGCCGCTGGTCGGCGAGGTCATCGGCGTCAGCGAGTGGATCACCATCGACCAGCAGCGCATCAACCTGTTCGCCGACGCGACGGGCGACCACCAGTGGATCCACCTCGACGCCGAGCGCGCCGCGAAGGGCCCGTTCGGCACGACGATCGCGCACGGCTTCCTGACGCTGTCGCTGCTGCCCGAGATGAGCGCGTCGGCGTTCCAGGTCGTCAACACGCGCATGGGCGTCAACTACGGCCTGGGCCGGGTGCGCTTTCCGGCGCCGGTGCCGGTCGGCAGCCGGCTGCGCGGCCATTTCAAGCTCGCGAAATACGAGCCGCTCGAAGGCGGCGCGCAGATCACCTGCGAAGTGACGATGGAGCGCGAAGGCTCCGACAAGCCGGTCTGCGTCGCCGAATCGATCGCCCGCCGGTACGCCTGATGTCGCTCGACCACCCGGAGCCGTTGCCCATGAAAGTCCTGTTGATCGACGACCACCCGCTGATCCTGCAGGCCTTGCAGGGCGTGATCGAGAGCCTGGGCAGCGGCATCGCCGTGATCACCGCCGAGAGCGCGGCCGCGGCGCGCGCGGCGCTGAAGAGCGAGACCGATTTCGACCTCGTGCTGCTGGACCTGCAGCTCGGCGACGCCGACGGCTTCGAGGTGCTGGTCGAGTTCCGCCGGGTCTATCCGACGCTGCCGGTCGTCGTCGTCTCCGCCTCCGACCGCCACAGCGACGTGATCAAGGCGATCGACCTCGGCGCGATGGGCTTCGTGCCCAAGCGCGCGAGCAACGCCTCTCTGTTCGAGGCGCTGAACATGGTGATGTCGGGCGGCATCTACATCCCGCCGATCGCGCTGGGCACCGAGGCCGCGGCGCCGCGCGCGAGCGAGGGCGGGGCGGGCGTGCTGCGCGTCGTCGGCGCGCCGCCGCAGGACGCGCGCTACCCGGCGGTGACGCTGGCCGAGATCGGCCTGACGCCGCGCCAGACCGAAGTCCTGCAGCTGCTGCTGAAGGGCCTGCCGAACAAGATGATCGCACGCGAACTGAACCTGTCGGTCGAGACCGTGAAGGACCACGTCGCCGCGGTGCTGCGCGCGCTCGGCGTCAGCTCGCGCACCCAGGCGGTGCTGGCGGTGAGCCAGATGTCCACGCCGGGCGGCCTCTCGGCGTGGCGCAACTCGACGCTCTGACCCTGCGCGCCTACCGCGCCGGCGACGAGCCCGCGGTGATCGCGCTCTGGCAGGCCTGCGGGCTGACCCGGCCCTGGAACGACCCGAAGCGCGACATCGCGCGCAAGCTCACGGTTCAACCGGAGCTGTTCTTCGTCGTCGATGACGGCGCGCTGCTGGTGGCGACCGCGATGGTCGGCTACGACGGGCACCGCGGCTGGGTCAACTATCTCGCGGTCGCCGAGAGTCACCGACGGCTCGGCCTGGGCCGGCGCCTGATGGCCGAGGCCGAGCGGGCGCTGGCCGAGCGCGGCTGCCCCAAGATCAACCTGCAGATCCGCACCAGCAACGCCGCGGTGATCGCGTTCTATGCGCGTCTCGGCTATGCGCAGGACGACGTGGTCACTCTTGGGCGTCGCCTGATTCCCGACTGAGCGCGGATGGAGTTCCTGTTCGAACTGCTGTTCGCACCGGCTACGCGCTGTTCGGCGCGATCGCCGGGGGCCTGAGCCTGTGGGCGTTCCCGCACCTGTTCATCGCCTCGCAGGCCGGCCGGATCGCCAACGCGGTCGTGACGCCGATCCTGTCGGGCGCCGCGATGGCCTGGCTCGGCCGCTGGCGGCGCCGGCGCGAGCAGCCGACTGTTCTGCTCGACCGTTTCGCCTACGCGTTCATCTTCGCGCTCGGGATGTCGCTGGTGCGGCTGCGCTTCGGCGCCGTTTGACGCGGATCGGGCGGCTCGCCGTCACGCCGGCGAGTAGGCCAGCCGCACGTAGATCGGCGCGAAGGCCTCGGCCTGCGTGACCTCGAGCAGGTGCTCGCGCGCGAGCTCGAGCATCGCGATGAAGGTCACGACCAGCACCTGCGCGCCGCGGGTCACGTCGAACAGGTCCTCGAACAGCGCGAAGCGCCGGCCTTGCAGCGTGCGCAGCACGATGCTCATGTGCTCGCGCACGCTCAGCTGCTCGCGCGTGATGTGGTGGTGCTGGTTCAGCTTCGCGCGTTTCAGGATGTCGGCCCACGCGGCGCGCAGCTCGTCGACCTCGACCTCGGGGAAGCGCGGCGCGAGCGATTGCTCGATCACGACCTGGGCGCGCAGGAAATCGCGCCCGATCAGCGGCAGCTGGTCGATGCGGGCGGCCGCGAGCTTCATCTGCTCATACTCGATCAGCCGGCGCACCAGCTCGGCGCGCGGGTCCTCGGGTTCTTCGCCTTCGGCCGACTTCTTCGGCGGCAACAGCATGCGCGACTTGATCTCGATCAGCATCGCCGCCATCAGGAGGTACTCGCTCGCGAGCTCCAGGTTGGTCTTGCGGATCTGCTCGACGTAGGCCAGGTACTGGCGCGTCACGCTCGCCATCGGGATGTCGAGGATGTTGAAATTCTGGCGCCTGATCAGGTAGAGCAGCAGGTCCAGCGGGCCCTCGAAGGCTTCGAGGAAGACCTCCAGCGCATCCGGCGGGATGTACAGGTCGGTCGGCATCGCGAACAGCGGCTCGCCGTAGAGGCGGGCCACTGCCACGTTGTCGACGACGACGGGGCTCGACGAACCCCCCACGTTGTCGACCGGGCCGGCGTCGGAGCCGGAGGCCATTGAGAGTTCCGGCACCGCCGGTGCCATCACGTCATCCCTCACGATCGATCGCGCGTTGTGTCGCTCAGTCGGTGCCGTAGACGTAGGGCTGCTGCGGGACGCGGGCGTCGTTGTAGTCGGCCTGGGCATCGCGGTCGATGTGCTTGTCCCACAGCAGCGCGCGGCCCTGGCGTTGTTCGGCCTCGAGCGTGGGCTTGTTGGCCTTGAGTGCCTCGAT
>DASYCA010000282.1:0-33248 GCA_036500445.1 Burkholderiaceae bacterium | reverse complement strand
CCGCGTCTCCGGCTGGGGCGATTCCTGGGACATCTGGGGCTACATGGCGGCCGCGGCCAACAGCGCGATCACCGCGTCGCGCCACATGGCGCTGTACGGCACGACCAGCCGCCAGCTCGCCGAGGTCGCGGTGGCGTGCCGCCGCCACGCGTCGCTGAACCCGGAAGCGACGATGCGCAAGCCGATCACGATCGAGGACCACCAGAACGCGCGCTGGGTCGTCGAACCGCTGCGCCTGCTCGACTGCTGCCTGATCTCCGACGGCGGCGTCTGCGTGATCGTGACGTCGGCCGAACGCGCGCGCGACCTGCGCCAGCCCGGCGTGCTGATCCGCGGCATCGGCCAGGGCTACACGACGCAGAACATGGAGCGCGAAGACTGGTGGTACGCGCCGCACCAGAAGGACGCGGTCCACGACGCCTACCGGATGGCCGGCGTCGGGCCCGGCGACATCGACGTCGCCCAGCTCTACGACAACTTCACGATCAGCGTGCTGCTGTGGCTGGAGCATGCGGGCTTCTGCAAGCCCGGCGAAGGGGGCGCCTTCGTCGAGGGCGGCCGCATCCAGCTGGGCGGCGCGCTGCCGGTCAACACCGCCGGCGGCAACCTCTCGGACTCCTACATGGAAGGCTGGCTGCACCTCGTCGAAGGCGTGCGCCAGCTGCGCGGCCAGGGCGGCGAACGCCAGGTGCCCGGCGCCGAACTCTGCCTCGTGACCGGCCGCGGCCGGCCGCTGAACAATGCCAACGCGACGATCCTGCAGAAGGCCTGACCCGATGGATGCGACCCCTTCCCCCGCCTACTTGAAACCGCTGCCGAAGCTGAACGACGAGAACCGCCCGTTCTGGGACGGCGCACGCGCCGCCCGGCTGTGCATGCAGCGCTGCGGCGAATGCCGGCACATCCGCTTTCCGATCAGCCATGTCTGCCCGCAGTGCCTGTCGTACGACTTCGACTGGGCCGATCTCTCGGGGCGCGGCAGCGTCTTCGCCTACATCGTCTACCACCAGCTCTACAACAAGGCGTTCGCGGCCGACCTGCCGTACAACGTCGCGCTGGTCCAGCTCGACGAAGGGCCGCGCATGTACAGCAACGTCGTCGGCTGCCGCAACGACGAGGTGAAGGTCGGCGACCGGCTCGAGGTCGTGTTCGATCCGGTCACGCCGGAGATCACGATCCCGAAGTTCCGGCTCGCATCCATTGCGAAGGCCTGAGCCATGACGCCCACTTCGCCGACCTTGACGAGCCGCCTCGCGGCGTTCGTGATCGACACGCCCTCGGCGAGCCTGGGCGCTGCGCTGTGCACGCTCGCGCAGGCGGCGCTGGTCGACACGCTCGGCTGCGCGCTCGCGGCCTTTGAGGAGCCGGTCGTGCGGATCGCGCGCGACTCGGTGCCCGACGCGTGCGGCGCGGGCCTGGTCGCCAGCGTGTGGGGCGACACGCGGGGCGACACCCGCCGCGTCGCGATGGCGGATGCCGCGTTCGTCAACGCGATCGCCTCACACGCGCTCGACTTCGACGACAACATGCCGACCTTGCGCGGCCACCCGAGCACGACGCTGGTACCGACCGTGCTGGCGGTCGCCGAGGCCTGCGGCGCGAGCGGGCTCGAGGCGGTCGCGGCCTACGTGCTGGGCGTCGAGGTGGCCGGCAAGCTCGGCGTGACGATGGGCTCCGGCCACTACGTGCGCGGCTGGCATCCGACCTCGACCGTCGCCGTCTACGGCGCCACCGCGGCCGCCGCACGCCTGCTCGGGCTGAGCGCGGAACGCCTCGCGACCGCCTGGGCGATCGCTGCCTCGCAGAGCGCGGGCCTGACGGTCAACTTCGGCACCATGACCAAGCCCTTTCACGCCGGACACGCGGCGCGCAACGCCGTCCAGGCGGTGCTGCTGGCGCGCGCCGGATTCACCGCGCATCCGGCGATCTTCGACGGGCCGCGCAGCGCGATCGCGACCTACCGCGGCGACGACGGCGAGCCGTTGGCGCCGCAGCTCGATCGGCTCGGCGCGCCGTGGGAGGTCGAAGACCCCGGCGTGTTCGTGAAGCGCTGGCCCTGTTGCTACTGCAGCCACCGGCCCATCAGCGGCCTGCTGCAGCTGATGCAGCGCGAGCGCATCGGCGCGGACGAGGTGCTCGGGATCGCGATCGGCTTTCCGCCGGGCACCGATGCGGGCCTGGTCAAGGCGGTGCCCCGCACCGGCCTGGCCGGCAAGTTCAGCATCGAGTACACGGCCGCCGCCGCGGTCACCGACGGCGACGTCACGCTCGCGAGTTTCACCGACGCCGCGCTCGAGCGGCCCGACGTGCAGGCGCTGATGGCGCGCGTGCGCGTTCATCCGATCGAAGACACGAAACGCTGGTCCGCGACGGTGGGCTACAACGACGTCGTGATCGAGACCGCGCGCGGTCGCTTCGCGATGCGCGTGCACACGACCCCGGGGTCGCCGCAGACGCCGCTGTCGGCGTCCGAGCTCGACGCGAAATTCACCGATTGCGCGCGCGCGGCACTCGGCGACGCAGGCGCCGCGGCGGCCTTGCGCCTCGCCCGCGACCTGCAGGGCCAGCCCGATTGCACGGAGTTGATCGCGCGGCTGCGGCGCTGACGCCGTGCGCGGCTAGTGCCGGATCTTGTAGCCGATCTTCAGCAGGTGCAGGCACAGCGCGCAGACCACCACCAGGCTCGTGCCGACGATGGCCAGACTGATCCACGGCGCGACATCGCTGACGCCGAAGAAGCCGTGCCGAAACCCGTCGATCATGTAGAAGAACGGGTTCAGGTGGCTGACGATCTTCCAGAACCCCGGCAGTGAGCCGACCGAGTAGAAAACGCCGGAGAGAAACGTCATCGGCATGATGACGAAGTTCTGGAACGCCGCGATCTGGTCGAACTTCTCGGCCCACAACCCGGCCACCAGGCCGAGCGCGCCCATCATCGCGGCGCCCAGCAGCACGAACACGATCACCCACAGCGGGTTGGCGATCTGGAACGGCGCGAACCAGACGGTGACGATGAACACGCCGAAGCCGACCGCGATGCCGCGCACGATCGCCGCGCCGACATAGGCCACGAACCAGGCCCAGTGCGACAGCGGCGTGACCAGCACGAACACCAGGTTGCCGGTGATCTTGCTCTGGATCAGCGACGAACTGCTGTTCGCGAACGCGTTCTGCAGCACGCTCATCATCACCAGCCCCGGGATCAGGAAGCTGGTGTAGCCGACCGTGCCGAAGACTTTCACATGGTCCTCCAGCACATGGCCGAAGATCAGCAGATAGAGGATCGCCGTCAAGACAGGCGCCGCAACCGTTTGAAAACTGACCTTCCAGAAGCGCAGCACTTCCTTGTACAAAAGCGCTTTGGAGCCCGCCAGCGCGGCGTTCATGCGGGCACCCCTTGCATGATCTCGAGAAACACATCCTCCAGATCCGCACGGCCGATCTCGAGGTCTTCGGGCGTGCAGCCGGCATTGCGCAGCACGCCGAGGATCGTCTCGACCTCGTGCGCGTCGTGCGCGGTGATCTGCACGATCCGCCCGGTGACGCGCGATTGCGCCGCGAGCGAGGGCGGCAGCGGCGTGTCCATCTTGAAGCGCAGCATCGTGCTCGCGGTGCCGGCCAGCAGCGCCGAGGTGCGGTCGAGCGCCACGACCTTGCCCTGCTTCAGCATCGCGATGCGGTGGCACAGCGCCTCGGCCTCTTCGAGGTAGTGCGTCGTCAGCAGCACCGTGTGGCCTTCCTTGTTCAGCCGCGCGACGAACTGCCACAGCGTCTGGCGCAGCTCGACGTCGACCCCCGCGGTCGGCTCGTCGAGCACGATCACCGGCGGCCGGTGCACCAGCGCCTGCGCGACCAGCACGCGGCGCTTCATGCCGCCCGAGAGCTGGCGCATGTTCGCGTCGGCCTTGTCGGACAAGCCCAGGTTCGCGAGCAGCTCGTCGATCCAGGCGTCGTTGGCCTTCGGATCGTTGCGCACGCCGAAGTAGCCCCCCTGCAGCCGTAAAGCCTCGCGCACGCTGAAGAACGGGTCGAACACCAGCTCCTGCGGCACGACCCCGAGGCTGCGGCGCGCTTGCGCGTAGTCGCCGACGACGTCGTGGCCGTGCACCAGCACCTTGCCGCTGCTCGCCTGCGCGAGGCCGGCGAGGATGCTGATCAGCGTCGTCTTGCCGGCGCCGTTGGGGCCGAGCAGGCCGAAGAACTCGCCCGGTTGGATGTCGAAGCTCACGTCGTCGAGCGCCTTGACGGCGCCACGGGCGCTGCGGTACGTCTTGCCGACGTGCTGGAATGAAATCGCGGGAGTGCTGGGCATGGAGGCCGCGATTGTAGGCAGGGACCGCGCGATGCGCTGGCGTGGTGCCAATGCGAGGAAATGCGCCCGAAATTGATGCATCATCGACGCCATGTCCCGCTGGACCGCCTTTGCCTACGACGCCGCTGCGTTCACCTTCGACGCGGCGTCGCTGCCGCCGCACTGGGCCCGCTTGCACGCCGGCGACGCCGAGCCGTTGCCGGCCGACCCGCAGGTGCTGGTGGCCTGGGCGCTGTTCCACGCCGGCCAGTTCGAACCGGCCGTCGCGGCCGGGCTGGCGGCCGCCGAAAACGGTGCGCGCGCAGGCGTCACGGTCGCGAACAAGGCCCAGGCGGTCTATGCGAACTACCTTGAGACGAGCGAAAAGGCGCGCCTGGCGCTGTTCATGGAGGTCGCCGAGCGCGCCGAGGGCCAGATCGCGGCCGACTCGAAGAACGCCAACGCCCACTACCTGATGGCCTACGCGCTCGGCCGCTACAGCCAGAGCATCAGCATCGCGAAGGCGCTGGCGCAAGGCCTGGGCAGCAAGATCAAGGTCGCGCTGGAGACGGCCATCAAGCTCGCGCCCCGGCATGCCGACGCCCACGTCGCGCTCGGCGCCTTCCATGCCGAGGTGATCGACAAGGTCGGCTCGCTGCTCGGGCGCACCCAGGGCGCCAGCAAGGACGCCGGCCTCGCGATGTTCCGCACCGCGCTGAAGCTGAATCCGGACTCGGCGATCGCGATGGTCGAGTACGCGAACGGCCTCGTGATGCTCGAGGGCGAGGGCCGCATCAAGGAGGCGACCCGGCTCTACGAACAGGCCGCGCTGTGCGAACCGCAGGACGCCACGGAGAAGCTCGACGTCGAAATGGCGAAAGCCCAGCTTGAGGACTAGCCATCGGGCATCCGGGGCGCCATACCGCTCGGGATGTTTTGTCTAGCATGATCCACCCCGGGCTTGGCGGGTTGCAAGCAATTTTCATCTCGCGCACAGTGCGATGGTGAACAACGACGGCAGCGAGACCTCTTCGGCGCCCTCCGGTGGTGTGCAGCCGGCGGCGCGCCGCTACCTGACGCTGTTCTTCTCCGACCTCTGCGACTCGACCGCGATCGGCGAGGCGATGGAGGCCGAGCACTACGCCGCGCTGCTCGACGCGTTGCGCGGCGCCTGCCGCCGCGTGATCCCGAAGCACGGCGGGCTGATCGTGCGCATCCAGGGCGACGGCGTGCTCGCGATCTTCGGCCACCCCGACGCGCGCGAGGACGACGGCCGGCGCGCCGCCGACGCCGCGCTCGAGCTGCACGAGGCGGTGCGCGCGCTGCGCCTGCCGCGCCCGCTGCCGCAGCATCCGCCGCTCGCGCTGCACACCGGCATCCACGCCGGGCTGGTGCTGCTGGACGCCGGCGACCTGGTGCGCGGCCGCTTCGACCTGACCGGGCGCGCGCCCAACATCGCGGCGCGCCTGTCGGCGCTGGCCGAGCGCGACCAGATCCTCGTCAGCGAGGACACGCTCGGGCCGCACGGCCGGTTCTTCCGCACCAGCGCGCGCCGCATGCTCGCGCTGAAGGGCCGCGACGGCTCGGTCGCGTGCGTCACGATCGAGGCGCGCGCGAACGTCGCGACGCGCTTCGAGGCGCGCTCGCGCCAGGGTCTGGCGCCCTTCGTCGGCCGCACGCACGAGCTCGCGGCCCTCGACCGCCAGCTCGGCGACGCGGTCGGCGGCGCACCGCGCCTGGTCGCCGTCTCGGCCGGCGCCGGCCTCGGCAAGACGCGGCTGGTCGAGGAGTTCCTGCGCCGCGCCGCCGAGCGCCGCTGCCACGTCCTGCGCGGCTGCTGCGAGGGCTACCTCGGCGCCGAGCCGCTGCACCCGTTCCTGCAGATCCTCGCCGAGGTCTTCGGACTGCGCCACGACCTGCCGGCCGCCGATGCCGCGGCCAGCGTGGACCGCGTGCTGACGCAGATCGATCCGGCCCTGCTCGCGCTGCGGCCCGAGCTGCTGCGGGCCCTCTCGATCGGCGCCACCGAAGCGCGCCGCGCCGGCGCCGCCGACACGACCGTCGCGGCGCTCGCGGAGCTGTTCGCCGCCCTCTCCGCCCGGCAGCCGCTGCTGCTGTTCCTGGACGACTGGCAATGGGCCGACGATGCCTCGAACCAGGTCCTGAACGCGATCCGATCGCGCCGCCTGCCGATCTTCGTGCTGATGGCCACGCGCGGCTTCAGCGCCGGCGACGCGAGCATGAGCGGCGCCGACATCCTCGAGCTTGCACCGCTGAACGAGCCCGAGGCCGTCGCCGCGGTGCTGCACCTGGCGCCCGGGATCGATCCGTTCATCGGCGCCGAGATCCGCCGCTACGCCGGCGGCAACCCGCTCTACCTCGAGGAGCTCTGCCACTCGGCCGCGCACCCCGAATCGCCGCTGCGCGTCGGCCGCATGTTCGAGGCCGCGGGCTGGCTCAACGCGCTGGTCGAATCGCGCGTCGCGCGCCTGCCGCCGGCGCAGGCCGAGCTGGTTCGCGTCGCCGCGGTGATCGGCAACGACCTGCCGGCGTGGCTGCTCGAAAGCATCACCGGCGTCGCCGAGGGCCACGCGCTGATGCGCGGCCTGGCCGAACACGATTTCGTCTTCTCCGGCGAACGCGCCGGCATGCTGCGCTTCAAGCACGGCATCACGCGCGACGTCGTCTACCAGACCGTCGGCCTGCACGCGCGCGAGCAGCTGCACCTGCGCATCGCACAGGCGCTGCTCGAGCACAGCACGCGCGAATCGCCCGAGCAGGCCTATGAGGCGCTCGCCTACCACTTCGGCGCGGCCGGGCACTGGAACGAGGCCGCGCGCTACGCCGAGCTGTCGGGCGACAAGGCGGTCGCCGCGTCGGCACTCGATCGCGCGAAGGCGCAGTACCGCGCCGCGCTCGCCGCGCTGGATCAACTCCCGCCCGGCCCCGAGGTCTACCGGCGATGGACCTCGATCGCCCAGCGCCTGGGCCTGAGCTGCGTGTTCGACGCCTCGCGCGAGGAGCTCGGCGTGTTCGGCCGCGCCGTCGCGATCGCGCGCGAAAGCGGCGACCTGCACGCGATCGCGCGCACCGAGTACTGGCTCGGCTACATCAACTACGCGGTCGGCCAGACCCACGAGGCGGTGGTGCACTGCGAACGCGCGCTGGCCGCCGTCGCGCAGGTCAGCGACGAGCCGCTGCGGGTGCAGATCCGCGCGACGCTCGGCCAGGTGCGCCAGGCCGCGTCGCAGTACCCGGCGGCGCTGATCCTGCTGGACGAGGCGATCGCGATCAAGCGCCGCTTCCTGAGCGGCACCAAGCCGGCCGTCGGCTTCGCGTATTCGGTCGCGACCAAGGCGGCCGTGCTCGGCGACCAGGGCCGCTTTCGCGAGGCGCACGCCTGCTTCGAGGAGGCGCTCGAGGGCATCACCGGCACGCACCACGAGGTCGAGGCCTCGATCACCGGGCTGCGCGCTGCGGTGCTGCTCTGGCAGGGGCGCTGGGAGGACGCGATCGAATCCGCGCGGCACGCCAGCCGCATCGCCGAGCGCGTGCGCAGCCTGTTCTCGTTCTCGATGAGCCACGCGGCAGGCGCCTACGCGCAGTGGATGCTCGACGGCCGGGCGCAAAGCCTGCAGGCCCTCGCCAGTGCGACCTCCTGGCTGGAGCCGCGCCGCACCGGCCTGTTCCGCTCGCTCAATTTCGGCTGGCTGGCCGACGCGCTGGTGACGAGCGGTCGCCTCCCCGAAGCACGCCACCACGCCGCGCGCGCGCTGATGCGCTCGCGCCAGCTCGACCGCATCGGCGCCGCGATGACCTACCGCGCGCTCGCGCGCGCGGCCTCGAGCGAGGGTGAGCACAGGTCGGCGCAGCGCTACCTCGCGCTCGCGACCCGCGTCGCGCAGGCGCGTGAATCGCGCCACGAACTCGCCACGACGCAGTGGTGCGCGGCCGCGATCGAGCTCGAGCAGCACGGCGGCGACCGCGCGAAGGCGGCCGCGCTGCTGGCCGACGCCTGCACGGCCTTCGACGCGATGGAGATGCCCTGGCACCTCGAGCGCGCGGCCCGGCTGCGCGACGCGTTCAGGCTGTGATCGTCAACCCCATGCCGCCGGCCGGCCGCAGTGCGCCGGCGCCGAGCACGGCGCCGAACACGCCGAGCAAGGTGCCCATCGCCATCGCATAGCCCGGGCAGGCGTGCAGCGCCTCGCCGGTGGCGTAGTTGCCGCCGAAGTTCACGTAGTGCTCGGCCGAGTGCGGATCCTTCACGACTTGCGAGGCCGAAATGATGCCGACAATCAGGTGCTCGCCTTCGCGGATCGCGAGCGGCCCGAGCGTGTGGTCGCGCTTGGCGATTCGCCACAGCATGTCGGGCACCGGCGCCTGCAGCATCGCGCCGAGCATGCCGGTGCGCAGCACCTGGTTCGCGAGCGCGTAGCCGAACGGCTCGTCGCCGGCGCCCGCGGCGCGGCGCCGGTCGAGCAGCGTGGTTTGAAAATCGCTCAGCACGCCCGGGCGCAGCCACGCGCTCGCGACGTTGCGCAGGTTGCCGTAGGTGGTCGGGGCGAAGCCGAGCATCGCGCCGCCGATCGTGCGCACCGCCAGGTCGTCCTGCGGGCCGCCCGGCAGGCCGGCGACGGCCTGCTGGATCTGCAGCGCGATCGGGCCGAGCGGCACGGCGGCCTTCAGCCCCGCATCGATCGCGGCGTGCACGCGCTGGCCCAGCACGCTGCCGACTTGCCGGACCATCTCCGACGGCCGCGGCGTGAAGATGAAGCGCGACGCGGCGAGCAAATGCGCCGGGCAGCGCGAGACCGTCGGCGGCGGCTCGACCGGGGCCTCGACCATGAACCGGCCATCGGGAAAACCGAACCACTCCTTGCACAGCTTCGCGAGCACGGACTCGCCCAGCGTGCCGAGATCGATCGTCGCCTGGCGCACGCCGGTCTGCGCCTGCGCGGCGGCCAGCGCCGCGCCGATCGCGTCGGCCGCGAAGCCGCTCGCGAGTTGGTAGGCCGAGGCTTCGTCGACGCTCGCGAGCGCCTGGTTCGAGCCCGCGGCCGGCGCGTCGTGGCCGGCGTCGCTGTCCTGGCCGAGGTAGCCCAGGCCCAGGCTCTCGCTCATGCGCCGGCCATAGCCGCGCACCGAGTAGTTCTCTTGGTCCGCGAAGACCTGGCGCACCAGCGCCGGATCGCCGACCAGCACGCCGTAGTCGGTGCGCAGCACGCCGCCATGCCGCGTGCGCACGCTGGCCCAGGCGGCGCTGCGGGTCGCGCCGTCTTCGAGCACGCGCTGCCAGCCGTCGAACGAGTCGGTCGGCGGGTCCGCCGGCAGCGGCTGCGGCCGGGCCGCCTCGAGCGCCAGCTGCGCGAGCCGCTTCAGCGCGCCGATCGCCGGCGCGAACAGGTACAGGCCCCACTCGAGCACGACGAACGGGTCGTGGCCGAGGTCGACGACGACCGGCTTGCCGTCCTTGATGAAGGTAAACGGGCGCGGGCGCGCCGGGTCGGGCACGCCGACGAAGGCGTCGCCGTCGGCCGAGTAGCCGCCGGCCGGCGTGCTGCCCGAGATCCAGCGCTGGATCTTCTCGAACTGCTCGGCGATGCTCGCGCCGTAGGCCATGAAGACGAGGCCGCGCGGCTCGTTCGGCGCCTCTTCAAAGCGTGGCCCGTAGGACATGCCGCGCCGCATGATGCGCGGCGTCGGCGCGAGCGCCGCGCTGCGCGGGTTCGCGCGGCGGATGTGGGCCTGCACCGGGCAGACGGCGCCGAGCGGGTCGGCGTCGAAGTTGAAGCTGTTCGGCGTCTCGGGCGCCGGCTGCGGATCGACGAGCGGCTCGCCGTGCGGATGCCGGCCCATCATGCGGCTCAGCACGTCGGCCGTGTCGCTCGCGCCGGCGACCTGGTCGACGACGCGGTTCAGCACCTCGACGCGCTGGCTCAGCTTGCGCACGACCAGGAAGCTGCCGTTGTCGAGCAACGCATCGGGCGTGCCCGGCACGCGGCCGTCGCCGCGCTCGTTCGCGTGGCCGAGCAGGATCTCGCCGGCCGGCACCGCGTCGTCCCAGGCCAGCGCCTCGTTCTTCGCGCCGACGGCGGGCTGGCTGAAGCCGTCGATGAAGCCGAAGTGCTCGCGCGAGTTCGTCGAGGCCGCGGACGCCGGGGTGCGCCGCATCGGCTGGACCGAGAGCACTTCCAGCCCGTTCTCCAGCAGCGGCGCGAGCTCGACCGGCCAATCGCCGGCGGCGGCGCCGCGCAGCTGGACGACGACGTGCACCGTCGCGAGGTCGACCGGCGGCAGGCCCGCCGCGGGCCGTGGCGCATCGGCCGGCCCGTAGCGCTCGGGCAGGCGCCAGTGGTCGGGGTGGTTGCCGCGCACGTCGCCGAGCACGCCGGCGCGCGCGGCCATGCCGTCGACGAACTCCTGCGGCAGCTTCGCGAGCTCGTCTGCCGGCACGTTCAGCGCGCACAGGCCGGCAAAGGTCAGCGCGACGTTGCGGTAGATCGCGGTGTCGCTGGCCGGATCGGCCGCGCTCGTGACCGGCCAGCCGGCCAGCGCCTGCGCAGCGCGGGCCGGGTCGTTGATGCGCAGCAGGATCAGGCTGCCCCACCGGACGCCGGCATACGACTCCAGGATGCCGCCCTGGACGTCGCTTCTCGCGACGTTGGCCAAGCCGCCGGTCTGCGGGTCCTGGTCGGGCGACGGTGGCTGATACCAGGCGAGCATCGCGGCATTGCGCGTCTTCGCGTCGTCCGGCAGCAGCTGGTCCAAGTCTTTCGGTTTGACGCGGTGCAGGATGTCGCAGGTCGAGCGCAGCAGCACGTCCGTGTCGCGCGCCGCGTTGGCCGGGAAGATCGGCGCGAGCGCGAAGAACGCGCTCATCGGCCGCAGCGCCGCGAGCGCCTGATCCGCCGGCGACGGCGCGGGCGAGGCCGCCGGCTTCGGCACGATCGCGTCCCGCACCTCGGCCGCGTAGCGCTGCTCCAGAAAGCGCCGGTCGGCGACGCTGCCGCTGCCGTCGACATAGAAGAAGCCGCCCGGCAGCTCGTGCGCGCGCACCCACGCAACGTACGCCTCGAAGCGGCACGAATGCGCGAGCGGGTAGCCGACGCAGTTGCAAAACATCAGGTCGAGCATCGTGCCGAGGTCGCGCCAGATCACGCGCATGTACGGCTCCCAGCCGCCGTCGAAGCTGACGTTCAGGATCAGCCGGTAGCGCCCCGGCGCGACGCCGGGCGGGACGTCCTCGGGCGGCATGATCACGAAGCGGAACGCGTGCACGATGCGCCGCTGGCCGACGAAATCGGCGTCCGGGGCGCCGGGCGTGGCCGCCGCCTCGCGCGAGGCCCGCGCGAGCGCGCCGAGCGTGTTCAGCACCGCGTCCAGCCGTTTCACGTAGGTGCAGGTGTCCAGCCCGTCGACGAAGCCGTCCTTCACGGTCGCCGCGAGGGCCAGGTTGGTGATGCCGCCCAGTTCGGTGCTGCTGACAAAGTCGACCATCGTCAAAGTCCTCGGTTGGGCCGGGAACACGGTGGGAATCCGCTCCCGTCGGCCGGCGACTCTAGGCAAGGCCCGCGCCGCTGTCGTCCCCCAACCTGTGGACTGGCGGGCCTTACGTCCTCGGCGCCGGCCTGTCGGGGCTCAGCAGCGCGTCGATGTTCTCGGCGATCTGGCCTTCGATCTGCTTGCTGAACGCCGCGAGCAAGAAGCCGAGCTTCGCGTCGACCGTGATCTGGTCGGCCGCGACGCGCAGGCTGCCATCGACCCCGGGGCGCGTGAATTCGACCGTGTCTTCGGTCGCGCCCTCGACGATCTTGCATTCCAGCGCGAACTTGTCCTGGGCTTGCTCGGCCCACTTGCGCGCGAGCTTGCGGGCCTTGGGCAGGCCGAGCGTGTGGGCACGCTGGATGTGGATGTCGGGCATGACGAAAGAGTCCTCGCTCAGGGAAATCGAATCATGGAAGCTGTGCCCGCCGTTCGTCTTGCGGCAGCGCGGCCAGGTGTTTGACGGCCGCGTAGAAACGCTCGAAATCCGAGCCCTCGCGCTCGAACAGGCGCTCGAAATTGGGCACCAGCTGGGTGTAGGCGGCGAGCACGCCGAATGACGCATTGTTGGCATGGGCGAACCAATTGTCATAGCCCGCATACCCGCCCCAGCGCTCGCGCTTCAGGGTGTCGTAGTCGGCGCGCAACGCCTGCATCAGGCGCGCCTTGCCGGCGCGCTTGTCGTCGTCGCTGCCGGGGCCGTCGTAGAGCGCGTTCAGCAGGTCGCGGTAACGCGTCGTCAGGTCCCGGAAGTCCTGGCGCCGCGCGTCGCTCTCGGCCAGCGCGGCACGCGCCTGCGGGCTGCCGTGCTGCGCGAGCCAGCGGTCGCCGCCGATGCGCTCGACCGAGGTTGCGAAGGATTCGTTGAAGACGGTGTCGCCGGGCGCGAACGCGATCTGGTGCGCGAGTTCGTGGAAGATCAGGCGCGCCAGGTCGCCTTCCGGGTAGTTGATGAAGGTGTTCAGCAGCGGGTCCGCGAAGGCGTCCCAGGCCGGCAGCTTCCCCAATGTCGAATAAGCCGGCACGCCGTAGACGCTGAGCTCCAGCTGCTGCGCCCGCAAGGTCTCGGCGAACGCCTTCGCATCGGCCTCGGCGTAGTAGCCGCGGTAGCCGACGCAGCCGACGACGACGAAGCACCAGGTCTTCAGCTTCAGGCTCAGCTCGGGCGCGGCGACGACGTTCCAGATCACGCTGCGCCGGTCCAGGTCGGCAAAGCGGCGGTAGCTCGCGTTGTCGGGCTCGTGCAGCTCGGTGACCGCGAAGTCGCGCATCTGCTGGCTCAGCCGCAGCCGCGCCTTCAGCGCCTCGGGCGCCTCCGGGTCGGCCAGCCACTCGGACACCGGCTTCGCGGCCCGCACGATCGCGAGGTGGCCGCCGGCCGCCTGCGCGTAGTAGCCGAGCGTGCTGCAGCCGGAGAGCGACAGCAGCAGCGCGGCCAGCGCCAGCACGGCCGCCGCGAGGCCGGCCTGGCGCGCCGTCGGCCGCCGGCGCGTCACGCGGCGGCCGCGTCGGCGGGCTGGACGTCGACGAGGCAATCGTAGAAGCTCGGCGCCCGCCCGAGGTCGGTCAGGCGCTGGTGCGTCAGCTCGTTGACGTTGGCGCCGCCGGCGCCGAGCTTGCGCCACCACACCCCCAGGCCGTTGACGACGCCGGGCCGCGCGCGCCGGCTCACGACCGCCTTGCACAGGTAGCTGCCGCGGTCGTTGAAGAGGCGCACCATCCGGCCGTCCTGGATGCCGCGCGGCGCGGCATCCAGCTCGTGCAGCTCGACGATCGGCTCGCCTTCGATGTCACGCAGGCTCTTGACGTTGACGAAGCTGGAGTTGAGAAAGTTGCGCGCCGGCGGCGAGATCATCGCCAGCGGGTAGCGCGCCGCGAGCTCGGGCGCGCTCGCGACGGATTCGTAGTTCGGGACGAAATCGGGCACGCCGTGCTCGCTCGACGCGATCGTGCAGCGGCCGCTCGCGGTCGGGAAGCCGCCCTCTGCCAGCGGCGCGTCGGCGATCGGCAGCTTGAACCAGCCGCGTTCTCGCAGCGCGTCGAAGTCGACGCGCTCGGGCTTGAACGCGCTGCGCGCGAGCGTCTCGTCGTCGTCGTCGAAGCAGGGCTCGGTGAAGCCCATCGCGCGGGCGAGCTCGCGAAAGATCTGCGTGTTCGGCCGGGATTCGCCGAGCGGCGCGATCGCCGGCGCGTTGAACATCACATAGGTGTGGCCGTAGCTGGTGTGCACGTCCAGGTGCTCGAGCTGGGTCGTCGCCGGGAGCACGTAGTCGGCGTGGTCGGCGGTGTCGGTCATGAAGTGCTCGAGCACGACGGTGAAGAGGTCTTCGCGCTGGAACCCGCGCACGACCTTGGGCGACTCGGGCGCGACCGCGACGGGGTTGCTGTTGTAGACGATCAGCGCCTCGATCCTCGGGCCGAAGCGGCGGCCGTCGGCGAGGAGCTCGCCGGGCTCGCGCAGCAGGTCGTCGCCGATCGTGCTCATGTTGATCACGCGCGAGCGCCGGCCGGCGCGCAGGTCCGGGCGCTCGAGCGCGGCGTCGTTGCGCACCGGCGCGAACCAGCCGGAGGCCGACAGCAGCAAGCCGCCGGCGCGGTCGCGCCAGGCACCGACCAGGCAGGGCAGGATCGCGATCAGCCGTGCCGCGTTGCCGCCGCCGCGCACGCGCTGCATGCCGTAGTTCAGGCGGATCGCCGCGGGGCGCGTCGTGCCGTAGTCGCGCGCCAGGCCGCGCACCTCGTCGGCACCGATGCCGCAGACCTCGGCGACGCGCTCCGGCGGCCACTCGAGCGCGCGCTCGCGCAAGGCCGGCCAGCCGTCGGTGTGAAGGGCGATGTAGTCGTGGTCCAGCCAGTCGTTGCGGATCAGCTCGTGCATCAGCCCGAGCGCGAGCGCGCCGTCGGTGCCCGGCAGCAGCGCGATGTGCTGGTGGCACTTGTCGGCGGTTTCGGTGCGGCGCGGGTCGATGCAGATCAGCTTCGCGCCGGCGCGCTTGGCGGCCTGGGCGAAGGTCCAGAAATGCAGGTTCGAGGCGATCGAGTTGCTGCCCCAGATCAGGATCAATTTGCTCTCGGCGTAGAACTCCAGGTGCATGCCGATCTTGCCGCCGTAGGTCGCCTGCAGCGCATGGCCGCCGGCGCTGGAGCAGATCGTGCGGTCCAGCCGCGAGGCGCCGAGCTTGTTGAAGAAGCGCCCGGCCATGCTTTCGCCCTGGACCATCCCCATCGTGCCGGCGTAGCTGTACGGCAGGATCGCCTGCGGGTCGCGCGCGGCGATCGTGCCGAGACGTGCGGCGATGTCGGCGAGGGCCTCGGCCCAGCCGACGCGCTCGAAGCGGCCGCTGCCCTTGGGCCCGACCCGCTTCAGCGGCCACAGCACGCGCTCGGCGTGGTAGGTGCGCTCCGGGTAGCGCGAGACCTTGGTGCACAACGCGCCGTGCGTGGGCGGGTGGTCGGGGTCGCCCTGGACCTTGACGGCCCGGCCGTCCTCGACCGTGACGCGGATCGCGCAGGTGTCCGGGCAGTCGTGCGGGCAGGCGGCACGGACGATCGTGGTGGTCATCTCAGTGGCGCCCGGCCGCCCGAAGCCACTGAGGCGCCCCCTCGGGGGGCCGCGAGCGAAGAGAGCTTGGGGGTTCCATTCCAGCACTATTGCACACACTGACGACCCCAGACGGGCCGTGTCAGCGTCTATGCTTGGCCCCTCCGAATCAGAGCACCAGGACACTCCATGCACCGTCGTGATGCACTCCGGCGGGTCGCGGCCGCCGGCGCGACCCTGGCCCTGCCGGCGTTCGCGCAAGGCAACACCCCCCTCGTGCTCGGCCAATCGGCGCCGCTGACCGGGCCGGCCGGCGAGCTCGGGCTGCAGATGAACGCCGGCGCGCGCATCTTCTTCAACGCGCTGAACGCCCAGGGCGGTGTCAATGGCACGCCGGTGGAGCTCCGCGTCGCCGACGACGGCTACGAGCCCGACCGCTGCAAGGCCAACACCGAAAAATTCATCCGCGACGACGTGTTCGGCCTGTTCGGCTATGTCGGCACGCCGACCAGCCTGGCGGCGCTGCCGCTGGTCGTCGACGCGAAGATGCCCTTCTTCGGGCCGGTCACCGGCGCCGAGGCGCTGCGCGACCCGCTGCACAAGACGGTGTTCCACCTGCGCGCGTCCTACTTCGACGAGACCGCGCTGATCGTGAAGCAGCTGACCTCGCTCGGCTTGACAAGGATCGGGGTGTTCTATCAGAACGACGCCTACGGCAAGGCCGGGCTGGAGGGCATGACGCGCGCGCTGAAGGCCCAGAAGCTCGCGCCCGTCGCGCTCGGCACGGTCGAGCGCAACGCCGTCGACGTCGCGCAGGCGGTGAAGGACATCGCGCCGAAGATGCCCGAGGCGGTCGTGCAGATCAGCGCCTACAAGTCGTGCGCGGCCTTCATCCGCGCGTCGCGCAAGGCGGGCTACGGCGGGCAGTTCTTCAACGTCTCGTTCGTCGGCACGCAGGCGCTCGCCGACGAGCTCGGCAAGGACGCGAACGGCATCGTGGTCAGCCAGGTCGTGCCCTTCCCGTTCTCGATGACGACGCCGATCGCGCGCGAATACCTGGATGCCGTGCACAAGGCCGGCGGCGGGGCCCAGCCGAACTACTCGAGCATGGAGGGCTATCTCGCCGCGAAGGTGCTCGCCGAGGGGCTCAAGCGCGCCGGGCGCAACCCGACGCGCGACACGCTGGTGGCCGGGCTGGAGACGATCCAGAACCTGGACGTCGGCGGCTTCGCCGTCAAGTTCGGGCCGCACAGCCATGTCGCGTCGAGCTTCGTCGAGCTGTCGATGCTGACCGGGGACGGCAAGGTCCGGCGTTAGGCGCCGCCCCCGGCGCGCCGAGAATTTGATAGCAATGCTGTCAATGACTACAATGACGCGCCGGAGGCCGACATCATGGCGACGCTGACCATTCGCAATCTGGACGATCCCCTGAAGATTCGCCTGCGCTTGCGTGCGGCTGCGCGCAACCGGTCGATGGAAGAAGAGGCCCGTCAGATACTCCGAGCGGCGCTCCAGGAGCCCCTCGCGCCGACGCGGGATGACCTGGGTGCCCGCATTCACGCCCGGTTCGCCGCGTTGGGCGACGTGCAGCTTCCCGTCGAGGCCCGTGAGCCGGTGCGGACTCCCTCCGTGCCGGGCGGGCAGGCGCGCACTCGAGCGAATGCCAAGCGCAAGACGCCCTGACGGCTCGGATGAGCACGCTGCTCGATACCAACGTCTTGTCGGAACTGTTGCGCACGATGCCGGCGCCGAGCGTTCTCGAGTGGTTCGCGGCGCAGCCGGCGGACACCCTGTTCGTCAGCGCCGTCACGCAAGCCGAGATGATGCTGGGCGCGCGGTTGCTGCCCGCGGGCAAGCGGCGCTCGGCGCTCGAAGGCGCAGTCCAGGCGATGTTCGATGAAGACTTCAAGGGGCGGATCCTGCCGTTCGACTGTGCGGCGGCGTCGGCGTATGTCGACATCGTCAGCACCCGCCGGGCCGCCGGCCGCCCGATCTCGCAGTTCGACGCACAGATTGCCTCGATCGCCCGTCAGAACGGGGCCCGGCTCGCGACCCGAAACGTCGATGATTTCAAGGGCTGCGGCGTTTCGGTCGTCAACCCCTGGGGGCGAACCGGCTGAAGTCGAGCTCCAGAAGCCGCCGAACCCGACCCGCAGCACGATCCTTGGCCCACGGGTAAACTCATTCCGCCCCCGAAAAACGCCTGCTCGGAGATCCCCATGCGAATGATCGAATCCATTCTCGCCGACGCCGCGGCGATCGCGGCCGTTCGACGCGACATCCACGCCCACCCCGAACTCTGCTTCCAGGAAGAGCGCACAGCCGACGTGATCGCCAAGCAGCTGACCGACTGGGGCATCCCGATCCACCGCGGCCTGGGCAAGACCGGCGTCGTCGCGATCCTCAAGAACGGCACCAGCGAGCGCGCCGTCGGCCTGCGCGCCGACATCGACGCGCTGCCGATGACCGAGCACAACACCTTCGCGCATGCGAGCAAGCACCCGGGCAAGATGCACGCGTGCGGCCACGACGGCCACACCGCGATGCTGCTCGCCGCCGCGAAGCATCTGTCCAAGCACCGCAACTACGACGGCACCGTGTACCTCGTGTTCCAGCCGGCCGAAGAAGGCGGCGGCGGCGCGCGCGAGATGATCAGGGACGGGCTGTTCGAGAAGTTCCCGATGGAGGCGATGTTCGGTGCCCACAACTGGCCCGGCATGGCGGTCGGACAGTTCGCGCTGAAGAACGGCCCGGCCTTCGCCGGCAGCAACGAATTCAAGATCAGGATCCACGGCAAGGGCTCGCACGCGGCGATGCCGCACCTGGGCATCGACCCGGTGCCGGTCGCGTGCCAGCTGGTGCAGGCCTTCCAGACCATCGTCTCGCGCAACAAGAAGCCGCTCGACGCCGGCGTGATCTCGGTGACGATGATCCACACCGGCGAGGCCACCAACGTCGTGCCCGACAGCTGCGAAATCCAGGGCACCGTGCGCACCTTCACCTACGAGGTGCTGGACCTGATCGAAAAGCGCATGCAGGAGATCACCGAGCACACCTGCGCCGCGTTCAACGCGACCTGCGAGTTCCAGTTCAAGCGCAACTACCCGCCGACCATCAACCACCCGGACGAGACCGCGTTCGCGCGCCAGGTGATGAGCGAGCTGGTCGGGCCCGAGAACGTGCAGGAGTTCGAGCCGACGATGGGCGCCGAAGACTTCAGCTTCTTCCTGCAGGCCAAGCCCGGCTGCTACTTCCTGATCGGCAACGGCGACGGCAGCCACCGCGAAGGCGGCCACGGCCTGGGCCCGTGCATGCTGCACAACCCGAGCTACGACTTCAACGACGACCTGATCCCGCTCGGCGCCACGCTGTGGGTCAACCTGGCCGAGAAGTGGCTGAACACCGCCCGTTGATCGCGCGCCTGCATCGATGAATCACGCATGAAAGACGCATGAACCACGCCGCCCAGCACTTCTCGCAAAGCTACGCCGAAGCCCGGGCGAAGTTTCTCGCCGCCGCCGAGGCCCGCGGGCTCGATCCGCATGCGCACCAGCACCCGATGCTGGGCCGCGACGGCGAGCCGCTCGCGATGGACGTCGTGCTCGACGGCGCACGCGACGCGAAGTCTCTGCTGATCATCACCAGCGCCTGCCACGGCGTCGAGGGCTTTTGCGGCTCCGGCGTGCAGACGCTGCTGCTGCAGCACGCGGAGTTTCGCGAGGCCGCCGCGCGCGCCGGGGTCGCGGTGCTGTTCATCCACGCGCTGAATCCGTACGGCTTCTCGTGGTGGCGGCGCACGACGCACGAGAACGTCGACCTGAACCGCAACTTCCACGATTTCAGCGGGCCGCTGCCGCGCAACGCCGGCTACGACGAGCTCGCCTCGGCGCTGGTGCCGGCGAGCTGGCCGCCGTCGGACGAGGTGCAGGCGACGATCCTGCACTATGCCGCGACGCACGGGATGCCCGCGCTGCAGGAGGCGATCTCGGGCGGCCAGTACGGCCACCCGGAAGGCATCTTCTTCGGCGGCCACAACCCGACCTGGAGCAACGCGACCTTGCGCCACGTGCTGCAGGACCACGGGACGCGCTGCGCCCGGCTGGGCTGGATCGACCTGCACACCGGCCTCGGGCCGAGTGGCGTCGGCGAGCGCATCTTCGCTTGCCGCGACGACAAGGCCGCACTGAAACGCGCCCGCGCCTGGTGGGGCGACAAGATCACCAGCATCTACGACGGCAGCTCCAGCTCCGCGCCGCTGCAGGGCCTGATGTGGTCGTCCGTGTACCAGGAGTGCCCGCAGGCCGAGTACACCGGCATCGCGCTCGAGTACGGCACCTTGCCGGTGATGCAGATGATGGACGCGCTGCGCGCCGACCAGTGGGCCGAGAACCACCCGGACGCCCCGCCGGCGCAGCTCGAGCAGATCAAGCGCGGCACGCGCGACGCGTTCTACATCGACACCGACGCCTGGAAGCAGCAGATCGCCGAGCAGGCGATCGATGCGGCGCTGGGCGGCGTGCGCGGGCTGGCGGTGGCCTGACGCGCGCGCCCTTCTCTTCCAGCGATCTTCCTACAGCGTCTTCACCTCGATGTAGTACAGCCCCCAGGGGCACAGCCCGAAGCGCTCCTTCAGCGGCTTGTCCTTGAAGGCGGCGACGCGGTCGGCGTCGTAGACGGCCCACTGCGGGCCCAGGCCGCCGATGCCCATCGGCGCGCCGTCGATGCTCGTCGCGACGATCATCCGGTAGGCAGCGGCATCGGCCAGGCTCACGTTCACGGTGTAGCCGTCGAGCGCGCGCAGACCCAGCAGCACCGAGCCGCCGGCAGCGGCGCCGGCCGCCTGCACGACCGTGCTCAGCAAGGGCCCGCTCAGCCGGTGCGGCTTCGCGTCGTATTCGAGCGTCGGCTCGATCGTGACGCTCGGCAGCCGCGCAAGCGCCGCGGCGTCGAACGCCCAGGCCGAGTCGAACGCGGCCTTGTGCTTCGCGAACAGTTGATCGAGCGCCGGGTCGAGCGCGCCGCGGTTGTGCTTGCCGATCGCGCCGGAGACGGTCAGCACCGCGAGGCCGGCGTGGGCGCGCGGCACGGCGGCCCGGGCCTGGAAGGGCAGCGCGGCGCCCAGCGCGCCGGCGGCGAGAAGCGATCGACGTGGGTTGTTCATGTGCGAGTTTCGTCCTGGGTGAGCGAGCAAGGGTGCGGGCCGGCCCGGCTCACAGCACCCCCAGCCGCGCCAGCTCCGCCTCGCATTGTGTCGGATCGAGAAACTGCAGCGCCTGCCAGCCGGCGGCGCGCGCGGCCTCGACGTTCGCGGCCATGTCGTCGATGAAGACGGTGTCGCGCGCCGCGATGCCGAAGCGCTCGAGCGCATGCGCGAAGATCGCCGGCTCGGGCTTGATCAGGCCGACGCGCGCCGAATAGATGCCGCGGCGGAACAGGCCGATGAAGTCGTGCGTCGCATCCAGGTGATCGGCGTACGGCGCCGGCATGTTCGACAGGAAGAACAGCGCATGGCCGCGCGCGTGCAGCCGCTTCAGCAGTGCGACCGTGCCGTCGATCGGCACGAGTTCATGCGGCACCGCGTCGATCACGCGCCGCGCGTCGGCGAGCGACAGGCCCAGGCGCCGCGCCATCCGCTCGGCGAGCGGCGCCGGCTCGATGCTGCCGCGATCGAATTCGCCCCAATCGCCGCCGAAACTTTCGAAGAATTCGCCGACGAAGGCACGCGCCGCCTCCGGCGTCGCCGCCCGCTGCGGCAGCAGCCGCGCCATGAAGTCGTGCGGCTGCCAGGTGAACACGACACCGGCGAAGTCGAAGACGATGTTCTTCTTCAAGCGCGCAGCCGCTTCATCAGCCCCGCGGTCGATGCATCGAGCCCGCTCGTGTCGCCCGAACCGAGCCGCGGCAGCAGGTCGCCGGCGAGCGCCTTGCCGAGCTCGACGCCCCACTGGTCGAAGCTGTTGATGCCCCACAGCGAGCCGCTGGTGAAGACGCGGTGCTCGTACAGTGCGATCAGCGCGCCGAGCGAGCGCGGCGTCAGCTGCTCCAGCAGCAGCGTCGTGCTCGGCCGGTTGCCGGGGAAGGTGCGGTGCTTCGCGAGCGTCAGCGCATCCAGCGCCTTCGATGCGGTCGGCGCTTTTTCGGCAAGCGCCTGCTCGGTCGTCTTGCCCAGCATCAGCGCCTGCGATTGCGCCAGCCCGTTCGAGAGCAGCATCGTGTGCTGCCGGTCGAGCTGCGCGAACAGCGGGCCCTGCAGGCCGCCCAGGCTGTGCGTCGACTGCTTCACGAGGATGAACTCGACCGGGATCACGTCGGTGCCCTGGTGCAGCATCTGGAAGTAGGCGTGCTGGCCGTTCGTGCCCGGCTCGCCCCAGACGACCGGGCTGGTTCCGAACGGCACCGGGTTGCCGTCCAGGTCGACGCGCTTGCCGTTGCTCTCCATCTCGAGCTGCTGCAGATACGCCGGCAATCGCTTCAGACCCTGGTGGTAGGGTGCCATGCAGCGGCTCGTGAAGCGGTGGAAATGGCGATACCAGACGTCGATCAGCCCGAGCAGCAGCGGCAGGTTCTTCTCGGCCGGCGTGTGCGCGAAGTGTTCGTCCATCGCGTGCGCGCCGGCCAGCAGCGCGCGGAAGTTGTCGGCGCCGATCGCCAGCGCGATCGGCAACCCGATCGCCGACCACAGCGAGTAGCGTCCGCCGACCCAGTCCCAGAAGCCGAAGGTCGTCGTGATGCCGAACTGCGCGGCGGCAGCCACGTTCGTCGTCGTCGCGACGAAGTGCTTCGCGGTGTCGGACCCGCCGCTGGCCTCGAACCACGCCTTCGCGGCGTGCGCGTTGGCCATCGTCTCCTGCGTCGTGAAGGTCTTGCTGGCGATGATGAACAGCGTCTCGGCGGGTTTGAGCTGGCGCAGCACCGGCGTGATGTCGTGGCCGTCGACGTTGGAGACGAAGTGCATCTTCAGCCCGGGGTGGGCGAACGCGTCGAGTGCGGGCACGACCATCTGCGGCCCGAGGTCGCTGCCGCCGATGCCGATGTTGACGACGTGCCGGATGCCGCTGGCCGCGGTGTCGCGCACCGATTCGACGTAGGCGAACATCGCGTCCAGCACGTGGTGGACCTCGCTGCTGAACAGGCCCTTGCCGCGCGGCGCGCGCAGCGCGGTGTGCAGCACCGCGCGGCCTTCGGTGGTGTTGATCGGCTCGCCGCGCAGCATCGCATCGCGGCGCGCCTCGACGCCGCATTCGCGCGCCAGGTCGAGCAGGAAGCGCAGGGTCGCGGTGTCGACCAGGTTCTTCGACAGGTCGGCGAAGAGCTCGGGCGCCTCGACCCCCATCGCGTCGAAGCGGCCGGGATCGCGGGCGAAGGCCTCGCGCAGGTCGAAGGCGCGGCCATGCGCCTCGTAGTGCCCCTGCAGCGCGCCCCAGGCTTCGGTCTGATCGCAACGCGGCGTCATGACAGCCCCTCGTCCGACGAGTACGTCGGCCGGTCCCTCGAGGGGACGCGGGCCGGCTTGGGAGCGGCCCGGCGCTCGGCCCGCTTCACTTGAGCTCCTCGATCAGCTTCTCCAGCTTGATGGCGTCGGCCGCGAAGGTGCGGATGCCTTCGGCGAGCTTTTCGGTCGCCATCGCGTCGTCGTTCAGCGCGAAGCGGAAGCCGGCCTCGTTCAGCGTGATCGCGTGGATGTCGGCCGTCTTCGCCGCAGCCGGATCGAGCGCGCGCTTCAGCGGCGCCTCGCTCGCCTGAAGCTCGTGCAGCAACTCGGGGCTGATCGTCAGCAGGTCGCAGCCGGCGAGTGCCTGGATCTGGCCGACGTTGCGAAAGCTCGCCCCCATCACCTCGGTGTCGATGCCGAACTTCTTGTAGTAGGTGTAGATCTGGGCGACCGACTTCACGCCCGGATCGTTGGCGCCCGCGCTCGCCGCCTCGTCCCACTTCGCGCCGGCGCTCTTCTTGTACCAGTCGTAGATGCGCCCGACGAAGGGCGAGATCAGCTTCGCGTCGGCTTCGCCGCAGGCGACCGCCTGGGCGAACGAGAACAGCAGCGTCATGTTGCAGTTGATGCCTTCGTGCTGCAGGATGCGCGCGGCCTGGATGCCTTCCCAGGTCGACGCGAGCTTGATCAGGATGCGCTCGCGCCGGATCCCGGCCGCCTCGTACAGGCCGATGATGCGGTGCGCCTTCGCCACGCTCGCGGCGGCGTCGAAACTCAGCCGGGCGTCGACCTCGGTCGAGACGCGGCCCGGCACGATCTTCAGGATCTCCAGCCCGAAACGCACCAGGACCTCGTCGATGATGCAGTCCAGCGGCTCGGTCCGGTGCGCCGCGACGGCCTCCTTCAGCAGCGGGGCGTAGTCGGGCTTTTGCACCGCTTTGAGGATCAACGACGGGTTCGTCGTCGCATCGCGCGGCGTGTACTGCGCCAGTTGCTTGAAATCGCCGCTGTCGGCGACCACGGTGGTGAACTGCTTGAGCTGGTCGAGTTGGTTCATGGCGGGCCGGTGGATGGGGGGTCAGGGCTCGATTAGAACCCCAACCGGCGAGATCGTTCGCCAGACGGGATGCCGAAACCGCCGAATCGAGGAGCCCGGCGGCCCAAGCCCCCTGCGTTGACCGGCCCGGGAGACTTCGGGCATCATGGCAACTGAAACTTAGTTACAGCACCGGAGCGATCCCGGCGTCCCCCCATGTCCTTCGACCTCGTCTTCTTCGGTGGTACCGGCGATCTTGCGTGGCGCAAGCTGATGCCGGCCCTGTTCCAGGCCTTTCGGCACGGCAAGCTGCCGCCCGGGGGCCGCATCCTCGCGGTCGCGCGCACCGACCAGACCGACGAGCACTACCGCGCGTGGCTGAAGCAGCGCTTCCAGGAGGTCGAGCTCGCGAAGCGCCCGAGCGACGACGAATTCGCGAAGTTCGCCGAATTGCTGCACTACCTGCGGCTGGACCTGTCGCAGGCCGACGACTACGCGCGGCTGAAGCACTGGCTCGAGGAGCGCAAGGCCGAGACGGCGGTGCTCTACCTCGCGACCAGCCCCTACCTGTTCCCGCAGATCTGCGAGCAGCTCGGCAAGGCCGGGCTGAACACGCCGCAGATCCGCGTCGTGCTCGAGAAGCCGCTCGGCCACGACCTCGCGAGCGCGCAGGAGATCAACCGCGTCGTGCGCTCGGTCTTCAAGGAGGAGCAGGCGTTCCGGATCGACCACTACCTGGGCAAGCCGTCGGTGCAGAACCTGATGGCGCTGCGCTTCGGCAACGTGCTGTTCGAGCCGCTGTGGCGGCGCGAGAGCATCGCGAACGTGCAGATCACGATCGCCGAAGACTTCGGCGTCGGCACGCGCGGCGATTTCTACGACAAGACCGGCGCGCTGCGCGACATGATCCAGAACCACGCGGCGCAGCTGCTGACGATGGTCGCGATGGAGCCGCCCTCCAGCAACGACGCCGACGCGATCCGCGACGAGAAGCTCAAGGTGCTGCGCTCGCTGAAGCCCTTCACCGAGGAGAGCGTCGCGCGCGACGTGATCCGCGGCCAGTACCGCGCCGGCAACGCGCAGGGCCGCAAGGCGGCCGGCTACCTGGACGAGGCCCACGTCGCCGAGGGCAGCCAGACCGAGACCTTCGTCGCGCTGCGCACCGAGGTGCAGAACTGGCGCTGGGCCGGCGTGCCGTTCTACCTGCGCACCGGCAAGCGCCTGGCGACGCGCGACGCGCAGATCGTCGTGAACTTCCGGGCCACGCCGCACAACATCTTCCCGGGCCTGAACCAGCCGAACAAGCTGGTCATCAACCTGCAGCCCGAGGACGGGCTGGAGCTCCACCTGCTCGCCGCGAAGGGCACCGGCCAGCACGAGAACCTGTCGCCGGTCTCGCTGGACCTGGACTTCGACAAGGCCTTCGCAGAGAACCGCGTCGGCGCCTACGAGCGGCTGCTGCTCGAGGCGATCGCCGGGCGGCTGAACCTGTTCGTGCGCAGCGACGAGCAGGAGCAGGCCTGGCGCTGGGTCGAGCCGGTGCTCGACGCCTGGGCGCGCGACTCGATCGGGCCGCGGCCGTATGCCGCCGGGACCTGGGGCCCGGCCGCGGCGAGCGCCCTGGTCGCCCGCGACGGCTACGCCTGGTCCGAAGAACAGTGATGTCAGCCCCTCGCCCCACGAGTACATGGGTCGATCCCCCGCGGGGATCGGGCCTTGCTTGGGGCGGCCCGGCGCGGCGGCCCGGGCGCGCTCGGAGCTGACCGCGTGCTCGACCGCATTCGCGCTTCCATTCCGGCGCTGCCGCCGGCCGAGCAGCGCGTGGCAAAACTGGTGCTGGCCGATCCGCGTGCGTTCGCGAGCCTGCCGGTGGTCGAACTCGCCGGGCGCGCGCAGGTCAGCAAGCCGACCGTCGTGCGCTTTTGCCGCAGCGTCGGCTACGACGGGCTGACCGACTTCAAGCGCAAGCTCGCCGGCAGCGTCAACGAGGGCGTGCCCTTCGTGCACCGCGCGGTCGACGAGGACGACAAGAGCAGCGACATCATCGTGAAGGTGATCGACAACGCCGTCAGCGCGCTGCTGAAATACCGCAACGTCGCGGCCGGCCATGCGTTCGAGCGCGCGATCACCGCGCTCACCGAGAGCGGCCAGCGCGGCCGCCGGATCGACTTCTACGGCGTCGGCAACTCCGGCATCGTCGCGCAGGACGCGCAACACAAATTCTTCCGCCTCGGCGTGCGCGCGAACGCGGTCAGCGACGGCCACGTGCAGGTGATGAGCGCGACGATGCTCGCGCCGGGCGATTGCGCGGTGATCATCAGCAACTCCGGCCACAGCCGCGACCTGATCGACGTCGCCGACATCGCGCGCAAGAAGGGTGCGACCTTGATCGTGATGACCGCGAGCGACTCGCCGCTGGCCCAGCTCGCGCACGGCACGAACCAGATCCTGCTCGCGGTCGACCACCCGGAGGACTACGACCGCTACAGCCCGATGGTCTCGCGGCTGCTGCACCTGACAGTGATCGACATCCTGACGACTGCCGTCGCGTTGCGGCTGCCCGGCGAATTGCGCCCGATGCTGCAGGAGATCAAGAAGACGCTGCGCGCGAAACGCTACGCACGAACCGAGTAGGCAAACGAACCGGACTCTGTCATATTCCTGTCACGGAATCCTTCACCGCGGCCTGTTCGAAAGGATGCGTTTCGTGAAGACGACAGGCTCCTGCTCGATGCTGCTGTTGTTCGCTGCGCTGCTCGCGCCGCCCGCCCGCGCGCTGCCGATCGATTTCGAGCGCACCGGCCTGGCCTGGTCCTCGGCCGAGGTGAGCGACGCCGGCGACGGCGCGCTTCGGACCGTGCTCGACAAGGCCGGCCGCCGCGACGCGCTGGGCTGCCGGGCGCTGTGCGGCCGCATCGAGCGCGTCTGGCTACAACTGCTCGCGGTCCTGCCGCCGGCGCAATCGAGCGGGCTGCAGCTGCACGTGGTGCGGCTGGACGACGAGGACGCCTTCGCCGTTCCGAGCGGCGACGTGCTGCTGAGCGAGAACTTCATCCAGGCGCGCGAGCTCGACAACGCGCAGCTCGCCTTCGTGCTGGCTCACGAGCTGTCCCACGTGCTGCTGCAGCACGAGCGGCAGACGCTCACCGCGGCGCTCTCGCTGCTGCCGCGCGCGGTGCCTCGCTCGGTGCAGGACGTCTACGTCGAGCTGGAGTTCAATCACCGGCTGCTGAAGGCGCTCGAGCCGGTCTACCAGCAGGCCGAGTTCGAGGCCGACGAAACCGGCCTGCAACTGGCGGCGCTGGCCGGCTTCTCGCCCGATGCCCAGCTCGAATTCCTGGTCGGGCAGGCCCATGAACCCGATCGCGAGCTCATCGTCCGCACCCACGGCAGCGCCGCTGCGCGCCTCGCGGCGGCGCGGGCGACCTTGCCGCTGGCGCGCCGGCTCTACGAGTCGGTCAGTCCCTGACGCCCGGCGCCGAGGCCGATCGCCTCAATGCTTCGCGGCGCGCGCGATCAGCTGGCTCGCGAGCATCTCGGAGCTGACCGAGCGCTCCAGGCTGGAGCGCGACAAGCCGGACTGCGCGTAGTGCTCGTTCTCGTACAGCTCGGCCGCGCCGGGATGGGCGCCCAGCACCGCCTGCAGCGCGTCGTCCGGCAGCTCCTGCGCGAGCGCGATCTTCAGCTGGCGCACCAGCGCCTGGTATTGGTCCGGGCTGGTCGCGACCGGGCTGTTCTCGACGCGCTCGAGCAATCGAGCCAGCGCGATCACGTTTTCGAGACGGCTCTTGACGACGGCTTGAGGGATCGCGGACATGAGGCACTCCTGGCTGGCGGCACCGACCGATCGGCGCCATGACCCACACCTCAGGGCGATTCGCCCGGCTTCAAGAGGCCGGTTTTGCCGCCGCGACGCGGGCCGGCTGGTAGTCGCCGCCCAGGGCCTTGACCAGGAACACCGAGGTCAGCAGGCGCTGGCCGAGCAGCTGGGCGCTCTGGCGCTCGGTCACCAGCAGCGCCTGCTGCGCGGTGATGACGTCCAGATACGTCGTCGCGCCGCCGTCGTAGCGGGCGGTCGCCATCTCGAGCACGCGGCGCGCGCTCGCGACCGCGGCCTGCGCCTGCACGTAGGCGCGCTCCAGCGCGGCGCCGCCGGTGATGCCGTCCTCGACCTCCTGCATCGCGCCGAGCACGACGCGCCGGTAGTTCGCGACCGTCGCGTCGTAGCCGGCGCGCGCGAAATCGACGTTGGCGTTCAGGCGCCCGCCGTCGAACAGCACCTGCGTGGCCGACACGCCGAACGACCACAGCAGGCTGGTGGCGTTGAACAAGGTGCTGATGCCGTTGCTCTCGACGCCGATCTGCGGGCCGAGCAGCACGCTCGGATAGAAGGCCGACTTCGCGACGCCGATCTGCGCGTTCGCGGCCGCCATCGCGCGCTCGGCGGAGGCGACGTCGGGGCGGCGCTCGAGCACGTCGGACGGCACGCCGATCGGCACGACCGGCGGAACGTAGTCGCGCACCAGCGGTGCGATCGCGAAGGTCGGCGCGGCCGCGCCGGTCAGCGTCGCGATCGCGTGCTCGTATTGGAGGCGCTGGCGCGCGAGCACGTCGATCTGGACCTTGGTGGTGTCCAGCAGCGCCTGCTGCTGCGCGACGTCCAGGCCCGTCGCGGCGCCGAGCTCGTGGCGCGCGTCGATCAGCTCGAACGCGCGCTGCTGCAGCGCGATCGAACGGTTCAGCACGTCGACCTCGATGTCGATCTCGCGCAGGTTGAAATAGGCGGTCGCGAGGTCGGCGCCGAGCAAGAGCCGGGTGTTCTCGAGGTCCGCGGCGGACTGCTCCGCCGAGGCGCGCGCGCCTTCGACCGAGCGGCTGACGCGGCCCGCGACGTCGACCTCGTAGCCGACCGTCAGCGCCGCGATGAAATCGTTCTGCACGGTCGAGAAATTCGGCGCCGCGTAGTTCGTCAGCGGCCGGTTCGCGGAGATGTCGAGGCGCTGCGCGCGCGTCGTGATGCCCAGCTGCGGGTAGCGCGAGGCCGACACCGCCTGCAAGGTCGCGCGCGCCTGTGTCAGGCGCGCGACCGAGATCGTCAGCGTCGGATTGTTGGCCAGCGCCTGTTCCTGCAGCGCGTTGAGCTGGCTGTCGCCGAAGCGCTGCCACCACGGGCCCTTCGCGGCCGCGTCGTCGGGCGCGCTGGTGCGCCAGGGCGCCTCGGTCTTCCAGTCGGCCGGCATCGGCAGCGTCGGCTTCACGTAGTTCGGGCCGGCCACGCAGCCTGCCAGCAGCGCGGCCAGGGCCGCCGCGCTCGCGATCGTCGCGAGCCTCATCTGCTTCAAACTCACGGCGTGCCCTTGGGCGGCGCCGACGCCGGCGCGGCCGACGCGATCGAGACGACGTCGCCGTCGGCAAGCGAGTCGGTCGGGTTCAGCACCAGGCGGTCGCTCGCGGTCACGCCGTCGAGCAGTTCGGTCTCCTGGCCGAGGTTGCGGCCGATCTGGACCGTGCGCAGCGTGACCTTGCCCTTGTCGTCGACCAGCGCGACGCGGCTGCCTTCGCTGCGGAACAGCAGCGCGTTCGTCGGCACGCGCAGCACGGTGCTCGCGGCCATCGGCAGCGCGACCTGCACATACGCGCCCGGCAGCAGCACGCCATTCGGGTTCGGCAGCGCGATCTCGACCTGCATCGTGCGCGTCGCCGCGTCGATCGCGCCGGCGGTGCGCGCGACGGTGCCCTTGAAGGTCTGGCCGCGCAGCTCGGACTGCGTCACCGAGACGGTCTGGCCGGGCTTGATCAGCTGCGCGTAGGTCTGCGGCACGTTGACGTAGACGCGCAGCGGGTCGGTCTGCGTCAGCACGAACAGCGCGCGCCCGCCGCCCCCACCGCCGCCGTCGATCAGGTCGCCGACGTCGACGTTGCGCTTCGTGATCACGCCGGCGAACGGCGCCGTCACCCGCTTGAACGAGTCGAGCTGGCGCAGCCGCTGCACGTTCGCGTCGGCCGCCGCGAGGTTCGCGCGCGCCTGCACGACGCCGCTGCGGCGCTCGTCGAGCTCCTGCTGCGAGACGACGTCCTTCTTGCGCAGGCTCTCCCAGCGCTCGACGGTGCTGTTCGCCAGCGCAAGGCTGGCGGCCGTCTGCGCGCGCGTGGCGACGGCCTGCGAGAGCTGCTCGGCGATCTCGGGCGTCTCGATCTCGGCCAGCAACTCGCCCTTCTCGACGTGCGCGCCGATGTCCTTGGTCCAGCGCTTCAGATAGCCGCTCGCGCGCGCCGAGATCGGCGACTGGACCTGCCCTTGCAGGCTGCCGGGCAGTGCCAGCGTCTGGCCCTTGCCGGAGACCTTGGGGCTGGCCGTCTTCACGTACTGGATCGCCTGCTCGTTCACGCCGGTCTCCAGCGCCTTGGCGTTGGCCACGCGGCTGAACAGCGTGCGGCCGGCACCGAGTGCGAGCAGCACCAGCACGACGATCGTGATCCAGCGCGCGCGTTTCAGGACCTCGCGGCGTTTCATCAGTTCGGCGTCATCGACGCCTTCGACGGCGTGGATGCCCAGCGCAGCGTGGCGTTGTTCGGTCATACCTCAAGCTCCAAGAATAGGGGCGCCCGGCGCGGTCGGCGGCGTGGCGGCGTGGTCGGCGTGGCGCTGCGCGAAGCGGCGGTGCACGGCGGCATAGACGACGGGCACGAACAGCAGCGTCGAGACGGTTGCAAAAAGCAGGCCGCCGATCACCGCGCGCCCGAGCGGCGCATTCTGCTCCGCGCCCTCGCCCAGGCCGAGCGCCATCGGGATCATGCCGATGATCATCGCCAGCGCCGTCATCATGACCGGGCGGATCCGGGTCGCGCCGGCCTCGAGCGCGGCCGACAGCGGCGGAATGCCGGCGGCCAGGCGTTCGCGCGCGAACGAGACCAGCAAGATGCTGTTCGCGGTCGCGACGCCCATCGTCATGATCGCGCCGGTCAGCGCCGGCACGCTCAAGGTCGTGCCGGTCAGGAACAGCATCCAGGCGATGCCGGCGAGCGCGGCGGGCAGCGCGGTGATGATGATCGCGGCGTCGACCCAGGACTGGAAGGTCACGACGACGAGCAGGTAGACGAGCACGATCGCCATCGCGAGGCCGACGCCCAGGCCCAGGAACGAGGCCTGCATCGTCTGGACCTGGCCGCGGATCACGAGCTGGCTGCCGCGCGGCAACTTCGGCCGGATCAGGTCGACCTGCTCCTTGACCTGCGACGCGACGGCCGCGAGGTCGGTGCCCTGGACGCTGACGTACACGTCGACCGCCGGCAGGATGTTGTAGCGCGAGACGATCGCCGGCTGGCGCAGCGCCGTCTGCTCGACCAGGTTGCCGAGCAGCTGGGTGCCGCCCGCCGCGCCCGGCGCCGCGACCGGCATGTTCATCAGCGCGTCGAGCGAATCGACGCGGTACTGCGGCGTCTGCACGGCGATGCTGTAGACGACGCCGTTGCGCGGGTCGAGCCAGAACGCCGGCGCCGTCTGCGAGCTGCCCGACAGCGAGATCAGCAGGTTCTGGCCGACCGTGGAGGCCGAGAGGCCGACCTGCTGCAGCCGGGTGCGGTCCATCTGCAGGTTCAGCGACGGCAGGTCCAGCCGCTGGTGCACGTGCGCATCGACCGCGCCGGGGATCTTGCGGATCGACTTGGTCAGCTCGGCCGCGAGCAAGGCGTTGGTCTGCAGGTCGTTGCCGGTGAACTGGACGTCGATCGCGGCCGGCAGGCCGAAGTTCAGGATCTGCGTGACGATGTCGGCCGGCTGGAAGAAGAACTCGACGCCGGGGAAACGCTTGGGCAGCTCGGTGCGCAAGGTCGAGACGATGTCGCCGGTCGGCGCATGCCCCTCGCGCAGCGACAGCGAGATCTCGCCGTCGAGCGTGCCGATCGTGCCGGCGTTGCTGTAGGACAGGTTGATGCCGCTGTTGGGCACGCCGAGGTTGTCCAGGATCGTCTCGAGCTGATCTGCCGGCACCAGTTCGCGGATCGCGGCCTCGACCTGGTCGGCGACGCGCGCGGTCTCCTCGATGCGGGTGCCGGTCGGCGTGCGCATGTGCAGGCGGATCTGGCCGGCATCGACGTTGGGGAAGAAGTCGCGCCCGAGGAAGGGATACAGCGCACAGGACAGCACGCAGAACGCGAGGAAGCCGATCGCGAAACCCTTGCGCCGCGCGAGCAGGCTCGACAGCAGCAGCGTGTAGGCGCGCCGCACGCGCTCGAACTGCGCGTCGAAGGCCAGGTTCAGGCGCTTCATCAGGTTCGGCTTGCCCGCGGGCGCCGCCGCGTGGCCGGCCGCCGGCGCGCCGTGCGAGCCGCGCATCAGCAGCATCACCAGCGTCGGCACCAGGGTGCGCGACAGGAAGTAGGACGCGATCATCGCGAACACGACCGCCTCGGCCAGCGGCACGAACAGGAACTTCGCGACGCCGGACAGGAAGAACATCGGCACGAACACGATGCAGATGCACAAGGTCGAGACGAAGGCCGCGGCGCCGATCTCGTTGGCGCCGACCAGGATCGCCTCGTTCAGCTCGGTGCCCAGGTGCAGGTGGCGCTCGATGTTCTCGATCGTCACGATCGCCTGGTCGACCAGGATGCCGACCGAGAGCGCCAGGCCCCCCAGGGTCATCAGGTTCAGCGTCTGGCCGAGCGTGTTCAGCGCCAGGATCGAAGCGAGGATGGACAGCGGGATCGTCAGCGCGATGATCAGCGTGCTGCGCCAGTTGCCGAGGAACAGCAGCACCATCGCGGCCGTCAGCGCGGCCGCCAGCAGTGCCTCGAACACGACGCCCTTGACGGCGGCCTTCACGAACACCGACTGGTCGAACAGCGGCGTGATCTTGATGTCCTGCGGCATCACGCTCGCGGCGTGCGGCAGGATCGCGCGCAGGTTGGAGACGATGTCCAGCGTCGACGCGCCGCCGTTCTTCAGCACCGACAGCAGCACGCCTCGGGTACCGTCCTGGCGCACGATGTTGGTCTGCGGCGAGTAGCCGTCGCGCACGTTCGCGACGTCGCTGATGTAGGTCGTGGTGCCGTTGCTGGTGCGCACCGGCAGGTCGTTCAGCCCGGCGATCAGGCTCGGCGAGCCGTTCATGCCGACGTTGTATTCGGTGTCGCCGAACTTCGCGGTGCCCGAGGGCAGGATCAGGTTCTGCAGATTCAATGCGTTGACGACGTCGGCCGGCGCGAGGCCGCGCGCCTGCAGCGCGTTGGTGTCCAGGTCGACCGAGATCACCCGGTTCTTGCCACCGTACGGGAACGGTATCGCGACTCCCGGGATCGTGATCAGCTGCGGCCGCAGCGTGTTGATGGCAGCGTCGAACAGCGCGTTCTCGGGCTGCGTCGGGCTGGACAGCCCGAGCTGGATCACCGGGATGCTGGAGGC
>DASYCA010000281.1:0-15775 GCA_036500445.1 Burkholderiaceae bacterium | reverse complement strand
GAGCGATGGATCACGGCGATGGTCGGTCCTGCAGCAGAGATTTCGGATCCGATCTAGAGCAATCTCAATCGCGGATCGCAGCAAGGGCAACGGCCCGTGCCGGGAAACCCTCGAGAAGTTTCTTGTCCGCCGTCACGAGCTTTGTGTTCAGCCTGATCGCAAGCGCAACGAATTCGCAGTCGTACGCAGAGCAATTGCTGTCGCGGACCAACTCCAACACCGTGCGTGAATCCACCTCGAACTCAGCGCCCGCAAGCAGACTTTCCGCTTCTCTCTGCAAGCTGCACGCCTGATCGAAGGTGATCGATCTTCGTCTGATACAGCCCGCAAGAATGTTCCGAAACTCGCTCCGCCAAAGAACCGGCGCAGCCCATTCGGCATCGCTCTCGAGCAAAGCTTCGGCATGCGCCGTCCGGTCCCCGGGCAGGTACAGGTAGGCCAAGACGTTGGTGTCGACCACGATCAAGGACGACCCTCTCTCTTGAACACATCGATATCGCGCGCAAGAAACTTCCCTTTGGGCAAGGTGTCACGCAGTGCGCGGGCGCGCGCCAATCTTTCCGTCGGAGTTACTTTGGCGGGCAACAGCATGGCCTCGAGGCACACGATCGCTTCGCTGTTCATACTCCGCCGGTGAGCCTCCGCCGAGAACTTCAGCCGCGCGTACACGTCATCCGGAATGTTCTTCAAGGTCAAGGTCGTGGGCATACTCGTCTCCAACCGAATCGGAACCATTATGGTTCCAATCGGCATCCACGTCAACTCGAAGGCATTCGCTGTGCCTCGGCTGCGGCCGACGTCCCGCGGCTACGACGCTGCCCGCAACTGCGCCCGCAACGTCGCCCCCAGCTCCGGCTTGTGCTTGAACGGATCGCTCGGATTGCGCGGCGTCATCAGATCCTCCAGCCGCACCTGCACGCTGCCCAGCGCCTTCGGGTGGCTGTAGATGTAGAACTGGTCCTGCGCGACCGCGTCGAACACGAACTGCGCGACCTGCGCCGCCGTCAGCTTGCCGCTGCTGACCGCCTTCTCCGTCATCGCGCGGCCGATGATCTGGCTCTTCGTCGGCTTGGCGTCGCTGCTGAGCTCGGCCGGCCGGTTGCGGTCGCTCTGCACGATGCCGGTCGGCACGAAGAACGGGCACAGCACCGAGGCGCTGACCTGGTCGCTGACGAGGCGCAGGTCGTGGTACAGCGTCTCGCTCATCGCGATCACCGCCGCCTTGGTCGCGTTGTAGACGCTCGAGCACGGCGGGTTCAGCAGCCCGGCCATCGACGCGGTGTTGACGATGTGGCCTTCGTAGCCCGGGTCCTTCGCGGCGGCCTCGAGCATCATCGGCGTGAACACGCGGATGCCGTGCGCCACGCCCATCAGGTTGACGCCGACGACCCACTCCCAGTCCTTCAGCGTCGTCTCCCAGATCAGCCCGCCCGCCCCCACGCCGGCGTTGTTGAAAACGAAATGCGGCGCGCCGAAGCGTTTCATCGTGGCCGCGCCCAGGGCCTCGACCTCGGCGGCCTTCGCGATGTCCAGGCGGAACGCGAGCGCCGGCGCACCGAGCGCCTCGATCTCGGCGGCGGCCCGGTCGAGCGCGTCCTGCTGCACGTCGGCCATCACGACGTTCATGCCCAGGCCGGCGGCGATGCGCGCGGATTCGAGGCCGAAGCCCGAGGCGGCGCCGGTGATGACGGCCGTGCGGCCCTTGAAGTGCTTCATGGTGGTGGTGGCCTACTTGGCTGCTGCGGTGGGTTTGATCTGGAACGCGATGCGCGGGAAGTGCACGTGCACCGCGCCGGCCCGCGCGTCGGTGCGCGCGATCACGACCTCGTGCGGCCCGAGGCCGACGAGCCGGCCCGTGACCGGGTCGTGCGCGTAGTCGGTCGGCGTGACGCTGACTTCGTCGCCTTCATCGAGGCCGGTCTCGGCACGGAACGTGGTCGGCGCGCTGCGCCCCTGCGCGGCGCGTGCGAGCTCGATCGCCTCGGTGCTGCTCATCGGCGTCGCGCGGCCCTGCCCGAACGCCTCGACCTGCGCATGCCAGTGCAGCACCCGCGGATAGGCCTCCAGCAGCGTCGCGACCGGCGGCGCCAGGCGGATGAACCAGATCGACTGCGCGGCCGCGAAATCGGCGATGCCGGGCAAGGCCCCGAGCAGGAACGGCCGGCCGTCGGCCAGCAGGTGCTCGATCCGAGCGAGGTAAGCGTGCAGCTGCGCGCCGCCGTCGGCGAGCGTCGCGCGCCGACGGTTCGGCGACATCGACGCGCGGTCGGCGCCGAAGGCCTTCAGAATCTCCGGCGTCATGCCGGCCATGATGTGCGGCAGGCCGGCGGGCTGCAGCGTGAACGGCACCGCGGCCCAGAACAGTGCCGTGTCGGCCCACTCGGCAAGGATCTCGGAGAGCCCCGCGGTCGACTCCGGGTACAGCGGCGGCTCGGGGTGCAGCGCATCGAGCACGCGGCAGATCAGCGCGGTGTCGCAATAGATGTCGGCGCCGATCTGCAGGAACGGCGTGCGGCGGTAGCCGCCGGTCAGCGCGATTGCGTCGGGCTTGGGCAGCAGCTTGGGCACGTCGACCGCGCGCCAGCTCAGGCCCTTGAAGCCGAGCACGAGCCGGACCTTCTCCGAAAACGGCGAATTCGCGTAGTGATGAAGAATCAGTTCGGAACTCATGTTCAAAGGGCCTCCAGCGCCGCGCTCACACCAGCTTGACGACCTGCTTGCCGAAATTGCGGCCCTTCAGCAGGCCGAGGAACGCCTCGGGCGCCGCCGCCAGCCCCTGCGCGACGGACTCGCGGTACTTCAGCTTGCCGCTCGCGACCAGCGTGCCGAGCTCGTGCAGGGCCTGCGGCCACAGCTCCATGTGCTCGCTGACGATGAAGCCTTCGAGCGTGAGCCGGTTCGTCAGCAGCAGCTGCGGCTGCTTCAGCGGGATCGGCTCGCCGTCGTAGCCGCTGATCATCCCGCACAGCGCGATCCGGCCGAACGTGTTCATGCGCGGCAGCACCGCGTCGAACACGGCACCGCCGACGTTCTCGAAATAGCCGTCGACGCCGTCGGGCGTCGCGGCCTTGACCGCGTCCTGCAAGGACTTCACGTCGGCATGCGCCTTGTAGTCGATGCAGGCGTCGAAGCCGAGCTCATTGACCACGTAGCTGCACTTGTCGGCGCCACCGGCGATGCCGACCGCGCGACAGCCCCTGGCCTTCGCGAGCTGCCCGACCACGCTGCCGACCGCGCCGCTGGCCGCGCTGACGGCGATCGTCTTGCCGGCGATCGGCTTGCAGATCTGCGTCAGCCCGTACCACGCCGTCACGCCCGGCATGCCGACGGCGCCGAGGTAGGCCGACAGCGGGATGTGCGCCGTGTCGACCTTGCGCAGGCTGCCGGGCAGGTTGCCGTCGACGACGCTGAACTGCTGCCAGCCGCCGAAGCCGACGACCTTGTCGCCGACCGCGTAGCGCGGGTTCTCGCTCGCGACGACCTCGCCGACGGTGCCGCCCTGCATCACGGCGTTCAGCGGCTGCGGCGCCGCGTAGCTCTTCGCGTCGTTCATGCGGCCGCGCATGTACGGGTCCAGGCTCATGAAGTGGTGGCGCACCAGCACCTGGCCGGCCTGCAGCGCCGGGACTGGCGCCTCGACCAATCTGAAATTGTCGAGCGCGGCCTCCGCGGTCGGGCGCGAAACGAGATGCATCTGCTGGTTGATCGTCATGGCGTGTTCCTGGAGCGTGGGGTCAGTCGGTCGACAGCAGCGGCGGCTTGGTGACCGTCGCGCTCGGGCTCAGCGGCAGCCGCTTCACGTATTTGAAGGTGCCGGTCGAGTGCGCGCAGACGCGGCCGCGCGCGTTGAAGATCGTCGCCTCGACGAAGGCCATCGTCGCGGTGCGGTGGATCAGGTGGCCTTTCGCGACCAGCGCGCCGGTCGCGGCCTGCATGAAGCTGGTCTTCATCTCGATCGTCACGACGCCCATGTCGTCCTGCACGCTGCGCGCGGCGACCGCCATCGCGACGTCGAGCAAGGTCATGCTCGCGCCGCCGTGGGTGATCTCGAAGCTGTTCATGTGCTCGGGCCGCGCCGTGTAGTGCAGCTCCGACTCGCCGTTCTCGGAGCGTTCGAGCGTGAAGCCGAGGTGCTCGACGAAGGGAACGGGGATCGAAAAAGGGATCGTCATGGTGGGGTCGTCGTGTGGTGGGCGTTCAGGCCGCGCCGAGCACGACGCTGACGCCGCCGTCGACCGCGAGCCACTGCCCGGTGATGTGCTTGCCGGCCTCGCTCGCGTACAGCAGCGCGAGGCCTTTCAAATCGTCATCGTCGCCGAGCCGGCCGAGCGGCGCCTGCGCGGCCATGCGCTGTTCGCCGAGCGAGGTGATCAGCCCGGCCGCCATCTTCGTCATGAAGAAGCCGGGGCAGATCGCGTTGACGGTGATGTTGTACTTGCCCCATTCGGCCGCGAGCGTCCTCGTGAAGCCGATCACCGCGGTCTTGGAGGTGTTGTAGGCCAGCGTCTGCATCTCGGGCGGGTTGCCATTGAGCCCGGCGATCGACGCGATGTTGATGATGCGGCCGCGCTTGTTCGGGATCATGCACTGGCGTGCGACCTGCTGCGACAGGATGAAGTAGCCGCGCACGTTCAGGTTCATCACCTTGTCCCACGCGGCGACCGGGTGCTCCTCGGCCGGCGCGCCCCAGCTCGCGCCGGCGTTGTTGACGAGGATGTCGATCGTGCCCATGCGCTCCAGCGTCTCGTCGGCCAGGCGGCGGGTGTCTTCCTCCTTCGAGCAGTCGGCCGCGATCCAGCGCGCGTCGATGCCGCTGGCCTGCAGGTCGGCCGCGGCCTGCTCGAGGTCTTCGGCCTTGCGCGAGCTCAGCATCACCTTCGCGCCGGCCTCGCCGAGCGCGCGCGCGATCTGCAGCCCGAGGCCGCGTGAACCGCCGGTCACGAGGGCGCGCTGGCCGGTCAGGTCGAAGAGTTTCTGGACGGGGGTGCTCATGGGGCGGGTCTCTTGGGAGGGGAAGTCTCGGCGCGCGTGTCGGTACGAATGCGAGAGCGGATCCAGACCAGCAGCGCGCCGGCCGCGATCAGCACGGCGCCGATCCAGATGACGATCGCTCCGGTGCCCGAGTCGCTGCGCCGCGCCGTCAGGCCGATGCCGACCAGCAGGGTGCCGGCGTAGACGAGCACCCAGACCCAGGTCTGCAGGCGCTTGATCGTCGCCGCATCCGCCATCAGAACCAGGCCTCGTCCATCGTGCGGCAGGTCGCGTCGCGGGTCTCGACGACGGCGAGCCAGGCGCCGATGCGCGGCAACTCGTAGCGGAAGAAGTAGTCGGCCGCGGCGAGCTTGCCGTTCAGCGCATTGGCGTCGCCCTGCCCGGCATCGAGACGCGCGCGGGCGCACAGCGCGACCTCGAGCCAGATCCACGCCATCACGGTGTGGCCGAAGGCCTGCAGGTACGGCGTCGCGTTCGCGAGCGCCTCGCCGGGCTCGCCGGTCGCCCAGGCGTCGCGCGTGGCCTGCCCGAGGTGTTTCAACGCGGCCTCGAGCGCGCTCGCATGGGCAATCAGCGCGGGCACGGCGCGTGCCTTCGTCAGCGTCGCACCGATCGTGCGGGCGAGCAGCGCGAGGCCCGCGCCTTGCTGCATCACGACCTTGCGCCCGAGCAGGTCCAGGCCCTGGATGCCGTGCGTGCCCTCGTGGATCATGTTCAGGCGGTTGTCGCGCCAGTACTGCTCGACCGGGAAGTCGCGCGTGTAGCCGTAGCCGCCATGGACCTGGATCGCCAGGCTGTTCGCCTCCAGGCACCACTCGCTCGGCCAGCTCTTCGCGATCGGGGTCAGCATCTCCAGCATCAGCGACGCGTCGCGCGCGGCCTCGGCAGAGCCGGTGCGCTGCTCGTCTACCAGCCGCGCGCAATAGAGCTCGAGCGCGAGCGCGCCTTCGCAATAGCTCTTCTGCGCCAGCAGCATGCGTTTCACATCGGCGTGCTGGATGATCGCGATCTGCGGGCGCGCGACGTCCTTGCCGCCGACGCCCGTCGGCCGGCCCTGCGGGCGCGCCTTCGCGTACTCGAGCGAGGCCTCGAAACCGGCATAGCCCAGCATCGTCGCGCCCATGCCGACCGCGATGCGCGCCTCGTTCATCATGTGGAACATGCAGCGCAGGCCCTCGTGCGGCTCGCCGACGAGGTAGCCGATCGCGCCGGCACCGGCGCGATCCAGGCCACCGCCGGCCGATCCCCGCACCGGGAACTTGCCTTCGCCGAAGTTCAGCAGCGTGTTCGGAATGCCGCGGTTGCCCAGCTTGTGGTTCAGCCCCGCGAGCGCGACGTCGTTGCGCTCGCCGGTCAATTCACCGTCGGCGCCGACCAGCTTCTTCGGCACGATGAACAGCGAGATGCCCCGGGTCCCCGGGATCAGCTTGCCGTCCGGCCCCGGGATCTTCGCGAGCACGAGGTGGATGATGTTCTCGGTCAGCTCGTGCTCACCGTTGCTGATCCACATCTTGTTGCCGCGCAAGCGGTAGCGGCTCCCAAGCGGGTCGCTCTCGAAGCCCTCGCCATCGGGCGTGGCGCGCGTCGCGACATCCGACAGGCTCGAGCCGGCCTGCGGCTCGCTCAGGCACATCGTGCCGGAGAAGCGCCCCGCGAACTCCTGCTTCGCGAACACCGCCTGCTGCAGCGCCGTTCCGTGCACCATCAACAGATTCGCGTTGCCGCTGGTCAGCATCCCGCCGCCGGCGACGTTGCCGCCGGCCAGCGCGAAGAAGCTGTTTGCCGCCATCTGCACCACGCAGGGCAGCTGCATGCCGCCGATGTCGTAGTCCTGCGCGGCGGCCAGCATGCCGGATTCGGCATAGGCCTTCGCGGCCTCATGACTGGCCTTCGGCAGGTGCACGCGCTCGCCGTCGAAACGCGGCTCCTCGGTGTCGGCCTGGCGGTTGAACGGCGCGAACTTCTCGCGCGCGATCTTCTCGCAGGTGTCCATCACCGACGCGAAGGTCTCGCGCGAGTGGTCGGCAAAGCGCGGCCGCTGCTGCAGCGATTCGACCGCGAGCCAGTCGTTCAGCAGGAAGTCCAGGGTTTGGCGATAGCTCATGACGATCCGTTCTGATCCGGCAGCCTGGCGATCGTGCCCTGGGCGATCGCACACAGCTTTTCATCGACACCGGTGACCACGAACACCTCGCACTGGCACACCGACTGGGTCTTGCCCACATGGACGGCGCGAGCGCGCGCCACCAGGCGCTCGCCGACCGCGGGTCGGACGTAGTTGATCTTGTATTCTCCGGTCACGACCGGCACGCGCATCGCAGTACCGCCGGCAAAGGTCAGCGCGTTGTCGGCCAGGTAGCTGACGACGCCGCCGTGCACGAAACCCATCTGCTGCTTGAGCTGCGGCGTGAGCGCGACGCCGAGCTCGCAGCGCCCGGGCTCCAATGCAAGCAGTTCGGCGCCGAGCAAGACGCTGAACGGCTGCCTGGACAACACGTCGCGGCCCATCGCGAGAAAGGCCGCGGCATCGACCGTCACCGGCTCGGCCACGTGGTCGAGCCCGGTCAAAGGACCTCGAACACGCCGGCCGCGCCCATCCCGCCGCCGATGCACATCGTCACGACGACCTTCTTCGCGCCGCGCCGCTTGCCTTCGATCAGCGCGTGGCCGGTCAGGCGCTGGCCGCTGACGCCGTAGGGGTGGCCGACCGCGATCGCGCCGCCGTTGACGTTGAGCCGGTCCATCGGGATGCCGAGCGTGTCGGCGCAGTACAGCACCTGCACCGCGAAGGCTTCGTTCAGTTCCCACAGGTCGATGTCGGCGACCGTCAGGCCCAGGCGCTTGAGCACCTTGGGCACCGCGAACACCGGGCCGATGCCCATTTCGTCCGGCTCGCAGCCGGCGACCGCGAAGCCGAGGAAGCGGCCGAGCGGCTTCAGGTTGCGCTTGGAGGCGAGCGCCTCGCTCATCACGACGCAGGCGCCGCCGCCGTCGCTGAACTGGCTCGCGTTGCCGGCCGAAATCACGCCGCCGGGGATCGCCGGCTTGATGCCCATGATGCCTTCGTAGGTGGTGCCCGGGCGGATGCCTTCGTCGGCCTTGATCGTCACTTCCTTCGTGCGCAGGCCGAGCTGCGCGTCGGCGACGCCGGCCATCACGGTGCACGCGACCATCTCGTCGTTGAATTTGCCGGCCTCTTGCGCGGCGGTCGCGCGTTGCTGGCTCTGCGCGCCGTAGCGGTCCATGCGCTCGCGGTCGATCTTGTAGCGCTTGGCGACCTGCTCGGCCGTCTGCAGCATGTTCCAGTAGATCTCGGGCTTGTGCTCGACCAGCCACGGGTCGGCGCCCATGTGGCGATTGGCCTCGTTCTGCACGCAGGAGATGCTCTCGACGCCGCCGGCGACGAGGATGTCGGATTCGTTCGCGATGATGCGCTGCGCGGCCATCGCGATCGTCTGCAGGCCGCTGGAGCAGAACCGGTTCACCGTCACGCCGCTGGTCGTGACCGGCAGCCCGGCGCGCAGCGCGATCTGGCGCGCGATGTTGCCGCCGGTCGCGCCTTCGGGCGTCGCGCAGCCCATGATGACGTCGTCGACCTCGGCGCCCTCGATGCCGGCGCGCTCGATCGCGGCCTTGACGGCGAAGCCGCCCAGGGTCGCGCCGTGCGTCATGTTGAAGGCGCCCTTCCAGCTCTTCGCGAGAGGGGTGCGGGCGGTCGAGACGATCACGGCGTTGGTCATGGGGTGCTCCTTGAAAGCGGGTGGATCAGGCGTTGACGGTGGAAGAGACGGCGGTCGACGCCTTGTAGAGGCTGTTGCGCGGCTGCGCGAAGACGCGCCGCACCATCGGCTCGAATTCGCTCATCGGCAGGGTCTCGGCCTTCGCATCGAAAGCCGGGTTGTCGTAGAGCGCGCAGAATTCGGCGGTGCGCTCGTAGTGCGGATGGCCGCTGAACTGGTCGCGCAGGTTGCGGTCCAGACCGATGTGGTGGAAGAAGTAATAGCCCTGGAAGATGCCGTGGTGCTGCACCATCCACAGGTTCTCGTCGCTGACGAAGGGCTTCAATATCGCCGCGGCGATGTCGAAGTGGTTGAAGGTGCCGAGCGTGTCGCCGATGTCGTGGAACAGCGCGCAGACGACGTACTCCTCGTCGCGCCCGGCGCGCAGCGCGTTCGTCGCGGTCTGCAGCGAGTGGGTGTAGCGGTCGACCGGAAAGCCGCCGTAGTCGCCCTCGAGCACTTTCAGATGAGCCATCAGCCGGTCGGGCAGCTGGCGCGCGAACGGCATGAACTCGCCGCCGATCTTGCGCCAGTCGTCCGGCGTGCTCTGCTCCATGCGGGTGAAGGTCGCGCGGTCGTTCATCTCGGCTCCTTCAGCTGAACGACTTGCCTTCGGCCGCGAGCTTCGCGAGCAGCGGCGCCGGGATCCAGAACGACGCGTCGTCGAGCGGGTTCGCGGCGAAGCGCTTCATCGTCGCGACGACGTTGAACAGGCCGACCGTGTCGGCATAGTTCATCGGCCCGCCGCGGTGCAGCGGGAAGCCGTAGCCGGTCAGGTAGACCATGTCGATGTCGGACGCGCGCAGCGCGATGCCTTCGTCGACGATCTTCGCGCCCTCGTTGACGAGCGCATAGACGAGCCGGCCGACGATTTCGTCGTCGCCGATCTTGCGCGGCGTGACGCCCAGGTCGGCGCGGTGTTTTTCAATCATGTCGGTGACGACCTTGCTCGGGATCGCGTCGCGCTTGCCGGGCACGTAGTCGTACCAGCCGGCGCCGGTCTTCTGGCCGAAGCGGCCCATCTCGCACAGCAGGTCGGCCGTCTTGCTGTAGCGCATGTTGGGCTTCTCCTGATAGCGGCGCTTGCGGATGAACCAGCCGACGTCGTTGCCGGCGAGGTCGCCCATCCGGAACGGGCCCATCGCCATGCCGAACTTCTCCATCGCCTTGTCGACCTGCGCCGGCGTGCAGCCCTCTTCCAGCAGGAAGCCGGCCTGGCGCGAGTACTGCTCGATCATCCGGTTGCCGATGAAGCCGTCGCAGACGCCGGAGACGACGCAGGTCTTCTTGATCTTCTTGCCCAGCGCCATCACGGTCGCGAGCACGTCCTTCGCGGTCTTCTCGCCGCGGACCACTTCGAGCAGCTTCATCACGTTCGCGGGGCTGAAGAAGTGCATCCCGATCACGTCCTGCGGGCGCTTCGTGAACGACGCTATTCTGTTGACGTCCAGCGTGCTGGTGTTGCTGGCCAGGATCGCGCCGGGCTTCATCACCTCGTCGAGCGTCTTGAACACCGTCTCCTTGACGCCCATGTCCTCGAACACCGCCTCGATCACCATGTCGGCGTCCTTCAGGTCGGCGTAGTTCAAGGTCGTGCTGAGCAGCGCCATGCGGGCGTCGAGCTTGTCTGATTTAAGCTTGCCCTTCTTGACCTGCGCCTCGTAGTTCTTGCGGATGATGCCGACGCCCTTGTCCAGCGCCTCCTGCTTCATCTCGAGCATCACGACCGGGATGCCGGCGTTCAGGAAGTTCATCGCGATCCCGCCGCCCATCGTGCCGGCGCCGATCACCGCGAGCTTTTTCACTTCTCGCTGCGGCGTGTCGGCGGGCACGTCGGGGATCTTGGTCGTCGCGCGCTCGGCCATGAAAGCGTGGCGCAGGGCCTTGCTCTCGGGCGTGAACATCAGCGCGGTGAACAGCTCGCGCTCGAGCTTCATGCCCTGGTCGAACGGCAGCTTCAGCCACGCGGCGACCGCCTCGACGCATTTCAGCGGCGCCGGGAAGTTCTTCGACATCCCGCCGACCATGTTCTTGACGAACTGCACATACGCATCGGCGCTTGGGTGCGTGACCTTCAGGTTGCGCACCAGCGGCAGCGGGCGCTTGTCGGCCACCTCGGTGGCGAACACGAGCGCGGCGGTCATCAGGTCGCCGTCCACGATCTTGTCGAACAGCTTCTGGCCCGGCGCCTGCGCGAGCAGCTCGCTCTTGACCGCTTCGCCGCTGACGATCATGTTCATCGCGTTCTCGACCCCGATCACGCGCGGCAGGCGCTGCGTGCCGCCGGCGCCCGGGATCAGGCCGATTTTCACTTCGGGCAGCGCGATCTGCGCCCCTGGCGCGGCGACCCGGTAGTGGCACCCCAGCGCGAGCTCGAGGCCGCCGCCCATCGCGACCGAATGGATCGCCGCGACGATCGGCTTGGCCGAGGCCTCCAGCGCCAGGATCACGCTCAGCAGGTTCGGCTCGGCCAGCGCCTTCGGCGAGCCGAACTCCTTGATGTCCGCGCCGCCCGAGAAGGCCTTGCCGGCGCCGGTGATCACGATCGCCTTGACGGCCGCATCGGCATTCGCCCGCTCGACCCCGGTCGCGATCCCCAGGCGCGTCGCGTGGCCGAGGCCATTGACGGGCGAGTTGTCCATCGTGATGACGGCGACGTTGCCGCGAAGTTCGTAGTTGGCGCTCATGGGGTGTCCCTCGGGTGAGTTCAGCGGAAAAACCAGCGGAAAAAGAACGATCGTTCGATTCTAGGGCGGAGAAGAAAAAAGGCGCTGTCTCAGCAGTGACAGCGCCCTCGCTTCCAGCGGCCTGCCGGGCTCAGACCTCGAGCCATTCCTTGCGAATATAGGCGTCGGCGCGCAAGGCGGCGGGCGTTCCTTCGAAGACGATACTGCCGTGGCCCATCACATAGCAGCGCTCGGAGATCTGCAGCGCAATCGTCAGCTTCTGCTCGACCAGCAGCACCGAGACGCCGCGGTCTTTCAGCGTCTTCAAATACTCGGCGACGAGCTCGACGATCTTCGGCGCCAGCCCCTCGGTCGGCTCGTCGATCATGATCAGGTCCGGGTCGCCCATCAGCGTGCGGCACAAGGTCAGCATCTGCTGCTCGCCGCCCGACAGCACGCCGGCCTCGGTGTGCTCGCGCTCCTTCAGGCGCGGGAACATCTTGTACATGTCGGCGAACGACCAGCGCGGCTTGGATTTGCCACCGCGCTTCGCGCGCTTCTCGCCCAGCATCAGGTTTTGCTCGACGGTGAGCTTCGGAAAGATGTCGCGGTTCTCCGGCACATAGCCGATCCCGCGGTGCGCGATCCCGAACGCCGGCTGCCCGAGGATCTCCTGGTCGCGGAACTTCACCGAGCCCTCGCCCGATACCAGCCCCATGATGGTCTTCACCGTGGTCGACCGGCCCGATCCGTTGCGCCCCAACAGGCTGACGATCTCGCCCTCGCCGACCTTCATGTCGACGCCATGCAGGATGTGGCTCTTGCCGTAGTAGGCGTGGAGTTGGTTCAGTTGCAGCATCTCAGTGGCTCCGCCGCGATTCTCGGTTCAACAGTCAAGGCCGTCGCACTGCACGGCGGTTGACGATCAGGCAGGCGGGATGCTCTGCGGAGCGAAGTAAAGGAGGAGGCCGAAGGCCGGGGGACATGAGCGCAGCAGAGTACCCCGTCTGCCTGATCCCGCGCCAACCCATGAACGCGAAGGGACTCCATCCTAGTGCCCCGCCTCGGCCGCCTGCGCGTCGGCCAGCACCGAGCCCAGGTACGCCTCCTGCACCTTCGCATTCGCCCGCACTGCATCCGGCACATCAAAAGCGATCACCTCGCCGTAGACCAGCACCGCGATCTTGTCGGCCAGCCCGAAGACGACACCCATGTCGTGCTCGACCGTCAGCAGCGTCTTGCCGACCGTGACCTCGCGGATCAGCTCGATGAAGCGGCTCGTCTCGCTCTTGCTCATGCCGGCCGTCGGCTCGTCCAGCAGCACGACGTTCGCACCGCCGGCGATCGTGATGCCGATCTCGAGCGCGCGCTGTTCGGCGTAGGTCAGGTTCATCGCCAGCGTGTCGCGCTTGCGCTCGAGCTTGATCATCTGCATCAGTTGCTCGGCGCGCTCGTTCGCGTCCGTCAGCCCAGCGAGAAACTTCCAGAACGAATACTTGTAGCCGAGCGACCACAGCACCCCGCAGCGCAGGTTCTCGAACACCGACAGGCGGCTGAAGATGTTGGAGATCTGGAAGCTGCGCGCCAGCCCGAGCCGGCTGATCTCGTAGGGCTTCAAGCCATCGATGCGCTTGCCGCTCAGCAGGATCTCGCCGCTCGTGAGCCCGAAGCGGCCGCTGATCAGGTTGAACAGCGTGGACTTGCCCGCCCCGTTCGGGCCGATGATCGCGACCCGTTCGCCGGCCGCCACCGAGAGCTCGGCACCGCGGATGATCTGCGTCTTGCCGAACGACTTGCAGACGTTCTTCAACTCGATCGCGTAGGTCATGCACTCTCCCGCGCGCGGATCGCCGCTTCGATCTCGCCCTGCACGTCGCCCCAGCGCTGCGCGAAGCGCCGCCGCGTCAGCTCGAACAGGCCGCCGCCGACCACGCCGACCGCGAGCGCCCCGAGCCACGGGCCGAGCGCTTTCGCGTTCATGTCGATGCCCATGAAGCGCAGCACCGGCCCGAGCGCCTCGTTCAGCTGCAGGTGATAGACCATCTCGATCATCGCGGCGATGCCGAAGAAGCCGAGCAGCCCGGTCACGAGCAGCGCCGCATACCACCCGAGCAGCCGCCCGAGCTTGCCGAACTTGTAGACGCGCAGGTTCATCATGATCAGGCTCGCGATCCCGCCCGGCGCGTACATCACCATCACCAGGAACACCAGGCCCAGGTACAGCAGCCAGGCCTTCGTGAACTCCGACAGCAGCACGAACGCGACCACCATCAGCACCGCGCCGATGATCGGCCCGAAGAAGACCGTCGCACCGCCGAGGAAGGTGAACAGCAGGTAGGCGCCCGAGCGCGACGCGCCGACGACCTCGGCGGTGGCGATCTCGAAGTTCAGCACGTACATCCCGCCGGCGATGCCGGCGAAGAAGCCGGCGATGATGAACGAGAAGTAGCGCACCCGCTGGGTGTTGTAGCCGATGAACTCGACCCGCTCCGGGTTGTCTCGCACCGCGTTGAGCATGCGGCCGAGCGGCGTGCGCGTGAACGCGTACATCCCGATCGTGCAGACGATGGTGTAGAGCGCGAGCAGGTAGTAGACCTGGATCTGCGGCCCGAAGCTGATGCCGAGCACCGGCTTGCCGACGACCCGGTTCGCCGCGACGCCGGCCTCGCCGCCGAAGAACTCCGGCACCATCAGCGACATCGCGAACACCAGCTCGCCGATGCCCAGCGTGATCATCGCGAACGTGGTGCCCGATTTCTTCGTCGTGACGAAGCCGAACAGCACCGCGAAACCCAGGCCTGCGAGGCCGCCGACGATCGGGATCAGGCTGACCGGCAACGGCAGCGTGCCGCCGGCGACCGCCTTCAGTGCGTGGATCGCGACATACGAGCCGAGACCCGAATACACCGCGTGGCCGAAACTGAGCATGCCGCCCTGCCCCAGCAGCATGTTGTAGGACAGGCAGGCGACGATCGCGATCCCGATCTGCGACAGCATCGTGATCGCGAGGCTGCTCGTGAACAGCAGCGGTGCAACCAGCAGCACGAGCGCGAACACGACCCAGATGATCAGGTCGCGCGGCCCGAGCGCGCCGTAGCGGCGCGCGGAGGCCGCGGTGGCGGTGGAAGGAATGGCAACAGCACTCATGCGGCGTCAGCCCTCGCGGGTGCCCATCAGCCCCTTGGGCCGGAAGATCAGGATCAGGACCAGGAACAGGTAAGGCAGGATCGGCGCGACCTGCGACAGCGTGAGCCTGAGGAGAGAATTGTCCGACGTCGAAGCCAGGCCGATCGAACTCAGCGCGCCGCCGATCGAATAGTCGAGCGCGACCGCGAAGGTCTGCAGCACCCCGATCAGCAGCGACGCGACGAACGCGCCCGCGAGCGAGCCCATGCCGCCGACGACGACGACGACGAAGATCACCGAGCCGACCGTCGAGGCCATCGCCGGCTCGGTCACAAAGGTGCTGCCGCCGATCACGCCGGCCAGCCCCGCGAGGCCGGCGCCGGCGCCGAACACCAGCATCAGCACGCGCGGCACGTTGTGGCCCAGCGCCTCGACCATCTCCGGGTGCGTCAGCGCGCTCTGGATCACCAGGCCGATGCGGGTGCGCGTCAGCATCAGCCAGAGGGCCACCAGCATGATCAATGCGATGAACATCATGAAGCCGCGCGTCGCCGGGAACGGCGAGCAGACGATGCGCACGGCCGCGTCGGCGCTGCTGCACAGCGCGGCCGGCGCCGCGCCCCACATCACGTGCAGCCCGTTGATCGACGAGTTGATCAGCGTGAACATCGGGCCGCGCAAGGCCTCGGGCGGGTCGAATTCGACCGCGGTGCGGCCCCAGATCAGCTGCACCAGCTCGAGCGCCACGTACGACAGCCCGAACGTGATCAGCAGCTCCGGCACATGGCCGAACTTGTGCACGCGGCGCAGGCAGTAGCGCTCGAACGCCGCCCCGAGCGCCGCGACGACCAGCGGCGCGATCACGAGGCCGGGCCAGAAGCCGACGATCCGGGCGACCGTGTACGCGACATAGGCGCCGACCATGTAGAAGCTCGCGTGCGCGAAGTTCAGCACCCCCATCATGCTGAAGATCAGCGTGAGGCCGCTGCTCAACATGAACAGCAACAGCCCGTAGCTCAGGCCGTTGAGCATCGATATGGTGAAGAACTCCATTTGCCTCTGCGCCCCGACGCGTTCGATCGCGCGTTTCGCGCATCGTAGCCCGCAAACAAAACGGCCCGGCGGATTTTCTCCGGGCCGTTCGGCGGGCAGGAAAAAACGTGCTTTACGACGCCGAGGGGCGAGTCATCTGGCAGCTCGTCGGCGTGCTCG
>DASYCA010000280.1:0-2489 GCA_036500445.1 Burkholderiaceae bacterium | reverse complement strand
AGTTGCCGATCGTCGACACGCCGGCGCAGCTGGCGGCGCAGGCCCAACGCATCGTCGCGATGGTCGGCAAGGCGCGGCGCAACAACGCCGGGCTCGATCTGGTCGTGTTCCCCGAGTACGCGCTGCACGGCCTGTCGATGAACACCGACCCGGCCCTGATGTGCCGGATGGAGGGCCCCGAGGTCGCATCGTTCAAGGCCGCGTGCAAGGCGCACAAGGTCTGGGGCTGCTTCTCCATCATGGAGTTCAACCCGAACGGCAACCCGTACAACAGCGGCCTCGTGATCGACGACCAGGGCGCCGTCGCGCTGTACTACCGCAAGCTGCACCCGTGGGTCCCGGTCGAGGCCTGGGAGCCAGGCAACCTCGGCATCCCGGTGATCGACGGGCCGAAGGGCTGCAAGCTCGCCTTGATCATCTGCCACGACGGCATGTTCCCCGAGATGGCGCGCGAGTGCGCCTACAAGGGGGCCGAGATCATGCTGCGCACCGCCGGCTACACCGCGCCGATCCGCCACGCCTGGAAGATCACGAACCAGGCCAACGCATTCCAGAACCTGATGGTCACCGCCAGCGTCTGCCTGAGCGGCAGCGACGGCACGTTCGACTCGATGGGCGAGGCGATGGTCTGCAATTTCGACGGCACCGTGATGGCCGAAGGTGGCGGGCGCGTCGACGAGATCGTGACCTGCGAGGTGCGGCCCGACCTCGTGCGCGAGGCGCGACTGAACTGGGGTGTCGAAAACAACCCGTATCAGCTCTGGCACCGCGGCTACACCGCCGTGAAGGGCGGCGCGATGGACTGCCCCTACACCTTCATGCAGGACATGGTGGCCGGCCGTTTTCAGCTGCCGTGGGAGGCCGAGGTCGTGCACACCGACGGCCGCTCGTGCGGCTTCGCGCCGCCGACGCGCGTGCACGACCCGGACAACCTGCTGCCGCCCACCGCTGCCGACCCGCGGCTGCGCAGCGCCTGACCTCGAGGAGCCCGCTCATGTCCGACCCTGTCTTCGTCAACGCCAACCCGTACCCGTGGCCGTACAACGGCGACCTGCGGCCCGAGAACACCGCGCTGATCGTGATCGACATGCAGACCGACTTCTGCGGCATCGGCGGCTATGTCGACAAGATGGGCTACGACCTGTCGCTGACGCGCGCGCCGATCGAGCCGATCAAGACGCTGATGGCGCGGATGCGCACGCTCGGCTTTCACATCTTCCACACCCGCGAAGGCCACCGGCCGGACCTCGCGGACCTGCCCGCGAACAAGCGCTGGCGCTCGCGCCGCATCGGCACGGCCGGGCGCGGCATCGGCGACGAAGGGCCCTGCGGGCGCATTCTCGTGCGCGGCGAGCCGGGCTGGAACATCATCGACGAGCTCGCGCCGCTGCCCTCTGAGCCGATCATCGACAAGCCCGGCAAGGGCTCGTTCTGCGCGACCGACCTGGAGCTGATCCTGAACACGCGCGGCATCAGCAACCTGCTGCTCGCCGGCATCACGACCGACGTGTGCGTGCACACGACGATGCGCGAGGCCAACGACCGCGGCTTCGAGTGCTTGCTGCTGTCGGACTGCACCGCCGCGACCGACCCGATGAACCACCTCGCCGCATTGAACATGGTGACGATGCAGGGCGGCGTGTTCGGCGCCCATGCACCGTCCGCCGCCGTCCTGGAAGGACTCGCCCGATGACTGCTCCGCTCGATCCGAAACCCGCCGCGACCGGCGCCCTCACGCTCGAGACCGTCGAATTGACGAAACGATTCGGCAGCTTCACCGCGATGGACGCGGTCAGCATGACGGTCGCGGCCGGCTCGGTCCACGCGCTGCTGGGCGAGAACGGCGCGGGCAAGAGCACCTTGGTCAAATGCGTCGCCGGCTCGCAGCGGCCCGAGGGCGGCTCCATCATGATCGACGGGCGCGAGCACGATGTCGCGACGCCGGTGGTCGCGCGCGCGCTCGGCATCGGGATGGTGTATCAGCACTTCACGCTGGCGCCCGGCATGAACGTGGCCGAGAACCTGCTGCTCGCCGGTGGCCGAACGCCCGCGCTGATCGATTGGAAGAAGGAGCGCGCCGCGCTGCAGGCCTTTCTCGAGACGACCCCGTTCAAGCTCGACCTCGATGCGACACCCGCCGGCCTCGCGGCGGGTGAAAAACAAAAGCTCGAGTTGCTGAAGCAGCTCTACCTGAAACCGCGCCTGCTGATCCTGGACGAGCCGACCTCGGTGCTGACGCCCCAGGAGGCCGACGAGGTGCTCGCCTACGTGCGCGCGGTCGCGAAGCGCGGCGAATGCACGGTGCTGATGATCACGCACAAGTTCCGCGAGGTGATGGCGTATGCGGATGAGGTCACGGTGCTGCGCCGCGGCAAGCGCGTGCACGGCGCGAAGGTGATGGGCACGACGCCGGAGCAGCTCGCGCAGGCGATGATCGGCGACTCGGCCGCGAGCGCCTCGGCGGTGGTCTCCGAAGGCAGCGCGGCGCC
>DASYCA010000279.1:0-9610 GCA_036500445.1 Burkholderiaceae bacterium | reverse complement strand
CGACGACGTGGACGTCGTCGACGCCGCGCTGCGCCAGCGCACGCGCCGCCGCGAGGCCCGCGACGCCGGCGCCGACCACCAGCACCCCGACACGGCGCCGCAGCGCGGGGGCCGGCAGCGCGCCGGCGTTCGGCAGCGTCGCCTCGCGAAACCGGTGCCCGCGCTCGACGTTCGCGCCGACCCAGCCGCCGGTGTAGACGGCCGGCTCGGGTTTCGAGCAGCCGGCCAGCGGCAGCCCGGCGGCGCCGGCCAGCAACGTGCGCCGCCGCAATTCCCCCCCGCTCACGGCCGCACCTTGCCCCACTCGTCGTCGAAGGTCTGCACCAGCACCTGGTTCGACAGCCGGTTCACCTCGGTCGGCACGCGCGCCATGTCGAGCGGAAAGTTGAACAGCGTCGGCAGGTCGGCGACGCTGAGGAAGCGCAGCCCGGCGGGCAGCGCCGTCGGCATGTGGAACGGCCGACGGCTCGCGAGAATGAACCCCCATTCGCCGAAGCTCGGCACGTGCGCGTGGTACGGCGTCGCCGTGAGGCCGGCCGCCTCGATCGTGGTCGCGACGGTCCAGAAGCTCTTGCGCGCGATCAGCGGCGAGGTCGTCTGCACCACCGCGAAACCGCTCGCGTTCAGGTGCTGGTCGATCAGCTCGTAGAAGGTCGAGGTGTAGAGCTTGCCGATCGAGAAATTGGTCGGGTCGGGGAAGTCGACGACGATCACGTCGTAGTGCTCGGGCGCCTGCTCCAGCCACGCGAACGCATCGGCGTTGACGACTTTCAGCTTCGGCGACAGCAGCGAATCGTGGTTCAGCGCACGCAGCAGCGGCTCGGTCGAGAAGAGCTTGGTCATGTGCGGGTCGAGCTCGACCAGCGTGACCTGCTCGACGCTCGGGTATTTCAGGATCTCGCGCGCCGCCATGCCGTCGCCGCCGCCCAGCACGAGCACGTTCTTCGGCGCGCCCTGCCCGGCCATCGCCGGATGCACCAGCGCTTCGTGGTAGCGGTACTCGTCGCGCGAATGGAACTGCAGGTTGCCGTTCAGGAACAGCCGCACGCCGAGCTTGCTCGCGGTCACGACGACACGCTGGTAGGCGCTGGTCTCGCTGTACAGCACGTGGTCGGCGTAGAGCTTGTCTTCGGCCCAGGTCGTCACGCGATCGGCGGCCGCGAAGGCGCCGATCAGCGCGGCGATCGTCAGCGCGCAGGCCAGCGCGTGCGCGCCGAAGCGCCGCAGCTCGCCGCGGAACAGCAACAGCGCCCAGACCGCGACGACCGCGTTCATCAGCCCGAAGAACGCGCCGGTGCGGATCAGCCCGAGCTGCGGCACCAGCAGCAGCGGGAACGCGATGGACACCGCGAGCGCGCCGAGGTAGTCGAAGGTCAGCACCTGCGAGACGAGGTGGCTCAGGGAGCCGCCGGCGTTGCGGCCATGGCGCTTCAGCAGCCGCATCACGAGCGGGATCTCCAGGCCGACCAGCACGCCGATCGTCAGCACCAGCAGGTACAGCACGAAGCGGAACGAGCCGACCCCCAGCGTCTGCAGCGCGAACAGCGCCGCCGGCATCAGCCCGCCGACCAGCCCGACGAGCAGCTCGATGCGCAGGAAGTGCGCGACCAGCTGGCGCTCGAAGAAGCGCGACAGGTACGAGCCGACCCCCATCGCGGCCAGGTAGGTGCCGATGACGGTGGAGAACTGCAGGATCGAATCGCCGAGCAGGTAGCTCGCGAGCGTGCCCGCCGCGAGCTCGTAGACGAGGCCGCAGGCGGCGACGACGAAGACCGAGGCGAGGAGGGCGACCTCGGCGGGGCGGACGCGCGGCAGCGCCGTGTCAGCGGCCAGTTCGGCCATGGTCCGCACTCAACATTTACCCATGCACCGCCGCCGCGACGATCATCCCGATCGCGATGCACATCGAGCCGACCACGATCGCGAGCGCGACGTTCTTCTTCTCGATGATCTCGCGCCACAGGTGGTACGGCGTGAGCTTGTCGATGATCACGAAGCAGACCGCGAAGATCGCCACGCCGATCAGCGCGAACAGGATCGAGCCGACGATCACGCCGGGCTTCATCCATTCAATTCCCATCATCGCGAACCTCCAGTCCGTCTGCCTGCAAAAAATCAGTGTCGGTCATTTGTGACCGCCGCCACCGCTCGAAAACCCACCGTAGGAGCCGCCGCTGCTGCGGTAGCCGGCGCCGCCACTGCCACTGCCGCCGCCCTCGCTGCAGCGGAACAGGATCAGCATCACGATGATGATCACGGTCCAGATCGCGATCTTGGTCAGCATCGACGCGCCGCCGAGCGCCATCGGCAGGGCGTCGCGCTGCAGCGCCGCGCTCTTGTCCGGCGCGAGCCTGAACGCCTTCATGACCTGCTCGGCGCTCAGCGTGTCGCCGGCCGACCAGACGAGCTCCTGCGACTCGCCCGCGCCGGTCAACTCGCGGTTCAGCCGCTTGCTGGCGGCCGCGCCGCTGCCCTGGTAGTCGGTGTTGACGGTGTGCTGGTTGCGCGTGACCTGCCAGTAGAACTCGCCCAGCACGTAGGTGACCATGCCGGTGTAGTCGTAGAGCTTGCGGTACAGCGCGCCCTGGTACCTGACGCCGTTGCTCGCCTTCTCGGGCACGCCGGTGATCGGCGCCGTCCAGCTCCAGCCGTCCTGCGCGTCGACGATGAACGCGAAGCCCTCGCTGCGGTGGTACAGCAGGTATTCGCGCCAGAAGCTTTGCTCGTCGTCGGAGCCGTTCGAGACCTCGCAGCGCTCGACGTAGCCGACGACCTGCCACGGCAGCACCGTGCCGCGCGTCAGCGCGAGCGCGCCGACGCTGCCGAGCGGGATCAGCGGCTCGCTGCCGCTGTTCTGCTGCGCATAGTGCGCGAGCTCGCCGCCGACGCCTTGGGACACGTCGACGACCGAGCCGCACTGGTGGCAGACGATCGATTGCGTCGTCGCGAGCTTGATCTCGAGCGCGGCGCCGCAGTTCGGGCACTCGACGCCGCGCGCCTTCAAGGTCTTCTCGGCCGCTTCGGCCAGGCCGGTCATCGCGAGCTCGGAGATCGCGACCGAGCGGCCGATCGACCAGCGCGGCGATTGCGGATCGGTGTAGTCCAGCGTGCCGACCTCGCCGCGCGGGTTGCGCAGGTCCGCGATCACGAAGCCGCGCGCGAGGTTCGGCACGATCGGCAGCTCGCCCTGGGCCGCGATGACCTTGGCCGCACTGACCGAGCCGACCGCCCAGCCCTGCCCCGCGACGACGAGCTGCTGGCCGACCCGCAGGCTCGCGGCGCTCGGCGCCGCGGCTTCCAGCGGCGCGTCGAACGCGATCACGTAGCGGCCGTTGTCCTCGCTCAGCCAGCCCGACCTCGCGCCGTCGAACAGCGCGTGCCACTCGTTCCAGGTGCCTTCGGCGTAGCGGTATTGCAGCCGCCCGACGAGGGTGAACGCGGCACCCTGGTAGGTGCCGGCCGCGCCGAGCTGCAGCGGCGAGTGGTCGTCGAACAGCTCGGCGCTCTCGCCGATCTTGCGCAGCGCATCGCCGTCGCGGACGATCGTGCTCTTGCAGAAGCTGCAGACGGCAAACGCCGATGCGGGCGAACGAAAATCGACCGGCGCGCCGCAGTTGGGGCACGCCGCGCGATAGCTGCGCTGCGGGGATTGCTCGGTGGCCAAGAAGCGTCGTCGGGTTTGCCGGTGCCCCGCCCGCTCAGACCAGCTTCTTCAGCAATTCCGCCTTCTTCGCGTCGAACTCGTCCTGGGTCAGGATGCCCTTGGTCTTCAGCTCGCCGAGCTTCTCGATCGTGGCCATCACGTCCTCCGGCTTCACGCCGGCGACGGCCGCCGGCGCGCCCGGCGCGTTCGGGTGCAGGCCCTGGCTCAGCTGCTGCGCGAGCACCCCGCCGAGCGCGACGCCGGCGCCCAGGCCCATCGCGTCGCCGGCGATGCCGCCCTGCCCCGAGCCCTCGGCGAACTTCGGGATCGCCTGCGCGGTCTGGTACTGCATGAACTTGCCCATGTCGTTGCCGACCATGCCCATGCCGATCTTCTGGTCGAGGATCTTCTGCAGCTCCTCGGGCAGCGAGACGTTCTGCATCGTCACGCCCTCCAGCTTCAGCCCGATCTTCTCGAAGGCCGGCGCGGTCGCATCGAGCAGGGCCTTCGCGAACGCGACCTGGTTCGCCGCGAGGTCGAGGAAGGCGACGCCGCTGGAGGCGACGGCATCCGAGATATGCTGCAGCATCAGCCCGCGCAGCTGGCCGTCCAGCTCGGCGACGGTGTAGGCGTCGCGCGTGCCCGAGATCTCGGTGTGGAACAGCTTCGGGTCGGCAATCCGGTAGCTGTAGTTGCCGAACGCGCGCAGCCGCACCGCGCCGAAGTCCTTGTCGCGGATCGTGACCGGCTGCGTCGTGCCCCAGCGCTGGTCGACCTGCTGGCGGGTGCTGAAGAAGTACACGTCGCTCTTGAACGGGCTCTGGAACAGCTTGTCCCAGTTCTTCAGGTAGGTCAGCACCGGCAGGGTCTGCGTCGTCAGCGTGTAGCGGCCGGGGCCGAAGACGTCGGCGACCTTGCCCTCGTTGACGAACACCGCGACCTGCGATTCGCGCACCGTCAGCGAGCCGCCGTTCTGGATCTCGCGGTCCTGCATCGGGTAGCGCCAGGCGAGCGTGCCGTCGCCGGGCTCGACCCACTCCAGGATGTCGATGAACTGCTTCTTGATGAAATCCATCAGCGCCATGGCCATGCTCTCCTGAAATTCACCCGCGAGTCCGGGTGCGGCAAATAATACGCTGGGCGCCCGGTGTTCAGGGCGCCACTGACGAGGGGTGTTCCATGACGCTGCAAATCGCCGTGATCGGCGCCGGCCCGGTCGGCCTGAGCCTCGCGCTGCAGGCCGCGCGCGCGCTGCCCGAGGCCGAGATCACGCTGTTCGACACCCGTTCGGCCGACAAGGATGTCTCCGCCGATCCGCGCACGCTCGCGCTCTCGCTCGGCAGCGTGCAGTTGCTCGAACGCCTGGGCGCGTGGCGGGCCGAGCTCGCGCAGCCGATCCTCGAGGTCCACGTCTCGCAACAGCCGCCGTCGATGCTGCCGCTGCCGGGCCGGCTCGGCGAACTGCTCGGCGAGCCCGAGCTGCGCATCCGCGCGGCCGACGAGGCGGTGCCGCTGCTCGGCGCGGTGCTGTCGTACGGCAGCATCGTCGCGCCGTTGCAGCAGGTGTGGATGGCCGCGGTCGAGAGTGAGCCGGCGCGGCTGCGTAGCCGCTTCGGCCAGCCGGTCGCGGCGCTGAAGAACCTCGCGGACGGCGTCGAGGTCGACGCCGGCATCGCCGAGCGTTTCGACCTCGCGGTCGTGGCCGAAGGCGGCGTGTTCTCGGACCAGCTGCGCAAGGCGCGCGATCCGAAGGATCGGTCCCCGATCCGCCATGACTATCACCAGACCGCCTGGGTCGGCACGGTCCAGTTCGACGACACGGCCGAACAACGCCCGCGCGGCGTCGCGTTCGAGCGCTTCACGCGCCACGGCCCGGCCGCGCTGCTGCCGCTGAAGAACGGCGGCGCCGGGCTGGTGTGGTGCGTGTCCACCGACGACGACCCGGTGCGCGAGCTGAACGACGCGCAGCGCGTCACGGTGCTCAACAGCCTCTTCCATCCCAGCGTCGGCCGGATCGCCTCGATCTCGCCGCTGAAAGCCTTCGCACTCGGGCTCAACGCCGAACGCACGCTGACCGACGGCCGCACGGTGCGCATCGGCAACGCCGCGCAGACGCTGCACCCGGTCGCCGGCCAGGGCCTGAACCTCGGGCTGCGCGACGCCTTCGAGCTGGTGCAGTCGCTCGCGCGCAAGCCGGACGTGCAGGCCGTGCTGCGCCAGCTCGAATGGCAACGCGGCCCGGACCGCTGGGCGATGATCGCCGCGACCGATTTCCTCGCGCGCAGCTTCACCTGGCGGCTGCCCGGCGCGGGCGCCGCGCGCGGCTTGGGCATTGCCGCGCTGCAGGCGCTGTCGCCGCTCAAATCGATGCTGGCGCGGCAGATGATGTTCGGCTCCCGGTAGCACCCCACGAAGGGGCATCGAGCCGAAGCCGCTGACGCAGACCATGCAAATGCACTAAGCCATCACGCTGAGCATCCGTGCGTGCGGGGCGCTCATTGCGCGGCGACCCCCCTCATTCAGGTGGGTTCCGGCGTCATCAAATGTTACGGGCGTAACTGAAAACCCATTCGATGCACCACGCGCCGCACCGATTCGGAAGCCTCGGTCAAATCGGTGCTTCGCGCTGAGGCCCGGTGAGGCCTCGACGTTCGCCGACGACGATTGCTGCAGTGCGCCAAAGTGGCGCGCGTCGATGCCCTTGTTCTAGGGAATCGCCGCAGGTTCAGTGCGCAAAAGACCGGCGCATTTGTTGCTGACTTGTGAACTGTGCGGCATCACGCATGTCGCGAGGCAAGGAGGTCAACATGAACGCTTCAAGTTTCGTCGCCGGTGCGCGCATTCCGGACCGCTCGCATGCGAGGCAGAACGCGCTCGAGGGCGCTCTCAATCAATTCGCGGCCTTCGTCCTGTTGCTGCTGTTGGGCCCGTTGATGGCCGTGGTGGCCTTCTTCATCTGGCGGCGGGACGGCGCGCCGGTGCTGTTCGCGCACTATCGCGTGGGTCACAACGGCAAGCTCTTCCGCTGCCTGAAGTTTCGCTCGATGTTGCGCAACTCCGAGCAGGTGCTGGCCGATCTGCTTCGGGACGACCCGCAGGCGCGTGCCGAGTGGGCGCGCGACCAGAAGCTCGCGAACGATCCGCGCATCACCGGCATCGGGCACCTGCTGCGCCGCACCAGCCTGGACGAATTGCCGCAGCTGTTCAACGTGCTGTGCGGCGAGATGAACCTGGTCGGGCCGCGGCCGATCACGGTGTCGGAGCTGCCGCGCTACGGGGCCGTGCGCTGGCACTACGTCAGCGTGCGGCCCGGGCTGACCGGCCTGTGGCAGGTCAGCGGGCGCAACGACACGACCTACGACGAACGCGTGGCGCTCGATCGCCGCTATGTCGAGCAGCGCACGCTCATGACCGACGTCCGGATCCTGCTGAAGACCGTGCGCGTGGTGCTGTTGCGCGAGGGCGCGCGCTGAGCGGCGGCGGTGCCGGCCTATTTGCCGGCGAGTCCGAGCGCGCCGAGCTGCGTCTTCTCGGCCGCGGAGACGGTCCCGCCGGCGAAGAGCGAATACAGCGCGAGATGCAGCTTCGGCGTGTTCAGGTCGTACATCAGGCCGAAGCGGTTCTCCGGCGCCGCGAGGGCGGGCTCGTCGACGAGCTCGTAGGCATGCACGGAGTCGAGCTTGACGGTGCTCTGGTTCAACAGGCTGGGCAGGTGCTTCTGGATGCTCGCCAGGCAGGTGTTGGTGGCGCTGCTGCCGGCCGTGTTGGTGTAGCCGGAACCATAGATCTCGCCGCAGTTGAATTCGTTGATCCGGACCGGCTTGCCGAACTTGGCGAGCTGCGCCAACGGGCCGCCGGCGCCGTACCAGGGGTCGGTCGCGATCGCCGGGCCGGTCAATGACGGGTAGACGTGATAGCCGACGACGTCGAAGCTCACGCCCTGCTGCTGCATGAACGTCAGGAAGCCGAAATCGTTCGCGACCGCGCCGAGGATGATCTTCAGCGGCGCGCCCGACGCGGTGCGCTGGTCAACGATCGCGCGGCTCATGCCGCGCAGCACCGCGGCCATCGTGGCGTAGCAGGTCTTGCCGGCGTAGCCCGAGGCGGGCGTGCCCTGGTACGGCGGCACCTGCGCCGCGGTGTCCGAGCGCAGCGAGACCTCGTTGAGCAGCTCGAAGTCCTGCACGATGTCGCTGATGCGCTGGACCATCGTGACGGTCTGCGTGTAGGCGTCCTGCTCGACCGCGGCCAGGTTCTGGCTGCACGAGTGGTCCCACTGGTAGGACGTCTGCAGCCCCGTCTCGGCCTTGATCCCGTAGGCCTTCAGGCGCGTCACCTGGTCGCGGAAGTTGGCCAGGTCCGAATTCAGCGTGAAGTCCATCCGCGCCGTCGTCAGGTGGCGGCTGTTCATCACGTCGGCGAGCTTCTGGTTGTTGGTGGCGTTGCCGCCGCCGCCGTGGATGTTGACGCCGATCAGTGTCCCGGTCGACGCGGTGGTGGCGGCCGTCGCCGCGGGGGTCGTGGCCGCCGCGGCAGGCGTCGTGGCCGAGGCGACCGTCGTCGTGGTCGTCGTTGTTGTCGGTGGCGTCGTGGGCGTGGTGGGCGTGGTGGGCGTGGTGGGCGTGGTCGTCGCGGCGGCCGGCGCGGCCGTGTTGCTGACCACGAGCGCCAGGTTGCCGGCATCGGCGTCGCTGGTGTAGGCGGTACCGGCCGGGCTGTTCCACGCGTGGGCCGTCAAGGTCTCCGTGCCGTTCGCCAGCTTGGTGGTGTCGATCGTGGTGGTGGCCGTGGTCATGTCGCTGGAAACCGTGGCGGTGGCGATCTTGACGCCGCCGCTGAAGATCTCGACGTTCTTGAACGCCTGGCCGCTCAGCGAGACGGTCTGGATGCCGCTGACCTGCGCGTTGGCGGCCGGGCTCACCCAGGCCACCTTGACGCTGGTGGGCGCGGTCGTCGCGACGGTCGTCGTCGCCACGGTGGTGCTCGGCGTGGTCGTCGACGCGACGGTCGTCGACGCGGTCGACGCGGTGCTCGGCGCCGAGTGGTTGCTGGAGCGGCGGAACGACAGCGCCGCGTCCATCGCACCGGTGTCGGTGCCGGTGCCGGTGGAGGTCTCGGTGCCGGCGATGGCGGCAGCGCTGGAATCGGCCGCTTCGGCGGTGTCCGTCGCGGTATCGGCACTGGCGCTCGCCGCGTCGGCGGGGGCGGCCGCGATCGTCGAGACGCTCGAACCGCTGGTGTCCGCGGACGAGGCGCCGCCGCAGGCGCTGAGGGTGAAAGCGGAGAGCAGCGCGAGCGCTGCGATCACGGTGCCGTTCAGGTTCAATGTCATTCGGTACTCCAATTGCGCGGTGTCTCCGGTCAAAGACCGGAGAGCCCTTCTGCGGTGAGCTGCGCCTTCTCGGCGCTCGAGACCGAGCCGCCGGCGAACAGCGAGTAGGCCGCAAGATGAATCTTCGGCGTGTTCAAGTCGTACATCAGCCCGAAGCGGTTCTCGGGCGCGGCGAGGCCCGGCTCGTCGAGCAGTTCGTAGGCGTCGATCGATTCGATCGTGACGATCTTCTGGTTCAACAGGCCGGGCAGGTGCCTCTGGATGCTCGCCATGCAGGCCTTGGTGGCGTTGCTGCCGGCGACGTTGTCGTAGTTCGATGCGTAGATCTCTCCGCAGTTGAACTCGTTGATCCGGACCGGCTTGCCGAACTGCGCCAGCTGGGCCAATGGGCCGCCGGCGCCGTACCAGGAGTCCGTCGCGAGGATCGCGCTGCCCAGGGTCGGGTACGCGTGATAGCCGACGACGTCGAAGCTCACGCCCTGCTGCTGCATGAACGTCAGGAAGCCGAAGTCGTTCGAGACCGCGCCGAGGATGATCTTCAGCGGCGCGCCCGACGCGGTGCGCTGGTCAACGATCGCGCGGCTCATGCCGCGCAGCACCGCGGCCATCGTGGCGTAGCAGGTCTTGCCGGCGTA
>DASYCA010000278.1:0-7655 GCA_036500445.1 Burkholderiaceae bacterium | reverse complement strand
GACGTTCTTGTTGGTCCAGTCCATCTCGGAGACGTGCACCAGGCCTACGATGCCCGGTTCGATCTCGACGAACGCGCCGTAGTCGGCGAAGTTCGAGATCTTGCCGAACAGGCGGGTGCTGTTCGGGTAGCGGCGCGAGACGCCGTGCCACGGGTCGTCGCCCAGCTGCTTGATGCCCAGCGAGACGCGGTTCTTCTCGGCGTCGAACTTCAGGACCTTGGCCTGCAGCTCCTGGCCGACCTGAACGACTTCGCTCGGGTGACGGACACGGCGCCAGGCCATATCGGTGATGTGCAGCAGGCCGTCGATACCGCCGAGGTCGACGAACGCGCCGTACTCGGTGATGTTCTTGACGACGCCATTGACGATCGCGCCTTCATGCAAGGTCGACAGCAGCTTGCCGCGTTCTTCGCCCATCGAAGCCTCGACGACGGCGCGGCGCGACAACACGACGTTGTTGCGCTTGCGGTCGAGCTTGATGACCTTGAACTCCATCGTCTTGCCTTCGAACGGCGACATGTCCTTGACCGGACGCGTGTCGAGCAGCGAGCCGGGCAGGAAGGCACGGATGCCGTTGACGGTGCCGGTCACAAATTCGCCGGATTCCAGCGAGTTCTCCAGCGACAGCCACGAGGCCAGGCGCTTGGCCTTGTCGCGCGACAGGATGGTGTCGCCGTAGCCGTTTTCGACCGCGTCGATCGCGACCGAGACGAAATCGCCGACCTGGACTTCGAGCTCGCCCTGGTCGTTCTTGAATTCTTCGATGGGCACGTACGCTTCGGACTTGAGCCCGGCGTTGACCACGACGAAACTGTGTTCGACGCGCACGACTTCGGCGGTGATGACTTCACCGCTGCGCATTTCCGAGCGAGTCAGCGACTCCTCGAACATCGCGGCGAACGATTCCATGCCGGTGTCGGCAGCAACTTGAGTTTGGGACATTGAGGTATTTCCGGTGCGGCTTGAGCAGCCGCGGGGTTAGGGTTGAACAACCGCCGCCCTGGCGTGCTTCGTGCGTTTTGAGAACGCGTGGGCACAGGAGGGAGAGCGACGGGACTTTCTCGACGTACAGCCTCTACATGCGGCCGATCAAGCGGACTTGAAGGGCCTGCGACGCTCCCAGGCTTCCAGCACGGCCGCGACGGAAGCGTCGACGGTCAATGCGGAGTTGTCCAGCAGCATCGCATCCTGCGCCGGCTTGAGGGGCGAGACCGCTCGGCTTTGATCCCGGGCGTCCCGCGCTTCCAGTTCGGCGCGAAGACTGTCGATATTAGACGAAATTCCCTTTGAAATCAACTGCTTGTGACGCCGCTCGGCGCGCGTCGCGGCGTTCGCGGTCAGGAACACCTTCAGGTCGGCGCCGGGAAAGATCACCGTGCCCATGTCGCGCCCGTCGGCGACCAGCCCGGGCAGGCGGTGAAACGAGACTTGCAGCGTGCGCAGCGCGGCGCGCACCAGCGGCCAGGCCGAGACCTTGGAGGCGAGGGCGCCGACCTCCTCCAGGCGCAGGGTCTCGGTCACGTCCTGGCCGTCCATCAGGATCCGGCCGGGGCCGAAATGCAGGTTCAGGTGGGTCGCCAGCTGCGCCAGGCGCGGCTCGTCGTCGGCCCGGGTGCCGCTGCGCATCGCCGCCAGCGCGGTCGCACGGTAGACGGCGCCGGAGTCCAGGAAGTGGTAACCCAGCGCCTCGGCGACGGCGCTGGCGAGCGTGCCCTTGCCGGAGGCGGTCGGGCCGTCGACCGTCAGGATCGGCACCGCGTGCTCGCGCGGCGTGACGACCTCGAACAGGGTCTCGAAGTACGCCGGGAAGGTCTTCGCGACGCAGCCCGGGTCGAGGATGCGGACCGGCTGGGCCGCCGGGTTGAACGCGGCGAGCGAAAAACACATCGCGACGCGGTGGTCGTCGTAGGTGTGGATCGCGGCCGGCTGCCAGGCGGCGAGCGAGGAGGGCGGCGTGACCTCGATGAAATCCGCGCCCTCGACGACGCTGGCGCCCAGCTTGCGCAGCTCGGCCGCCATCGCCGCGATGCGGTCGGTCTCCTTGACGCGCCAGCTCGCGATGTTCGTCAGCCGGGTCGTGCCGCGGGCGTACAGGGCCATCACCGCGAGCGTCATCGCCGCGTCGGGGATGTGGTTGCAATCGAGCGTGATCGCGCGCAGCGGCCAGGTGCCGCACGAGACCTCGACCGCGTGGTCGCCGACGACCGCGTTCGCGCCCATCGCCTGGGCCGCCTTGATGAACTCGACGTCTCCCTGGATCGACGCACTGCCGATGCCCTCGATGCGCAGCGGTGCGTCGGCGCTCGCGGCGATCGCGCCGAGCGCGATGAAATACGAGGCCGACGACGCGTCGCCCTCGACGCGGAAATCGCCCGGCGACGCGAGGCGGCTGCCGGCGGGAATGGTGAAGCGGGCCCAATCCTCGTTGCGCACCTCGATGCCGAAACGCCCGAGCAGGTTCAGCGTGATCGCAATGTAGGGTTTGGAGATCAGCTCGCCGACGACCTCGATCACGACGTCGTGGTCGTGCGTCATCAGGCACAGCGCCTGCAGCAGCCCGGTCAGGAACTGGCTCGAGACGTTGCCGCGCACGCGGATCGGCGCGCCGAGATTCAGCGCATGCGGCGCGCCGTCGCCCAGGCGCAGCGGCGGGTAGCCTTCCTTCTCGGTGCACTCGATCAGGCAGCCGAGCGGGCGCAGCGCGTCGATCAGGTCGCCGATCGGCCGCTCGTGCATGCGCGGCACGCCGCGGATCGTGAAGGCGCCGCCCTGCGCGGTCGCGAGCAGCGCGAGCGCGGCGGTGACCGAGCGCACCGAGGTGCCCGAGTTGCCGAGGAAGATGTCGGCCTCGCGCGCCTTCAGCACGCCGCCGTTGCCGGTGATGCGCAGGACCTCGCCGGCGCCGCTGCCCGCGCCGGCGGCAGCGGGCTCGCGGTCGATGCGGCAGCCCAGCGCGGTCAGCGCCTCCAGCATCACGCGGGTGTCGTCCGAGTCGAGCAGGCCGTGGATCGCGGTCGTGCCGCTGCTGAAGGCGGCGAGCAGCAGCACCCGGTTCGAGATGCTCTTCGATCCGGGCAGGCGCACGCTGCCGCTCGCGGCGAGCAGGGGCGGGAGGTCGAGGAAGCGGGTCTTGAACATGCGGCAGCGCAGCGCGATGCTGCAAGGTGAAGTCTAAAGGGGTGTGGGTGTCAGGCCAGCGCCGGGCCGCCCCAAGCGGCCTGAGCTCCCCTCGGGGGGCGGGCGCCGCCTGGCGACCTTGGGGCTGTCATCTAACTGCGGCTGGCGGCCGGCTTCGCGACGTTCATCTGCCAGCCGGCGCGCGTCTCGGAGGCGGCGCGGATCATCTCCTCGAGCGCCTCCAGGTTGCCGGTCGTCAGTGCGTTTTCCATCGCGGCAAGCGTCTCGCGAAAGCGCATGCTCTGCTTCAGCACCTCTTCGCGGTTGGACATCAGCACGTCGCGCCACATCGTCGTGTCGCTCGCGGCGATGCGCGTGAAATCGCGGAAGCCCGGGCCGGCGAGCGAGAGGTAGTCGCGCCCGGCCGGCTGGCGCGCGACCGAGTTGAAATAAGAGAACGCGAGCATGTGCGGCAGGTGGCTGACCGCGGCGAACGCGCCGTCGTGGTTCTCCGGCGTCATGCGCAGGACCTGCGCGCCGATGGCGGCCCAGACGTCGGTCGCCTTTTGCAAGACCTCGGGGTTGGTCTGCGGCAGCGGCGTCAGGATGACCTGGCGGCCGTAGTACAGCGTCGCGTCGGCGTTGCCGATGCCGGCGACTTCCTTGCCGGCGATCGGGTGCGCCGGCACGAACCAGGGCAGGCCCTCTTTCAGCACGCGGCGCGCGGCGTCGACGACGTCGCGCTTGGTCGAGCCGACGTCCATGATCAAGACGCCGGGCTCGATCAGGTGGCGGATCGCCTTGAACGTCGCCTCGGTCGCGGCGACCGGCACCGCGATCAGCACGATGTCGGAGCCGGAGACGGCCAGCAGCGCGGATTCGGCCGCGGTGTCGATCACGCCCAGGCGCTTGGCCTTCTCGGTCGTCGAGGGCGATTTGCTGTAGCCGATCACGCGCTTGACGAGGCCTGCGCGTTTCATCGCGAGCGCGAATGATCCGCCCATCAGGCCGCAACCGATCACGCCGAGTTGATTGAACATGGGAGCCTTGAAGCCAGGTCAGTGCACGTCGATCGGGTAGGTGCCGAGCAACTTGAAGAACGCGCACACGCTGCGCAGTTCGCCGAGCGCGGCGGCCACCTGCGGCTGGTCCGGGTGGCCTTGCAGATCGATGTAGAAATAGTATTCCCATTGACCGGAGCGTGCCGGCCGGGATTCGAAGCGCGTCATCGAGACGCCGTGCTTTTTCAACGGCACGAGCATGTCGTGCACCGCGCCGGGGCGGTTCGCGACCGAGACGATCAGGCTGGTGCAATCGTGGCCCGAGGCCGCCGGCTGCGGATGCTGGTGCGGGTGGGCCAGCACGGCGAAGCGGGTGCGGTTGTGCGCGTCGTCCTGGATCGCCGGGGCGACGACGTGCAGGCCGAACTGGCTCGCCGCGCGGTCGCTTGCGATCCCGACCACGCTGGCGTCCAGGCTCGCCAGGCGCGCGCCCTCGGCGTTGCTGGAGACCGGCCGGCGCTCGGCGTTGGGCAGGTGGTTGCTGAGCCACTTGTGGCACTGCGCGAGCGCCTGCGGATGGGCGCAGACGGCCGTGATCGCGTCGAGCGAGTTCTCGCGCCGCAGCAGGTTGTGGCGCACGTACAGGCTGGTCTCGCCGATGATGAACAGCGGCGTCGTCAGGAACAGGTCGAGCGAACGCGTGACCACGCCCTCGCTCGAGTTCTCGACCGGCACGACGCCGAAATCGGCCGCGCCGGCGCTGGTCGCGTGCAGCACCTCGTCGAAGTTCGCGCACGGCACCTTGACGATCGACGAGCCGAAGAAGCCGAGCGCGGCCTCTTCGCTGAAGGTGCCGGCCGGGCCGAGGTAGGCGACGCGCGTGGGCGTCTCCAGCGCCCGGCAGGCCGACATGATCTCGCGCCAGATCGGCGCGACGCTGTCGGCCTTCAGCGGGCCGGGGTTCGAGGCCTTCAGCCCGTCGATGACCTGCGCCTCGCGCTCGGGCCGGAACGCGACCGAGCCCTCGCGCTTCTTCAGCTCGCCGACCTCCAGCGCGAGCGTGGCGCGGCGGTTCAGCAGCGCGAGCAGCTCGCGGTCGAGGGCGTCGATCTGGACGCGGAACGCGAGCAGCTCGGGGGCGATGGAAGCGGGGTGCGTGTCGGCCATGGTGGGTTCAAATTCTCGCACGCAGCATGGCCGACGGCGTCACAGCCCGCTGATTACTTGCTCGCGGGCTTCGCGGGCGCCGGTGCGGCGCCCGAGGCGGCCGGGCCGGCGGGTGCGGCACCCGGCGGCGGCAGGCCGAGGGTGGTGCGCACCTTGCCCTCGAGCGCCTGCAGCTTGGGCGTCAGCAGCGGGCCGGCTTCGGCGAAGAGCTTCTGGCCCAGCGCCTGCTGGATCTCGCCGCCGATCTGGTCGTACTTCTTCGCCGCCGGTGACGCGAGCCATTCGGCCAGCTGCTTCAGCTCGGCCTCGCTCATCTTGGCCTCCAGGATCGGCCCCAGCGTGTCGGGCGCGAGCTTGACGGCGCGGTCGCGCAGCAGCGGCACCGACTCGTCGATGTACTTGCGGATGTCGGCGTCGATGTTCTTGGTCATTGCCTCGCGCTTGTCGGCCGGCACGCCTTGCAGCACGCCGTTGGCCTGCTGGCCGAGCTGCATCGCCGGGCGCATCACGATCTCGCGCGAGATGCCTTCGTACAACGGCTGCTGCAGCGCGATGACCTTGGCGACGAGCGCCTTCTTGGCCGGCGAGGCGGCGGCGGCGCTGGCGGCCGGCGCGGGGCTCTGGGCATGGGCAAGCAGCACGGCACTGGCGAGCAGCGCCGCGGCGAAAATTCTTTGCATCAGGAGTTCTCCTCGGCGGGCGGTTCGTCGCTGCCGGTATCGGTGGGGGGATCGGTGGCGATATCGGTGGGGATATCGGAATTTGCATCATTCTCGACGATGCGCTGCAGCCCGCTGAGCTGCGTGCCGTCGTCGAGCGCGATCAGGGTCACGCCCTGGGTCGCGCGGCCCATCTCGCGGATCTCCGAGACGCGGGTGCGCACCAGCACGCCCTTGTCGGTGATCAGCATGATTTCGTCATCGGCGCGCACCAGCGTCGCGGCGACGACCTTGCCGTTGCGCTCGGTCTGCTGGATCGCGATCATGCCCTTGGTGCCGCGGCCGTGGCGCGTGTACTCGACGATCGAGGTGCGCTTGCCGTAGCCGTTCTCGGTCGCGGTCAGCACGCTCTGCGTTTCGTCCTCGGCGACCAGCATCGCGATCACGCTGACGCCGTCGTCCAGCGCCATGCCGCGCACGCCGCGTGCGCCGCGGCCCATCGGGCGCACGTCGTCCTCGTCGAAGCGCACGGCCTTGCCGCCGTCGCTGAACAGCATCACGTCGTGCTTGCCGTCGGTCAGCGACGCCCCGATCAGGAAGTCGCCTTCGTCGAGATCGACCGCGATGATGCCGGCCTTGCGCGGGTTGCTGAATTCGTCGAGCGTCGTCTTCTTCACGACGCCTTGGGCCGTCGCCATGAACACGTAGTGATCGGCGGGGAAGCTGCGGAAACCGTCGGTCAGCGGCAGCACGACGTTGACTTTTTCACCTTGCTGGAGCGGGAACATGTTGACGATCGGGCGGCCGCGCGAATTGCGCGTGCCTTGCGGCACCTCCCAGACCTTGAGCCAGTAGACCCGGCCGCGGTTCGTGAAGCACAGGATGTAGTCGTGCGTGTTGGCGATGAAGAGCTGCTCGATCCAGTCGTCTTCCTTGGTCTGTGTCGCCTGCTTGCCGCGGCCGCCGCGCTTTTGCGCGCGGTATTCGGAGAGCGCCTGGCTCTTGATGTAGCCGGTGTGCGAGAGCGTCACGACCATGTCGGTCGGCGTGATCAGGTCCTCGGTGCCGAGGTCCGAAGCAAAGGGTTCGATCGTGCTGCGGCGCGCGCCGAGTTTCGTCTGGCCGAACTCGGCCTTGATCGCGGCGAGCTCGTCCGAGATGATGGTCGTCACGCGCGAGGGCGTCGCGAGGATGTCCAGCAGGTCGGTGATGACGGCCATCACGTCCTTGTACTCGCCGATGATCTTGTCTTGCTCGAGGCCGGTCAGGCGCTGCAGGCGCATCTGCAGGATTTCGCTGGCCTGGTCGTCCGAGAGGCGGTAGCGGCCGTCGTCCTGGATGCCGAATTCCTTCGGCAGGCCTTCGGGCCGGTAGGCGGCCAGGCCGCCCGGCGTGCCTTCGCCGACGCGCGAGAGCATCTCGCGCACCATCGACGAATCCCAGCTCTTGCCCATCAACGCGCTCTTGGCCACCGGCGGCGTCGGCGAGGCCTTGATCGTCTCGATGAACTCGTCGATGTTGGCCAGGGCCACGGCCAGGCCTTCGAGCACATGGCCGCGCTCGCGCGCCTTTCTCAGCTCGAACACCGTGCGCCGCGTCACCACCTCGCGCCGGTGCTCGAGGAAGATCGCGATCAGGTCCCTCAGGTTGCAGAGCTTGGGCTGGCCGTCGATCAGCGCCACCATGTTCATGCCGAAGCTGTCCTGCAGCT
>DASYCA010000277.1:0-6612 GCA_036500445.1 Burkholderiaceae bacterium | reverse complement strand
AGATCGTGCCGGCACTGGTGTTCCTGACGCTCGGACGCTACCCGAGCGAGGCCGAGCTCGACGCCCCCCCGGCCACCGCCTCAACCCCATCGACCCACGCACCCGCATGAACCCGACCACCCTCTACGTTGCACGCAAGATCATCACGATGAACCCGATGCAGCCCGAAGCCACGCACGTCGCGGTGCGCGACGGCCGCATCCTCGGCGTCGGCACGCGCGCCGAGCTCGCCGCCTGGGGCCCGCACACGCTCGACACGCGCTTCGCCGACAAGGTGCTGATGCCCGGCCTGGTCGAAGGCCACTGCCACCTGAAGGAAGGCAGCATGTGGGACTGGGTCTACACCGGCTGGTTCGATCGGCGCGACCCGCAGGGCCGGGTCTGGAGCGGCTTGCGCTCGATGGACGCGGTCGTCGCGCGGCTGCGCGAGGCCGACGCCGAGATGACCGCGCGCGGCACGCCGGCCGGCGAGCCGCTGATCGCCTGGGGCTTCGACCCGATCTATTTCGGCGGCGAGCGCATGACCGTCGAGCACCTCGCCGCGGTGAGCGTCGACCGCCCGGTCGTCGTCGCGCACGCCAACGGCCACCTGATGAACGTCAACACCACGATGCTGCGGCAGGCCGGGATCACGCGCGACAACGAGGTCGAGGGCGTCGTCAAGTTCGGCGCCGGCGCGGCGCTCGGCGAGCCCACCGGCGAACTGCAGGAGCCGGCCGCGATGTTCCTGGTGCTGCGCCACATCGGCGCGGCCGGCCTGCTCGCGCCACTGAGCGTCGACGGCATCCGCTCGTTCGCGCGCCTGGCCTGCCTGCAGGGCGTCACGACGGCGACCGACCTCGTCAACCAGCTCCGGCCCGCCGACTGCGAGACGCTCGAGACCGCGCTCGCCGACGACGCGATCGGCGTTCGCGTGCTGCCCGCTTTCCAGGGCTATCAAGGCGTGCGCGAGGCCGCCGACGGCGCCGCGCACGTCAAGGCGCTGATGGCGCGCAACACCGACCGGCTGCGCTACGGCCTCGTCAAGCTGATGCTGGACGGTTCGATCCAGGGCTTCTCGGCGCGGCTGCGCTGGCCCGGCCACTTCAACGGCGCGCCGAACGGCATCTGGGTCACCGCACCCGCGCAGTACGAAACCGACTTCGAGCTCTACCACCGCGCGGGCCTGACGATCCACACCCACACCAACGGCGACGAGGCCAGCGAGGTCGCGATCGACGCGATCGAGCGCGTGCTCGCGAAGGCGCCGCGCGTGGACCACCGCCACACGCTGCAGCACGGCCAGATGATCGATGCGCCGATGTTCCGCCGCATGGCGGCACTCGGGCTGTGCGCGAACCTGTTCGCGAACCACCTCTGGTACTGGGGCGACCAGCACTACGAGATGACGATGGGCCCGGACCGCGCGAACCGCCTGGACGCCTGCGCCAGCGCGCTGGCCGCCGGCGTGCCGCTGGCGATCCACTCGGACGCGCCGGTCACGCCGCTCGGACCGCTCTTCACCGCGTGGTGCGCGGTCAACCGCGTCACGCCGCAGGGCCGCGTGCTCGGCGCGGCCGAGCGCCTCACGGTGCCGCAGGCGCTGCGGGCGATCACGCTCGGCGCCGCCTGGACGCTCAAGCTCGACGACGAGATCGGCAGCATCGAATGCGGCAAGCGCGCCGATTTCTGCGTGCTCGAGGACGACCCGCTCGCGGTCGACCCGATGGCGCTGAAGGACGTTCGGGTCTGGGGCACGGTGCTCTCGGGCCGCATCTTCGAGGCGCGCTTCGGCGCGTAAACGGACGCAAGCGATGGCCCTTCCGTTCACCGTCATCGGCGGCTTCCTCGGCGCCGGCAAGACGACGCTGTTGAATCACTGGCTGCGCCACGCGGACGGCCGCCGGCTCGCGGTCCTGGTCAACGACTTCGGCGCGCTCAACATCGACGCGACGCTGATCGAATCGGCCCACCGGGACGCAGCCGCCCCGTTGCCGCTGATGAAGCTCACGAACGGCTGCGTCTGCTGCCAGATCGGCGACGACCTCTCGCTCGCGCTGATGCAGGTGCTCGATGCGGCGGACTCGTTCGACGCGGTCGTCGTCGAGGCCAGCGGCGTGGCCGACCCGTGGCGCATCGCGCAGCTCGGCCGCGCCGACCCGGGCCTCAGGCTCGACGGCGTGATCGTCGTCGTCGACGCCGGCGCGGTGCTCGAGCAGGCGCGCGACCCGCTGCTCGCCGACACGCTGGAGCGCCAGTTGAAGGCGGCCGACCTGGTCGTCGTCAACCACTGCGACGCGCAGCCCGACATCGCCCCGGTGGTCGCATGGATCGCGGCCGTCGCCGGTCCGGTGCCGTGCCTGCAGACCCGCCACGCGGTGGTGCCGCCGGCGCTGCTGAGCGGCCTCGCGATGCCGCAGGCCACCCGCGCGGCCGCGCAGCCCGCGCTCCACCACGGCGGCACGTTCGACTCCTGGTCGTGCCGGCCCACCGCGGTCTTCGACGCCGAGGCGCTGCGCGCCTGGCTGCGTTCGCCGCCGGCGGGGCTGCTGCGGCTGAAGGGCGTGCTGCGCTGCGCCGACCCGCCCTGGGTCGAGATCCAGTTCGCCGGCCGCCGCGGCAGCCTGCGCCCGGCGGCGGCACCCGCCGACGGCGCGGCGCTCGTCGCGATCGCGCTGCACCACCAGCTGCCGGCGGCCGCGCTGGTCGAAACGTTCTCGGGCTAGACTGAGGCATCGAGTCGACCAAAGGATTTCCCATGAATGCAATCACCCTCGCCGCCGACGACAAGCCGGCACCCAAGCCCGAGCCCGCGGACCGGCTCGAGGAGCAGCTGTCGTTCAAGTCGCGCTTCGTGCTCGTGTTCGGCGAGATCGACGACAAGATCGCGCAGGCGACCTGCCGGCGCCTGCTCGCGCTGTCCGAGGAATCCACGGCGCCGATCACGATGCTGATCTCGTCGCCCGGCGGCCACGTCGAATCGGGCGACGCGATCCACGACATGATCGGCTTCGTGCGCGCACCGGTCACGACGGTCGGCACCGGCTGGGTCGCCAGCGCCGGCGCGCACATCTTCCTCGCCCCGCCGAAGGAGCGCCGCGTCTGCCTGCCGAACACGCGCTTCATGATCCACCAGCCGGCCGGCGGCGCCGGCGGGCAGGCAACCGACATCGCGATCATGGCGCGCGAGATCATCAAGACCCGCGAACGCATCGCCAAGGTGATCGCGAAGCAGACCGGCAAGGCGCTCGCCGGCGTGCTCGCCGACATGGAGCGCGACTACTGGATGAGCGCCGAGGAAGCGGTCGCCTACGGCATCGTCTCGCGCGTGATCTCGAACCAGAAGGACCTGGGCTGAGGCCGCGGCCGCCGTGAACGCGCCGTTCAGGCCGAAAAGCGCAGCACGCCGTCGTCGAGCGAGCCGAAGCGCATCGACATGAGGTCGAGCGCGTAGTTCTGGTTCAGCTTCCAGGGCTTGTCGGCCCCCTGCTTGGGCAGCTGGTCGGCCGAGCGCAGGAAGTAGCCGGACGAGAAGTCGACCCACGGCTTCACGGCCATCGAAGGGTCCGCGACGTGCGGCACGAACTGGCGCGCGCCGCTGCGCTGCATGTGCTTGAGCACGCGGCACAGGTAGCGGCTGCTCAGGTCGGCCTTCAGCGTCCAGGAGGCGTTGGTGTAGCCGAACACCGAGGCGAAGTTCGGCAGGCCACCGAACATGACGCCCTTGTAGCTGACGAGCCGGCCCGGCTCGACGCGCCGGCCGTCGACGTCGATCGCGAGGTTGTTCATCAGGTTCAGCTTCAGCCCGGTCGCGCTGACGACGACGTCGGCCGCGAGCTCGGCGCCGCTGCGCAGCTTGATCCCGGTCTCGGTGAAGTTCGCGATGTGGTCGGTGACGACGCTCGCGCGCTGCTCGCGCACGGCCTTGAACAGGTCGCCGTCGGGCACCAGGCACAGGCGCTGCTCCCACGGGTTGTAACGCGGCGTGAAATGGGTGCCGACGTCGTAGTCGGGGCCGAGCCGGGCCTTGACCAGGTCGATCAACTTGGTCTTCAGCAGCTGCGGCCGGCGCTTGGCGATCTGGAACACGTACATGCCCAACAGCACGTTCTTCGTCTTCGTCAGGCGGTGCGCGAGCCCACGCGGCAGGCGCGCCGCGAGCCAGGTCGCGACCGGGTCGACCGAGGGCCGCACCACCATGTAGGTCGGCGAGCGCTGCAGCATCGTCACGTGCGCGGCCTGCTTCGCGAGCTCGGGGATCAGCGTCACCGCGGTCGCCCCGCTGCCGATCACGACGACGCGCTTGCCGCGGTAGTCGACGTCGTCCGGCCAGTGCTGCGGGTGGACGAGGCGGCCCTTGAACTGCGCCAGGCCCTCGAACTCGGGCGTGTAGCCGGCCGCGTAGTCGTAGTAGCCGACGCACATCACGAGAAACGAGGCGCGGATCTGCACCGTCTCGCCGCCGCGTTCGACCTGCAGCGTCCATCGCGCGTCGCCGGACGACCAGGCCGCGCCGCGCACCTGGTGGCCGTAGCGGATCAGCTTGTCGACGCCGTGCTCGCGCGCGGTGTCGCGCAGGTACTGCAGGATGGACGGCCCGTCGGCGATCGCCTTCTTGCCCGACCACGGCCGGAACGAATAGCCGAGCGTGTACATGTCGGAGTCGCAGCGGATGCCGGGGTAGCGAAACAGGCTCCAGGTGCCGCCGAGGTCTTCGCGGCCCTCCAGGATCGCGACCTGGCGATCGGGGCATTCGCGCGCCAGGTGACACGCCGCGCCGATGCCCGACAGGCCGGCACCGACGATCAGGATGTCCACGTGTTCAACCGTCATCGCGGTCTCCTTGGGTCTTTTTTTGGCGGGCGACCCAAGAATAGGCGAGCGCGTCGGTGAGCCATGTCCCCCAAAAGGGGGTACCGACGCGATCAGGACACGACCTGGTAGTAAAGATTCTGCGGATGCCGGGCCTGCGCGAAGAAGAACCAGCGCTCGGCCAGCAGGCCCGGCGCCTGGACCGCGACGGCCAGCCACCACGCGAACACGGCCAGGGGGGCGCCGGAGGCGGCCAGCGCGGCCGCCGCGAGCAGCGCCGGCAGCGCGAAGCCGAGCAGCTGGAACGCGAACCGGATCTTCTTCAGCAGCGCCAGCGTGCGGCCGTGGAAGAACTCGCGCGTGTTGAACGCGCCGGCCGACATGCCCATCGATTTCTGCACCAGCGTCGCCGAGTGGATGCCGGTGGCCGACTGCAGCGTCGACTTGGGTTTCAGCGCGGCGTTGCGGCGCAGCGAGAGCACGCGCGTGAACCACGCGGCGAGCGTCAGCGCGAGCGCGGCCGGGCCGGTGAAACGCAGCAGCGCGGCCTGCGCATCGGCGGCCGCGAGCGCGCTCGCGAGCAGCGCGCCCGAGGCCAGGCCGATCAGCGCGAAGTTCACCAGCGTCAGCGGCTGGGCCCACTCCTGGATGAAACGCAGGCAGGCATAGATCTTCGCGGTGCACAGCCACAGCAGCGCCGCGAGCGCGATCGCGATCAGCGGCCAGAGCGCGCCGGCCGCGGGCCCAATGAGCCACCACAGTGCGACCCAGCCGATGAAGGCCGGCAGCACGATGCACTCGCGCGAGAGCCACGAGGTCCGCCACATCAGCACCGCGCGCCACGCGCGCTCCTTGCGGCCGAGGTGGCCAAAGGACGACAGCAGCCCGATCACCAGCATCACGCCGGCGATCACGAGGCCGCGGCCGACGAAGGCCGGCGTCATCGCGACGCCGGCGAGCGTCGCGAGCGCGAGCGTGACGACCAGCCCTTGCGCGGCGCCCGCGAGCGCGGTGAACAACACGACCGAGAACGCCGGATTCATTCCGCGCCCTCGCCCGCGGCCTTCGTGATGCGGCGCGGCAGGTATTGATTCGCCGGCTGCGTCTCCCACTCCGGCATCAGCGCATAGCCGCCGCGTTCGCGGATCGCCTTGGAGACTTCCGACTCCGGGTCCTTCACGTCGCCGAACAGGCGCGCTCCGGTCGGGCACGCCTTCACGCAGGCCGGCTTGCGGTCCTGTGGCGGCAGGTGCTCGTCGTAGATGCGGTCCACGCACAAGGTGCACTTCGTCATGACCTGGCGCTCTTCGTCGAGCTCGCGAGCGCCGTACGGGCAGGCCCACGCGCAGTACTTGCAGCCGATGCACTTGTCGTAGTCGACCAGCACGATGCCGTCTTCCTTGCGCTTGTAGCTCGCCCCGGTCGGGCAGACCGGCACGCACGGCGGGTCCTCGCAATGCAGGCAGCTCTTCGGGAAGTGGATCGTCTCGGTGCCGGGGAAGATCCCGGCCTCGTAGGTCTGGACGCGGTTGAAGAAGGTCCCGGTCGGGTCGGCCGCGTAGGCGTTGACGTCGGCCAGCGAGCCGGCCGAGCCCGAGGTGTTCCATTCCTTGCACGAGGTCACGCAGGCGTGGCAGCCGACGCAGACGTTCAGGTCGATCACGAGCGCGAGCTGCTTCGCGAGCGTCTCGCCGGGCAAGGCGCGCGCGCTGGGTGGCGGTGCAGGCCTGGCCGGCGCCGCGCTGCGCGCCGGCGTGTCGGCGACGGCATTCGTTTGCAGCAGGTCTTGCAGCCAGCGGATCATGATGACTTTCTTCCTGC
>DASYCA010000276.1:0-6827 GCA_036500445.1 Burkholderiaceae bacterium | reverse complement strand
CGAGTGCGCGCAGCAGCAGCGTCTCGTCGGCCCAGACCTGCTGCCAGGCCGGCGCCTCGATGCCGCGCATCTCGATCGCGATCGCGACGCCGCGCTCCTCGGCCAGCATCTCGAAGTAGCCGCTCGCGCGCTCCAGCATCGGCTTCAGGTCGATCCAGAACGGGCGGGTCGCCGCTTGCGGGTTGTCGGCGCGGGCCAGGAACAGCATGTTCTCGATCAGGCGCGACAGGCGCTCGTAGTCCTCGACGGCCGATTCGAGCACCGCCCGGTACTCGTCGGCGCTGCGCGGCTTCGACAGCGCGACCTGGGCCTCGCCGAGCAGGTTGTTGATGGGCGTGCGCAGATCATGCGCGAGGTCGGCGGAGAAATCGGTCAGGCGCTTGAACGAGGCCTCCAGCCGGTCCAGCATGCGGTTGAAGGCCTGGGTCGATTCGACCAGCTCGGTCGGCGTTTCGGCGAGCGAGAGCCGTTCCATCATCGGCCGCGCGCTGATGCGGTTGGCCGCCGCGCCGAGGCGGATCGGGCCGGCGACGATGCGGCGCGCGACCCAGAAGCCCAGCAGTGTCGCCGCGCCGACGCCGATCAGCAGCGTGATGATGAAGATCTGCAGCTCGCTGATCACGACCTGGCGCGTCTGCGTCTGCTCGTACGCGAACGCGACGAGCAGCGCGCGGTGGTCCGCCCCGGCGAGCGAGTTGGGCGGGACCGGGATGCTCGCGAACAGCAGCCGGAAGCTGCGCCTGTCGGGCGCCCGCCAGATCGTCGTCAGCGGCCCGAGCGCCTTGCCGAGCGCGCGCACGTCGGCCTGCTCGATCCCCTCGGGGACGTTGTCGACCGAGATCGCCTGCGGCGGCAGCTTGTCGAACGGGACCTCGAAATGCTCGGACGCGGCGATCAGGTGGCGCTGCTCGTCCATCAGCGCCATGTCGAGCTGGCCGAACTGCAGCGCCATCCGCTGCACGATGCGCTGCGGCTCGCGCGCCAGGTCGAAGTGCGCGACCGACAGGTCCTCGCGCAGCAGCGCCAGGTTCGCGAACATGATCAATTCGTTGCCCTCGCGCAGCTCGCGCGCGGCGAGCTGGTTGAACAGCATCCCGCTGCCGGCCACCAGCAGGCTCGCGACCAGCGCGATCGACAGGCTGATCTGCGCCGTGAGCGAGCGCTTCAGGTCGCGCAGCCCTTCGCGGATCACGTGGGCGGGCGTCACTCCGCGCGGGCGTCGAAGACGTAGCCGACGCCGCGGATCGTGTGGATCAGCTTGGTCGCGAACGGGTCGTCGAGCTTGGCGCGCAGGCGCCGCACCGCGACGTCGACGACGTTGGTGTCGCTGTCGAAGTTCATGTCCCACACGTGCTCGGCGATCAAGGTGCGCGACAGCACCTCGCCGATGTGGTGCACGAAGTAGTCGAGCAGCGCGTATTCCTTGGCCGTCAGCTCGATGCGCTGGCCGGCCCGGCTGACGCGGCGGCGCACCGTGTCGAGCTCGAGGTCGGCGATCTGGAAGCTCTGCTCGATCTGCGTCGCGCCGCGGCGCAGCAGCGTGCGGATGCGCGCGAGCAGCTCGGAGAACGCGAACGGTTTCACCAGGTAGTCGTCGGCGCCGAGCTCCAGGCCCTTGACGCGGTCGGCGACGGTGTCGCGCGCGCTCAGGAACAGCACCGGCGTCTGGCGCTTGCGGCGCAGCGCCTCCAGCACGCTCCAGCCGTCGGCGCCGGGCAGCATCACGTCCAGCAGGATCAGGTCGTAGGTGCCCGAGCTCGCGAGGTGCAGGCCCTCGATGCCGTTGGTCGCGATGTCGACGACATAGGCGTGCTCGGTGAGGCCCTTGGAGACATAGGCGGCCGTCTTCGGCTCGTCCTCGACGATCAGGATGCGCATGGGGTCGCCAGTATCGCCCATCACGGTTCACCCATCACATCGCGGCCCACTGGGCTCCGCGGGCGCTGTGCGTCCGGTGGGCCGTCAGGCGGCCAGTGCGAGCTGCAGCGGCTCCTTCGCGCGGAAGGCCCACTTCGGCCCGAAGCGCAAGGCCTCCAGCGTCATCGAGGTGGCGGAGGAGAAGAACATCGCCTCGTCCAGGCCGTGGCGCTCGAACGCGCGGCGCTGGCGCAGCGAGCGGCGGCGCAGGTCGCCCTCGAACGCGAGCGCGTCGCGGCTGTTCTGGCCGAAGAACGACGCGGCGCGCTGCAGCGCCTCGGCCGCGGCGGCCGTCAGCGCGGGGATCGCGCGCGGCGCCGACAGCCGGATCTGCGTGATGAACGGGTTCTTGCCGACGACCAGGCCCCACGGCCGCTGGCCCTCGGCCGGGTCCACGCACAGCGCCTCGAGCTTGGTCAGGCCGAACTGGCGCGACAGCTGCATCCGCACCGCCAGCCACGGGTCGTCGCGCCGCACCAGCTCGATCGCCGAGGCGGCCTCGCCGTCGGCGCCCTCGAGCGGCAGCACCAGCGATTGCAGCAGGCCTTGCGCGTGCACGTCGTGGGCGCCGGCGGCCTGGTGCAGCCACTGGATCGCCTGCTCCGAATCGACCAGCGAATCGGCCGCGCGCAGCATCAGCGCGCCGAGCTTGCGCTGCGCCTCGACCTGGCCGCCGAGCGCGGCCTTCTCGAGGCAGAAACGCGCCATCTGCGGGTTCGCGACCGACAGGTTGTGGTCGCCGTGCATGCGGTACAGGTGCAGCCAGGCCTGCTCGAGGCCGGCGTCGGCGGCGCGCAGCAGCAGCGCGACGCCCTTGCGCATGTTCGGGCCGGCCGCCAGGCTCGCCGGCGTCAGCACGCCGCAGGGGATGCCGCAAAGCGCGCGGCCCAGCGCATAGGCGGCGTCACGGTCGCCACGGCTGGTGCGCATGTCCAGGCTGGTCTCGATCGCTTCCGGGGCGATGCCCAGCAGCGGCGCGCCGGTTTCCTCGGCGAGCCGCACCGCGGCGGCGATCAGCTCGGCGAGCTCCGCGGTGACGCTGCTCGTCAGCGTCAACGCGCTGCGCAGCCCGGCGGCGGCGCGCGCGAGCTCGCGCTCAGTCATCGCCTGCTTCGCGGCGATCACCGCGACCTCCGGGCCCTTCAGGTCGCCCGAGGCGATCAGCGCACGCAGGAAGCCGGCGAGCGGGTCGTCGGCGGCGCTGTCGCGCAGAGCGGCGAGCGCGGCGGCGGCGGCCTCGTGACCGCCGGCGGCGGCCTTCGCGAGCCAGCGCGCGCCTTCGTCGACGCGTGCATGGCGCACGCACAGCCAGACGCCGAGTTTGACCTGCGCCGCGACGCTGCCGCCGGCCGCGGCCTGGGCCAGCGCGCCTTCCTGCTGCAGCGACAGGATGTCCTCGAGCGTGAGGCTCTCCGCGATGATGCGCGCGGCTTGCGGCAGGTTCTTGACGTTCGGATGCGACAGGTAGTCGAGCCCGGTCGCGACATGAAGCGGGAAGCCGTCGGCGCCGAGCAGGTAGCGGCGACCGGCCTCGCAGCGGGCGGCGGCGTCGCCTTGGCGGGCGAGGGCGAGTAGTTGAATGTCTTGTCGGCGCATGCACGGCTCCTGGTGATGCCATGCACGATAGAAATCTGCGGGTGACTCGAAGATGGCGAGCCGATTACGAATCCGTAATGATCGCTAAAAAAACACAGGAGCTGTACGAACAAAGGGCCGCATTTCTTGCGAAATGCGGCCCCTGGGGCCACGCTTGGAGGGCGTGGCGGGAACGAAACGGTCTTAGAACGAGTGACGGATGCCGACTTCGGCGCCGGTCGACTTGCCGCCCGGCGTCTGGGCCGGAGCCGACGCGAGAGCGAACTGGCCGTTGCCCTTGTTCTTCACGTACGCGGCGGTGCCGTACAGCGCGGTGCGCTTGGACAGGTTGTAGACATAGCCGAGCGCGAACTGATCCGCGTCGTTGGCATCGACATTGGACCCGACGGTGCCGACGGCGCCGACACCGATCGTGCCCGATTGGTTCGCGTGCGTGTACTGCGCGCGGATCAGGCCGACGCCGATCGGTGCGGTGGCGCCGATGCTGTAGGTGCCGATCTTCTGGGTCGCCAGCTTCGACTGGGTGTAGTAGGCGAACAGCTTCACGACGTTGAAGTCGTACGTCGCGCCGACGTCGAAGGTCTTGTACTTGTCGTCGCCGTTCACCGGGGTGACCTGGAACTGGCCGTACGACACCGAGATGTCGGCCGGGCCGCCGGCCCAGCCGATGCGGCCGCCGTAGTACTTCTTGCCCGCGACGCCTTCGCCCGGGGCGATCGCGGCACGGCCGTAGACGCCGCCGAGGTTGGTCGGCAGGAAGTACGCGACCTGGTTGTCGGCGCGGGTTTCGCCGCTGTTCGTGTACTGGCTGACGCCGGTCTGGCCGTCGCGGCTCACGCCGAGCGAGATGTCGAACTTGGACGACGAGGCGAGGCCGTTGTCGCCGAACACGTCGTAGTCGGTGTAGCCGGTGTAGGTCGGCGTGAAGTCGCGGCCGAGGCGGATTTCACCGAAGTTGCCCATCAGGCTGACGGTGCTGCGGCGGTTGAAGAAACGGGTCCCGTCCGAGCTCGTGCCGCTGTCGGCGTTGATGCCCGACTCGAGCCAGAAGCCGGCCTTCAGGCCGCTGCCCAGGTCCTCGACGCCACGGAAGCCGAGGCGGCTGGTGTTCATGCCACCGCTGGCGAGCGAGTACATGTGCTGGTCACCGTTCTTGACGTAGCGAGCGGCCTCGTCGATCACGCCGAACAGCGTGACGTTCGACTGCGCTGAAGCGACACCGGAGATGGCGGCGAGCACCGCGAGGGAAACGATCTTTTTCATGCTCTTCCTTTGAAGTGTTGATTCGGGCATGTCCATGCGAGGTGGTTCGAATGGCGAGGACATGAGCGAAGCTTAGGAAGAGCGGGGTGCGCACGCACCCACAGCGTTCGAAGCGGGCGATGCGCGTTCGCACCACCCCCATCGAACAGGAACACGGCGTTTCGCGTTCGCCACACGCGCGACGAATCGCGGCGTGGTCGGCGCGGGGCCGAATGCCCCTAGTGGCGACCGGCCAATGCGTTCACGCGGGCCGGATCGCGCCCGAGCTTCGCGGCGGCCGCGAGCAGTTCGTTCCAGGTCGTCGCGTCGACCGGGATGCCGTTCGCGCCGCGGCGCGCGCGCGACTCGCGTTCCGGCTCGCCGGCGACCCGCACGCGTTCGACGCCGGTCTGCGGCTTCGATGACACGACCCAATCGAGGAAGGCCTGCATCTCGCTCGACCAGACCGCCGAGTTGCCCAGGCGCGCGGGATCGAACAGCACCGTCAGCATGCCGTTGAGGACGCGCTGCTTGCCGTCGGCCGGACCGTGCGCCGTGAGCCCGCCGGCGAGCGCGCCGCCGAGCAGCTCGCAGACCAGTGCGAGGCCGAAGCCCTTGTGTTCGCCGAAGGTGCGCAGCGCGCCGAGCGGCTCGACGACGCCGAACTTCGGATCGGTGGTCGGCTCGCCGAGGTCGTCGAGCAGGCAGCCGTCCGGCAGCGCCTCGCCCTTGTTGTGCGCGACCCGCGTCTTGCCCTGCGCGATGATGCTGGTCGCCAGATCCAGGATCACCGGTTCGCGCCCGGCGACCGGGATGCCGACCGCGAACGGGTTCGTGCCGAAGCGCGCATCGCGCCCGCCGAACGGCGCCACGATCGGGCGCGAGATCACGTTGACGAAGTGCATCGAGATCAGCCCTTCGGCGACCGCCATCTCGGCCCACGCGCCGATGCGGCACAGGTGGTGCGAGTTGGCCAGCGCGACGATGCAGCTGCCCTGCGCCTTCGCCCGCGCGATGCCCAGCTGCATCGTCTCGAAGCCGATCACCTGGCCGAAGCCGGCCTGGCCGTCGAGCGCCAGCAGCGTGCCGCCGTCGAGCCGGGTCTGAACGTGCGCGTTGGGCTTCAGGCCGCCTTCGAGGAACGCGTTCGCGTAGCGCGGCAGCATGCCGATGCCGTGCGAGTCGTGGCCGGTCAGGTTGGCCTGGATCAGGTTGTCGGCGACCAGCTCGATCTCGCGCGGCTCGCTGCCGAAGCCGAGCATCAATTCATGGACGGCCGCGCGCAACGGCTCGACCGGGATCGTCAGCATCTCGGTGCTCATGTCGTTCTCTTTCGCGGGGGGTTCAAGGATTCGTCTGGGTCCAGGCCTGGTAGCGTGCGCTGGCCTCGGCATTCGGCGGGTACAGGCCCGGCAGCGGCACGCCGCGCTCGACCTCGCTCATGATCCAGGCCTCCAGCCGCTCCTGCTCGACGCAGGCCGCGATGACCTCGTCCAGCAGCGCCGCAGGGATCAGCACCGCGCCGTCGGCGTCGACGACGATCACGTCGTTCGGGAACACCGCGACGCCGCCGCAATCGATCGCCTCCTGCCAGCCGACGAAGGTCAGGCCGGTCACCGAGGCCGGCGCGGCGGTGCCCTGGCACCACACCGGCAGCCCGGTGCCGAGCACGCCGGCGAGGTCGCGCACGACGCCGTCGCTGACGAGGCCGGCCACGCCGCGCTTCATCATGCGCGCGCAAAGGATGTCGCCGAAGATGCCGGCGTCCGTCACGCCGAGCGCGCCGACGACCGCGATGCAGCCGGCCGGCATCGACTCGATCGCGGCGCGCGTGGAGATCGGCGCGCCCCATGAGGCCGGTGTCGCGAGGTCTTCACGGGCCGGCACGAAGCGCAAGGTGAATGCGCGGCCGACCAGGCGCGGCTGATTCGGCGCGAGCGGCCGCGTGCCGCGCAGCCAGACGTTGCGCAGGCCTTTCTTCAGCAGCACGGTCGTGATCGTCGCCGTGGCGATGCCGGCCAGTGCGCGGATCATGGCGGGGGCGAGCGGAAGCGGTTCGGGTCCCATCGGGT
>DASYCA010000275.1:0-1922 GCA_036500445.1 Burkholderiaceae bacterium | reverse complement strand
CGGCCGCCTACCGGGTCGCGCCGCCGGCACCGTCGCCCACGGCGTCCGCGGCTTCGCAGGGCGCCGCGCCGGCCGCCGCTGCGCCGTCGCGCGGCAAGGGCGTCGCGATCGCCGGCGCGGCCGCGGTCGTGCTGCTGGCGGCCGCCGGCGGCTGGTGGTTCCTTCAAGGCGGGATGGGCAAGACCGACGAGGCGCCGCCCGCCGCTGCCGCGCCGCCGCCGGCCGAGGCGGTCGCGCAGGCACCGGCGCCCGCACCCGTGCCGCCGCCACCGCCGACCCCGCGCACGCCGGCCGAATCGCTGCAATCGCTCGCCGCCGGCGCCGCGCCCGGCTTCGAGGTCAGCGCGAGCACGCGCAAGCCCGAGGTGACGGTCGGCAAGGACAAGCTCGCGTTCGAGGTGCGCAGCAAGCGCGAGGGCTACGTCTACGTCTTCCTCCTGTCCAGCGGCAACGAGATGTTCCTGCTGTTTCCCAACCTGCTCGACAAGTACAACAAGATCGGCGCCGGTGCCACCTTGTCGCTGCCGCGCGCGTCCTGGCCGATGGACGCCGGCGGGCCGAAGGGCATCGATCGCTTCGCCGTCGTGGTGAGCGAACACGAGCGCGACTTCAGCGCTGCCGGCGTGCAGAACGACGGCGTGTTCCCGCAGTTCCCGCTGCCCGTGCTGGCGGCGCTCGAGGCGTCGCGCGGCAGCGGTCCGCCGCCGCTGCTCGGCAAGCCGGTGTGCGCGCCGAACGCGCCCTGCAACGACGTCTACGGCGTCGGGACTTTCCAAATCACAGAGAAGTAATCGTCTGCAGGACAGCGGTCCGCCGGGCCCGTCCCCCTTCCAGACCAGGAGATCGCCATGCAGCCTCTTTCGCCCACCCTTCCTTCCCCCGCGCGGTGGTGGCCCGCCGCGGTCCTGGCGGCCGCGCTCGCGGGCTGCGGCGTCATGCCGGCATCGAACACGGCACCGATGGCCGCAGCGCCCTCGCCTGCACCCGCGCCCGCGCCCGGGCCGGCGCCGCAGCCGCCGGTGGTCATCGGTGCCCCCGAGCCCGCGACGCCGGCGCAGCGGCCGAGCACGCTGGGCGCCAGCGTGGCCGGGCAGTCGCGCACCTTCTCGACCCAGCTCGCGACCTATACCTCGGTGCCCTTCGACACCGTGCCCGGCTGGCGCGGCGACGAGTTCTCGGAGACCTGGCCGGCCTTCCTCGGCAGCTGCAAGGTGCTGACCGGGCGCGGCACCGAGTGGCGCGAGGTCTGCCAGCGCGCGGCCCAGGTCGACGGCAAGAACAACCCTGCGATCCGCAATTTCTTCGAGCGCGAGTTCTCGGCCTACCAGATCCGCGACGACGACCGCCGGCCCGACGGCGTGGTCACCGGCTACTTCGAGCCCGAGATCGCCGGCAGCCGCCAATATGCCGCGCCCTTCATCTATCCCGTGTACGGCCAGCCCGAGGACATGGTGTTCGCCGATGCGCGCAAGCTGCCGCCGGGCAGCGGCACCGTGGCGGCGCGCATCCAGGGCCGCAACGTCGTCATCCAGAGCGGCCTGAGCACGCGCGACATGGGCGCGCCGGGCCTCTATGCGCTCGACCTCTCGACCATCACGCGCGACACGCTGGACCGCAAGGTGCGGCTGCGCGCCGACGGCCGCCGCCTCTTGCCCTACTACACGCGCGAGGAGATCGAGACCAAGGGCGCGCCCAATGCGAAGGTGCTGGCCTTCGTGAACAGCGCGACGGCGCTGTACGAGATGCAGATCCAGGGCTCGGGCCGCATCCGCCTGTCGAACGGCGAGATCATCCGCGTCGCCTATGCCGAGCAGAACGGCCAGCCCTTCCGCCCGACGCTGGCGCAATCGTCCTCGGGCAAGGCGCGTTCGCCGGTGAAGACGCGCGGCGGCGCGATCGAGCTCGAGCTCGACGACGGCGAC
>DASYCA010000274.1:0-12768 GCA_036500445.1 Burkholderiaceae bacterium | reverse complement strand
GCCCGCTGCGCAGCGGGTGCGACGCGCCGCGCCTGGGCCAACGCCGCGGCGTGCACCCACAGCAGCAGCAGATCGTGATAGCCGAGCAGGTACTTGCCGAATGCCGCCAGCGCGTCGCTGCTGTACTGCAGCGCGCCGGGCCAGTCGCCGAACAGCGCCGCGCCGAGCGCACGGTAGGTGCAAAAGCGGCCGCGCGCGCGCGGATTGCCGTCGAACGAGGCGAGCACCTCCTGTTCGCTGGCGCCGCGCTCGTCGAAGCTGCCCGGCGCCAGCGTGAGCCCGGCCAGGCAGCGCGCGAACTGGCGTTGCGCGACCAGCGCGGTCGGCCCGAAGCGATCGCGCAGTCGCGCACTGATGGCCAGCGCCGCGTCGGCTTCGGCCAGGCTGGAATCGAGCCGGGCGCCGCATTCGAGCACCAGGGTGAGGGCCGCGAGGCGGCACTGGATCAGGTTTTCGGCGTCGCCGACTTCTTCCATCGTCCTCTCTTCGTCACGCAGAACGGTGAGCACCTGCTCGAGCGGCTCGAACCAGTACTGGCTGATGACGGCGCCCATGATCCGAAAGCGCGCCATGACCGCCGGATCGGGATACAGCGCCTGCAGCGGCCGCGCCGACTGCGCCAGCGCAAAACCGGTCGCCCGGTCGCCGCGCAAGGGGTCCAGCACCATGCCGATCGCGGCGAGCTGCGTCGGCAGCGCGGCCGAATGGCCGTGCTCGAGCCCGATTCGCAGCGAACGCTGGACCGCCCAGCGGCTGACCACGGGCTGCCAGCGAACCGCGGTGATCGTGATCCCGGCCAACAACATCGACGCCGCGCCGACACGCGCGTCGCGCAACGGCGCGAGGCGTTCGAACACATCGGCGCCGCGCCGGTCCAGCGCCACGTACAGCGCATCGACTTCCGTGTCGAGCGCCTCGTCCCATCGGTCGTCGGCGGGCACCTCGATGCCGAGCACGACAAGATGCTGCAGCGCCAGTTCGCAGGCCTCGCGCCAGCGCAGCCGCAGCGCCAGGGCGCTGGCCTGATCGCGCACCGCGCCGGCGATCGCCAGCGAATTGCCGCGCGCCAGCTGCAGCACGACGCTGAACGCGGCGTCCGACTCCTCATGCCGCGACAGGCTGCACAGCGCGCGATGCTTCAGCAACGCCACGCCCAGTTGGCGTGCGGCCCCTTGCGGCACGCGCAGGCACAGGGATTCGGCGCCGTGAGCGAAGCGCAGCGCGGTGTCGAACGAAGCGCTCGCCGCGGCGTCGACCGCGCTGGCCAGCAGCAGCTCGAAGACCTGCTCGACCTCGACCGGCGCCTGGATCTGAGTCAACGCGCGTTCGAAGTGGCTGGCCATCGTGAAGCGCCGCGTCGCCGCCCCGCCCGGCTGCGAGGGCCCGTCGCGCAGTGCCCGGGCGATGTCCAGGTGCCAGCGTTCGCGATCGGACGTGCCGAGCAGCGCGTACGCGGCCTGCTGCATGCGATCGTGGCAAAAACGCAGGCGACGCGCGCCGCCACGCGCCTGCACGGTCACGCCGTCGTGGTCGACGACGTCGGTCGGCCCGGTCGCGAGCAGCATGTCGCGCTGCAGCAGCGGGAGCAGCCATGCATCGACGCGCTCCGTGGTTTCATGGATCGCCGCGGCGAGCAGTTCGGCGTCGATCGCGCCGCCCAGGCACGCGCAGCCGCCGGCCAGGTGGCGGACCTGCTCCGGCAATCGCTGCATCTCCTGCACCAGCCCGCTCACCAGGTTGTCGGACCCGGGCAGCGCGTCGAGCGCGGCGTCGTCCCACTGCCAGCGGCCGGCGACGTTGCGCAGCTGGCCGGTGTCGCAGAGACGGCGCAGGTACTGCAGCACGAAGAACGGGTTGCCTTCCGTGCGCCGGTGCAACGCGTGGGCGAGCGGCGCGAGCGCGGTGTGCTGCTCGGAGGGGGTGCCGGCCAGCACGTCGGTGACGACCGCATGGGTCGCCTGGGCGCCCAGGTTGCCGGTGAGGACCTCGAACAGCTCGACGCCCGCGGCGCGGATGCGCGCCAGCACCGCGGCGAGCGGGTGCGCGGCATCGACCTCGTTGCTGCGATAGGCACCGACCAGCAGCAGCGTGCGCTGCGCGTCGAGCGCCGCCGATTCGAACAGATCGAGCGAGCCCGCGTCGGCCCATTGCAGGTTGTCGATGAAGAGCACGACCGGCACGCCGCGCGCGCGGATCACGTCGAAGAGGGCGGCGAGCGTGCGCTGCAAACGCCGCTGCATGTTGGCCAGCGGCGGGTCGGAGTCGGACGACAGCGCCTGGACCGGCCACAGCACGCGCGCGAACGCCGGCGCCAGCCGCGCGAGCGCGACCGCGTTGCTGCCGAGCGCCTCGTGCAGCTGCGAGCGCAGCCGTTCGAGCTCGCCGGACGGTTCCGCGAGCCAGTACTCGGCCAGGTCCGAGAGCGCCTGCGCCAGACCGCCGTACGGCGTCAGGCGCTGGTACTCGTCGTAGCGCCCGCCGGCGAAGATGCCGCCGCGCTCGCTGAGCAGCGGGTACAGGCCGCGCACCAGGCTGGTCTTGCCGGCGCCCGAATAGCCGTGCACCAGCACGACGCCGCGCCGGCCCGCGCGGGCATCGAGCGCCGAGGCGAGGCACGCCAGGTCGTCCTCGCGGCCGAACAGCCGCGAGGGCTGCGCCGGCTGGATCCGGTGATCGGCCGCGCCGATCACGAAGGCGGCGCCATCGCCACGGCCGTCGACCGCCGCGAGCGCGTGCCGCAGGTCGAACTGCACGCCGTGCGCGGATTGATAGCGCTGCTGCGGGTTCTTCGCCAGCAGCCGCAGCAGGATCGCCGACAGCGCCGGCGGGACGGCCGGGTTCAGCGCTCCGGGCGCGACCGGCGCGCGCGTCAGCAGTGCGTGCAACGCCGCCAGCGGCTCGTCCTCGACGACCGGCGGTCGCCCCGTGAGCGCCCAGTACAGCAGTGCGCCGAGCGAGTACAGGTCGGCCCGGTAGTCGACCGCGCGCCCCATCCGCCCGGTCTGCTCGGGCGCGCTGAACGACAGCGTGCGACCCAGCATGGCAGGGTGCATGAAATCGAGGTCGATGTGGCTTTGCGCAACCGCGTCGCCGAAGTTGACCGGCGTGACGCGCTCGGTCTCACGGTCGACGAACACGTGCTCGGGCCTCAGGTCGCCGTGGAACACGTGCGCCGCGTGCACGTCCCCGAGCACGCTGGCCAGCGCGATGCCCCAGCGCAAGGTGTTCGGCAGCTCGCGCAGCCAGGCCGGCGGCAGATCGGTCAGCCGTTCGCCGGCGGCTCGCGTGTTGACCAGCATTGCGGCCGCGCTGTCCAGACGCAACACCTTCGGAACGCCGGGGACCGACTCCAGCAGCCGAAGCACGCGCGCCTCGTCGCGAAACCGCGCACCGATCACCGCGCGCTGCGCCGGATCGTGCCCGACCTTGGCGACGCAGCACGGCCCGTCGACACCCCAGCGGCCTTCGTAGACCGCGAAGCGCGGCATGTCGCGCAAGAAGCGCATGCCGACCAGTGGATCGTCGAAAAGAGCGGTGTGAGACAAGTGGTGCGGAACCTCATCTGGCATCGATAGGCGAATGCTACCGCCGCGCTGCGGTCCTCCCCGTCCCCCATCAGGGAAAACGAGAATCAATACATACCCCGGCTGCATGCGCCGCATGGACCGCATTGAACGCATTGACAAGGGGGAACGGTTCCAAGTAGTCTTGTTCCATATTTGAAACGTTGTTCCATTATTTGGAACAATGAACGATTCGGAGCAGGTGCCTTCTTGGATTCCACCCTCGCCAAAGGCCTCGCGGTGCTCGACTGGCTGGCGCGCCAGCCGCGCGCCTGTCGTGCCACCGAGGTCGCGCAGGCCTTCGACCTGGCGCGCAGCAACGCGCACCGCACGCTGCGCACGCTGGTCGAGTGCGGCTGGGCGACGCAGGACGCGGCGACCAGCGCCTACCGCGCGGGCCTGCGCCTGTTCGAGCTCGGCGCGCTGGTCGGCGAGGCGGCCGAGATCGGCCCGCTGGTGCGGCCCCACCTGGCCGCGCTGGCGCGCGCCAGCGGCGAGACCATCCACCTCGCGACGCTCGACGGCGCCGAGATCGTCTACCTCGACAAGTTCGACAGCCCGCTGCCGGTGGCCGCGTATTCGCGTGTCGGCGGCCGCGCGCCGGCCTACTGCGTCGCCTCGGGCAAGGCCTTGCTCGCCGCGGCCGACCTGGACGCGAGCGCGCTGCGCGCGCTGCTGGGCAAGCTGGTCGCGCACACGCCGCACACGTTCGTCGACCCGAAGGCGCTGAGCGCCGAATTGGCGCGCAGCCGTGCGCGCGGCTACGCCGAGAACCGCGAGGAATGGCGGCTCGGCGTCTGCGGGCTGGGCGCCGCGCTGCACGACGCGCGCGGCAACGCCGTCGCGGCGGTCGGCATGAGCGTGCCGTCGCTCCGCTTCGCGCGCGGCCAAGCGCGCCGGCTCACCGAGCAACTGCTCGCCTGCGCCGCCGAGGCCAGCGCAGCGCTCGGCTTTCGCCCGACCCTGCCGAACCACCACAAGGCGCTCGCGATCCCGACCGCGCCGCGCCGAAGGAGACCGGAATGAAGACGATGCTGCTGAACCGCTGGGCCCGCACCGCGCTGATCGCGCTGACCGCCCTCACGACGCTGGCGGCCGCGCCGTTCGCGTCGGCGCAGGGCTACCCCGACCGGCCGATCCACTTCGTCGTGCCCTATCCGCCCGGCGGCGGCACCGACGTGATCGCGCGCATCGTGCAGGAGCGCTTCACGACCCTGCTCGGCCAGGCGGTCGTGATCGACAACCGCGGCGGCGCGGCCGGCTCGATCGGCACCGACGTGGTCGCGAAAGCCCCGGCCGACGGCTACTCCGTGCTGTTCACGCTCTCCTCGCACACGATCAACCCGGCGATCTACGCGAAGCTGCCGTTCAACACCGCGAAGGATTTCGAGCCGGTCGGCACGGTCGCCTCGCTGCCGCAGATCCTGGTCGCGAACCCGCACTTTCCGGCCAACAACATCGCCGAGCTGATCGCGCTGGCCAAGGCCAAGCCCGACGGGCTCTCGTTCGCGTCGGTGGGCAACGGCTCGCCCGGCCACCTCGCGGGTGCGTTGTTCAACCTGCGCGCCGGCATCAAGATCACGCACGTGCCCTACCGCGGCGGCGGCCCGGCCGTGACCGACGTGATGGGCGGGCAGCTGCCGCTGCTGTGGGTCTCGATCCCGGCGGCTGCGAACTTCGTCAAGACCGGCAAGCTGAAGGCGCTGGCGGTCTCGACGACCAAGCGCAGCGCCGCGTTCCCGGACGTGCCGACGATGCAGGAAGCCGGCGTGCCCGATTTCGACGTCGATTCCTGGTACGCGATGTTCGTGCCGGCGAAAACACCCAAGCCGATCATCGACAAGCTGAACCAGGCGCTGAACACGATCGTGCGCGAGCCGGCCATCCGAGAGAAGTTGCTCGCGCAAGGCGCCGAGGGCGTCGGCGGCACGCCGCAGGCGCTCGGCAAGGTCGTCGAGGTCGAACTCGTCAAATGGGCCAAACTGGCCCGCGAGGCCTCGATCAGCGTCGAATGACCCGATCCCACGAAACGAATCCACCATGAGCCACCCCGAACCCACCCTCGCCGCCTCGACCCCCTCATCCGCGGTCGCCGCGCTGGTCGAACGCGCGCGCGCCGCGCAGCGCCTCTATGAAACCTGGTCGCAGGAGCAGGTCGACCTGGCCGTGACGGCCGCCGGCTGGGCCATCATCGAGCCGGCCCGCAACCGCGAGCTCGCCGAACGCGCCGTCGCCGACACCGGCATCGGCAACGTCGACGACAAGGTCCGCAAGAATCACCGCAAGACCTTCGGCCTGCTGCGCGACCTGAAAGGCGCGCGCTCGGTCGGCGTGATCGCGGAGGACGCGGCGCTCGGCATCGTCGAGATCGCGCGGCCGGTCGGCGTGGTCTGCGCGATCACGCCGTCGACCAACCCGGGCGCGACGCCGGCGAACAAGATCCTGAACGCGCTGAAGGGCCGCAACGCGGTCATCGTCGCGCCCTCGCCGAAAGGGTGGAGCACCTGCGCGCGGCTGATCGAATTCATCCACGCGCAGCTGGACAAGGTCGGCGCGCCGCGCGACCTCGTTCAGTTGCTGCCGTCACCCGTCAGCAAGCAATCCACCGCCGAGCTGATGCGGCTGTGCGACCTGGTCGTCGCGACCGGCTCGCAGGCCAATGTGCGGGCCGCGTACGCGAGCGGCACGCCGGCCTTCGGCGTCGGCGCCGGCAACGTCGCCGGCATCGTCGACGAGACCGCCGACGTCGCGCTCGCGGCCGACCGCATCGTGCTCTCCAAGACCTTCGACAACGCGACGAGCTGCTCGTCGGAGAACAGCCTGGTGCTGGTCGACGCGGTCCGCGCCGCGATGGTCAAGGCCCTCGAGGCGCGCGGCGCGGTGCTGCTGAACGGCGCCCAGAAGGCGACGCTGCAGGCGCTGATGTGGCCGGACGGCAAGCTCTCGCCGGCGGTGATCGGCCAGTCGGCGCTTGAAATCGCGCGCAAGGCCGGCTGGGCCGAGATCGCGCAGCGTGAACCGCGCATCCTGATGGTCGAGGAGGACGGCATCGGCCCCGAGCACCCGTTCTCCGGTGAAAAACTCAGCCCGGTGCTGGCGCTGTACCGCGCGGCCGATTTCGCCGCCGCGGCGCAGACCGTCGCGCGCATCTATGCCTACGAGGGCGCGGGCCATTCGGTCGGGCTGCACAGCGCGCGGCCGGAGCGCGCGCTGCAGCTCGGCCTGACGCTGCCGGTCGCGCGCGTGATCGTCGACCAGGCCCACTGCATCGCCACCGGCGGCAGCTTCGACAACGGGCTGCCCTTCTCGCTCTCGATGGGCTGCGGCACCTGGGGCAAGAACAATTTCTCCGACAACATGAACTACCGGCACTACCTGAACATCACGCGCATCTCGCGGCCGATCCCCGCGCAGGTGCCCAGTGAACAAGATCTTTTCGGCGCGTTCTTCGCGCGCCACGGCGCGGCGTGAGCCCCGCTGGCGCGGCGCGCGCCGACACCGTCCACGCGCTGATCGAGCGCGGCGCGGCGCGCGCACCCGGCGCCGTCTACGCCGTGAGCCTGGTCGACGGCGGCACGCTGCGCTACGGCGAGCTCGCGGCCTCGTGCCGCGCGGTCGGCACGCTGCTGCGCGCGCACGGGCTGCGCGGCGGCGACACGGTCTCGCTGGTGATGCCCAACGGCCTGCAGACGCTGCGCCTGCTGCTCGGCGCGATGCACGCCGGGATGATCGTCAACCCGGTCAACCTGCTGTCGCAGCCGGAGCAGATGCGCTACGTGCTCGGGCACTCGGATTGCAAGGCGGTCTGCGTCGCGCCCGAGTGGGAGGCGCGCGTGCGCGCGTTGCTCGCCGGGCTGGACCGCGCGGTCGCGGTGATCGTCGCCGAGCCCGATGGCGCGGCGCCGGCCGGCGAGGAGGTGGCCGGGGCGAACGCATCGGCCGAGACGGCCGCGGCAGCCGTGGCAGCCGAGACGGCTGCACCCGCGCCCGACGCCGTCGCGCTGCTGATGTACACCTCCGGCACGACCGGCGTGCCCAAGGGCGTGATGCTGACGCAATCCAACCTGGCCGCGAACGCCCACGCGATCGGCGCCGAGCACGGCCTGGTCGCGGGCGACCGCGTGCTCGCGGTGCTGCCGCTGTACCACATCAACGCCTTCGCGGTGACGATGCTCGCGCCGCTCGCGCACGGCGGGAGCCTGGCGATGCCCGGTAAATTCTCGGCCGCGCAGTTCTGGGCCCAGGCGGCCGGCTGCAGCTGGATCAATGTCGTGCCGACGATGATCTCGTACCTGCTCGAGGGCCAGGCGCCGGTGCGGGCGCAGACCGCGTCGATCCGCTTCTGCCGCTCGGCCTCGGCCGCGCTGCCGCCCGAGCACCACCGCGCGTTCGAGCAGAAATTCGGCATCGGCATCATCGAGACGATGGGGCTGACCGAGACCGTCGCGCCCGCGTTCTCGAACCCGCTGGAGCCCTCGCTTCGCAAGCTCGGTTCGGTCGGCCGCGCGTCCGGCTGCGAGGCCTGCGTGATCGATGCGGCGCTGCAGCCGGTCACCAATGGCGCGACCGGCGAGCTCGCGATCCGCGGCCCCAGCGTGATGCGCGGTTATTACAAGAATGAAGACGCGACGCGCGCGAGCTTCACGCCCGACGGCTGGCTGCGCACCGGCGACCTCGGGCACCGCGACGCCGACGGCTTCTTCTTCGTCACCGGCCGCATCAAGGAATTGATCATCAAGGGCGGCGAGAACATCGCGCCGCGCGAGATCGACGAGGCGCTGCTCGCGCACCCTGCGGTGCTCGACGCCGCCGCGGTCGGCATCCCGGACCCGCACTACGGCCAGGAGATCATGGCCTGCGTGGTGCTGCGCGAGGGGGCGGCCTGCAGCGAGGACGAGCTGCGCGCGTTCTGCCTCGAGCAGCTCGGGCGCTACAAGACGCCGAAGCTGCTGCGCTTCGTCGAGGCGCTGCCGCGCGGGCCGTCGGGCAAGGTGCAGCGGCTCAAGCTGCTGGAGCTGCCGGCCTGAGCGGCGGGCCGGGCGGGGTCGCTAGCTGCTAGGCTTGCGCCCATGCCCCGCCTCGTTGCCTTTCTGCGCGCCGTCAATGTCGGCGGACGAACCGTCAAGATGGACGCGCTGCGCGCGGCCTTCGAGGCGCTCGGCCTGACGAAGGTCGAGACCTTCATCGCCAGCGGCAACGTGGTCTTCGACAGCAAGGGGCGCGATCTCGCGGCGCTGGAACGCAGGATCGAGAACGCGCTGCATGCATCCTTCGGCTTCGAGATCGACACGTTCGTGCGCACGCGGGACGAGGTCGCGGCGCTTGCGGCGCATGCCGCGTTCGAGGCGGCGGAGACGACGCAGGTCGTCGGGTTCCTGCGCGCGGTGCCGGATGCCGGGGCCTTGAAAACGATCGCCGGGATGGGGAGCGAGGTCGACCGGTTTCAGGTCGAGGGGCGAGAGTTGTTCTGGTTGTCGAGCGCGAAGCAGAGCGAGTCGGTGTTCTCGAACGCGGTGTTCGAGCGGGCGCTCAAGCTGCGCACGACGTTTCGAGGGGTGGGGAGTTTGCGGAAGATGGTGGCGAAGCACGGGGGAGGTTGAAGAGCGGGCACGGTCGCGGCCCTCACCCCTCCGCCTTCGCGCGGGCTTCTTCCTGCAGGCGCAGCACGCGGCGCTGGACCTTGCCGGTCGTCGTCATCGGCAGCGCGTCGATGAACTCGATTTCCTTCGGGTATTCATACGGCGCGAGCTGGCCGCGCACGTGCTGCTGCAGCGTCTTGATCAACCGGTCGTCGCCGTCGAAACCGGGTGCGAGCACGACGTAGGCCTTCACGAGCGCACCGCGCTCGGCATCCGGCTTGGGCACGACCGCCGCGTTCGCAACCGCCGGGTGCTTGACCAGGCAGTTCTCGATCTCGCTCGGGCCGATGCGGTAGCCGGCGGACTTGAACACGTCGTCGCCGCGGCCGTGGTACCAGAGGTAGCCGTCCTCGTCCATCACCGCCAGATCGCCGGTGCGGCACCAGCTGTCCTGCGGGTCGCCGGTGAACTTCGCGTTCGTTGCGGCCTCGTTCTGCCAGTAGCCGAGGAAGAAGATCGGGTCGAGCGCGCCGTGCACGTCGCGCCGGTGCAGCGCGACGTCGCCGGGCACGCCGCGCGGGCATTCATGGCCGGCCTCGTCGAGCACCGCGATGCGGTGCCCGGGGTACGCGCGGCCCATGCTGCCGGGCCGCGCCGGCCAGAGCTTGTGCGAATTGCCGACGATGTAGTTCATCTCGGTCTGGCCGAACATCTCGTTGACGGTGATCCCGAGCGCCTGCTCGCACCACGCGAACACCGCATCGCCGACCGCCTCGCCGGCGCTCATGATCGAGCGCAGGTTCAAGTCAAAGCGCTCGCGCGGGCGCGGCACGGCTTTCATCATCGCCTTCAGCGCGGTCGGGAATAAAAAGGTGTGCGTGACCCGGTGGCGCTCCATCAGCGCGAACGCGGTCTCGGGCGAAAAGCGGCCCTGGTAGCCGATGATCTCGCAGCCGAAATACAGCGTCGGCAACAGCGCGTCCATCAGCCCGCCGGTCCAGGCCCAGTCCGCGGGAGACCAGAAGACGCTGCGCGCCTCCTGGTTCCCGAGGCTGGGCCTCGGCCTTGAACTGACGCCCACCCTCACCCCAGCCCTCTCCCTCGACGGAGAGGGAGCCCCTTCGAACCCGAACCAGTTCTGGCTCGCGACGAAGCCGGGCAGGTTGCCGATCAGCGCGCGGTGCGGGATCAAGGTGCCCTTGGGCGGCCCGGTCGTGCCGCTGGTGTAGATCAGCACCGCGCCGTCGTCGGCGCTCGTTTTGACCGGCGTGAAACCCGCGCGCTCGCGCGGCAGCGCGTCGGCCCAGTCGAGATCGCCCTGGCCCGCGGCCGCGCCGACCGCGAGCACGGTCTCGAGACCCGGGCACAGCGCTCGCGCGGCGAGCAGGTTCGCGATCGAGCCTTCGTCGACGATCGCGACGCGCGCGCCGCTGCCGTTCAGGCGGTACTCGAGCGCGTCGGGGCCGAACAGCATCGACAAGGGCATCGCGATCGCCCCGAGCTGGTAGATCGCGATGTGCGCGATCGCGGTCTCGACGCGCTGCGGCAGCAGCAGCGCGACGCGGTCGCCGCGCTTGACACCGAGCCGGCGCAGCGCGTTCGAGAGCCGGTTCGCGCCGCGCTGCAGCTCGGCCCAGGTCAGCGTCGCCTGGCCACCGTCCTCATGCTCGGCGCGCACCGCGATCGCGTCCGGCCGGCTGCGCGCCCAGCGCCGACAACACGCCTCGGCGAGGTTGAAATCCTTCGGCACCAGCCAGCGGAAGCCGGCGTGCAGCGCGGCGTATTGGTCGGGCACGCGGTCGATCACGACGCCTACGCCGAGCGCGCGCCCAGCCGCGCCAGGCCCTCGCCGGTGACGCGGCAGATCTGCCACTCCGTCATCACGTCCGCCCCCATGCTCTTGTAGAAGCGGATCGCGTTCTCGTTCCAGTCGAGCACGCTCCACTCGAAGCGCCCGCAGCCGCGCTCGACCGCGATCTGCGCGAGCCGCGTCAGCAAGGTCGTGCCCAGGCCCGAGCCGCGGTGCGCCCGCTTCACGTACAGGTCTTCGAGGTAGATCCCGGGCAGGCCGAGAAAGGTCGAGAAGTTCGTGAAGAACAGCGCGAAGGCGACGACCTCGGTCTGCGCGCCCTCGCCGATCTCGACCACCAGCGCCTCGGCCGGCGGCTTGGCGCCGAAGAGCTGCTGCCGCAGGCTCTCGGGCGTGACCTCGACGAGGTGGGTGAGCTTCTCGAACTCGGCGAGCTCGCGGATCAGGCCGACGATGGCGGCGGCATCGCGCGGCTCGGCGGCGCGCAGCTGGAAGGGGGCGGATGGATTCATGCGCGGAATTCTCGCACCGCGTACAGTGGCCGCCATGAGCATTGAACCTTACCTCGTCAAGCGCACCAGCCGCAGCCGGACCATCACCGTGCGCGGCTTGCGCCACCACGTGCTCGAATGGGGCGATCGCTCGATGGCGACGCCCGAGCGCCCGACGATCGTGATGCAGCACGGCTGGATGGACGTCGCGGCCTCGTTCCAGTTCGTCGTCGATGCGCTGAGCCGCGACCGCCACGTGCTCGCGTTCGACTGGCGCGGCTTCGGCCTGAGCGACCCGACCCCGGGCGACACCTACTGGCTGCCCGAGTACACCGGCGACCTCGACGGCGCGCTCGACGCCTTGCTGTTCGAACCCGGCGGCAGCCACCACCCGATCGACCTGCTCGGCCACAGCATGGGCGGCAACGTCGTGATGCTGTATGCCGGGCTGCGCCCCGAGCGCATCCGCCGGCTCGTGAACCTCGAAGGCTTCGGCATGCCGAAGACGAGCCCCGAGCAGGCGCCCAGGCGCTATCTGCAGTGGCTCGACGCGCTGAAGGAGCCGCTCGAGCTGCGCGACTACGACAGCCTCGACGCGGTCGCGAACCGATTGCGCAAGACCAACCCGCTGCTGCCCGCGGCGCGCGCCGCGTGGCTGGCGCAACACTGGTCGCGCCCGGTCGAAAAAAACGGCGCGACCCGCTTCGAGATCCTCGGCGACCCGCTGCACAAGCGCAACACGCCGACGCTGTACCAGCGCGACGAGGCGCTCGAATGCTGGAAGCTGATCACCGCACCGGTGCTGTGGGTCGAGGGCGACCAGACCGACGTCTCGCGCTGGTGGGGCACGCGCTACGGCAAGGCCGAATTCCACGAACGCCTGAACGTCGTGAAGCAGGTCGAGCGCCAGGTGATCGGGCCGGCCGGCCACATGCTGCACCACGACCAGCCGGCGGCGCTGGCGGCGCTGCTGGAGCGCTTTCTGACGCCCTGAATTGGGGCCTCTGTCGAGCGCGTAAAATCTCGCGCTTCTTAGCGAAGCATCGAGACTCACCATGATGGACGTCGAACACATCAATGCCATTGGCAACGCCCTGGCCGACCTGACCAAGCGCACGATCGACCTCCGGGGGTATCTTTGACTACGACCGGAAAGCTCTAAGACTCAACGAAGTCAACGCCGCGCTGGAGAACCCCAAGGTCTGGGACGAGCCCAAGCGCGCGCAGGAACTGGGGCGCGAGAAGCGCACGCTCGAGAACGTGGTCGAGACGATCGATCACCTGACCAGCAACCTCTCGGACAACACCGAGTTGTATGAGATGTC
>DASYCA010000273.1:0-4345 GCA_036500445.1 Burkholderiaceae bacterium | reverse complement strand
ACGGTATTACAGTACCACAAACCGCGTCTTCAAGTCGCCACCGCCTTGCGGATCTGCTCCAGCACGTCCTTCGCGCTGGCCGGGATCGGCGTGCCCGGGCCGTAGATGCCCTTCACGCCGGCTTCATAGAGCATCTCGTAGTCCTGGCGCGGGATCACGCCGCCGACGAAGACGATGATGTCGTCCGCGCCCTGCTTCTTCAGCGATTCGATGATCGCCGGCACCAGCGTCTTGTGGCCGGCGGCGAGCGTGCTGACGCCGACCGCGTGGACGTCGTTCTCGATCGCCTGGCGCGCGCATTCGTCGGCGGTTTGAAACAGCGGGCCCATGTCGACGTCGAAGCCCAGGTCGGCGAACGCGGTCGCGACGACCTTCGCGCCGCGGTCGTGGCCGTCCTGGCCGAGCTTGGCGATCATCACGCGCGGGCGGCGGCCCTGGTCCTCGGCGAACTGCGCGATCTCGGCCTTGAGCTTGTCCCAGCCCTCGGCGCTGTCGTAGGCGGCGGCGTAGACGCCGGTCACCTTCTGGGTGTCGGCGCGGTGCCGGCCCCAGGCCTTCTCGAGGGCATCGGAGACCTCGCCGACGCTCGCGCGCAGGCGCACCGCCTTGATCGACAAATCGAGCAGGTTGCCTTCGCCGCTTTCGGCGCACGCGGTCAGCGCGTCCAGCGCCGCCTGCGTCTTCGCGCCGTCGCGCGCCGCGCGCACCGCCTTCAGCCGCGCGATCTGGCTCTCGCGCACCTGGTTGCCGTCGACGTCCAGCGTCTCGATCGCGTCTTCGGTCTTCAGTTTGTACTTGTTGACGCCGACGATCACGTCCCGGCCCGAATCGATGCGCGCCTGCTTCTCGGCCGCGCTCGCCTCGATTTTCAGTTTGGCCCAGCCGCTGTCGACGGCCTTGACCATGCCGCCCATCGCGTCGACCTCCTCGATGATCTTCCAGGCGGCATCGGCCATGTCCTGCGTGAGTTTTTCCATCATGTAGCTGCCGGCCCAGGGGTCGACGACGCTGGTGATGTGGGTCTCTTCCTGGATGATCAATTGCGTGTTGCGCGCGATGCGCGAACTGAACTCGCTCGGCAGCGCGATCGCCTCGTCGAGCGCATTGGTGTGCAGCGACTGCGTGCCGCCGAACACCGCCGCCATCGCCTCGATCGTCGTGCGCACGACGTTGTTGTACGGGTCCTGCTCGGTCAGCGACCAGCCCGAGGTCTGGCAGTGGGTGCGCAGCATCAGGCTCTTCGGATTCTTCGCGTTGAAGCCGGTCATGATCTTCCACCACAGCAGCCGCGCGGCGCGCATCTTGGCCACTTCGAGGTAGAAATTCATCCCGATCGCCCAGAAGAAGCTCAGGCGCCCGGCGAACTCGTCGACATCCAGCCCCTTCGCGAGCGCGGCCTTCACGTACTCGCGGCCGTCGGCCAGCGTGAACGCGAGCTCGAGCGCCTGGTTCGCGCCGGCCTCCTGCATGTGATAGCCCGAAATCGAGATCGAGTTGAACTTCGGCATGTTCTTCGCCGTGTACTCGATGATGTCGCCGATCGCGCGCATGCTCGGCTCGGGCGGGAAGATGTACGTGTTGCGAACCATGAACTCCTTCAGGATGTCGTTCTGGATCGTTCCACTCAGCTTGTCCTGCGCCACGCCCTGCTCTTCGGCCGCGACGACGTAGCCGGCGAGCACCGGCAGCACCGCGCCGTTCATCGTCATGCTCACCGACACCTTGTCGAGCGGGATGCCGTTGAACAGGATCTTCATGTCCTCGACGCTGTCGATCGCGACGCCGGCCTTGCCGACGTCACCCGTCACGCGCGGGTGGTCGCTGTCGTAGCCGCGGTGGGTCGCGAGGTCGAACGCGACGCTGACGCCTTGCGCGCCGGCGGCCAGCGCCTTGCGGTAGAAGTCGTTCGAGGCCTCGGCGGTCGAGAAGCCGGCGTACTGGCGAATCGTCCACGGCCGCACCGCGTACATCGTCGCCTGCGGGCCGCGCACGAAAGGCGCGAAGCCGGGCAGCGTGTCGGTGTACGGCAGGCCTTTCAGATCGGCGGCGGTGTACAAGGGCTTGACCGGAATGCCTTCGGGCGTGAGCCAGGTCAGCGCACCCGCGTTGCCGCCCGGGGCGGACTTGGCGGCCGCCTTCTGCCACGCGGAGAGGGAGTTGGAATCGAGCGTCTTGTCGTCGTCTGCCATGGTGTGTCCGGCCGGCCGACCACCCCGAAAGGATTTGTTTCGAGGGCTGGACGGCGCCGGCCTCAGCGCCGATAATTCAAAATTGAATTCTAGAGGCAAACCCTGCCGAAAAGCCAAGCGCATGGCCACTCTCCTGCCGGAAGTCACCAAGCCCAGCCAGCCGACCGGCCGCCCCCGCACCGGGCAGCTGCGGGAGAGCGCCCTCTACGAACAGGTCGCCGAGCGGCTGCGCGCGCGCATCCTCGGCCACACCCTGCACCCCGGCAGCTGGATCGACGAGCAGGCCCTCGCGGCCGAGTTCGGCATCAGCCGCACGCCGTTGCGCGAGGCGCTGAAGGTGCTCGCGGCCGAGGGCCTGGTGACGATGAAGCTGCGCCGCGGCGCCTACGTCACCGAGGTCTCCGAGCGCGACCTGACCGAGGTCTACCACCTGCTCTCGCTGCTCGAGAGCGACGCCGCGATGGTCATCGCGCAGAGCGCCACGGCCGGGCAGATCGCCGAGCTCGCGGCGCTGCACCAGCAGCTCGAGGCCGAGATCGCCGACCGCGACCGTTTCTTCGCCGCGAACGAGCGCTTTCACATGGCGCTGCTCGGGTTCGCCGACAACCGCTGGCGCACCCAGCTCGTCACCGACCTGCGCAAGGTCATGAAGCTGAACCGCCACCATTCGCTGTTCAAGCAGGGCCGGCTCGAGGCCTCGTTGAAGGAGCACCGCCAGATCATGGCGGCGCTGAAGGCGCGCAACGGCGAGCGCGCGCGCCAGCTGATGCAGCTGCATTTCGCGAACGGCAAGGAAGCGGCGTCGCTGTCCTGAGGCGGGCAGGCCCGTGCAGCGTCGCCGTCGGCGGGCCGGCCGGTTCGGCGATCGACGCTGCCACAATCGCGCGCATGAACGACTCTGCCCGCCACCGCCCCATCGTCAGCCTGATCGCCGCCGTCCCTCGCAATGGCGCGATCGGCCGGGCCGGCGGCCTGCTCTGGCGCGAGCCCGAGGACCAGAAGCACTTCCGGCGCGTCACGATGGGCTGCCCGGTGATCATGGGCCGCAAGACCTGGGATTCGCTGCCCGCGCGTTTTCGCCCGCTGCCCGGCCGGCGCAACGTCGTGATCACGCGCCAGGCCGATTGGCATGCCGAGGGCGCCGAGGTGGCGTGCTCGCTGGACGCCGCGCTCGCGCTGCTGCAGGACGCCACCAAGGTCTTCGTGATCGGCGGCGCCGAGGTCTACGCGCTGGCCATGCCGCACGCCGACCAACTGGTGCTGACCGAGATCGACGCCGAGCTCGACGGCGACACCTTCTTCCCCCCCTGGGACCGCGCACGTTTCACGGTGGCATCGCGCGAGCAGCGCGCGGGCTACAGCTTCGTCACCTACAACAACATCACCGGAGGAGAGTGACATGTCGGAAAGCGGCTTTCACGTGCACGGCCCGCACGATCACGAGATGGAACACGCGGCCGAGCACGATCCCAAGGGGCTGGCCGGCCAGCTCGCGGTGATCACCGCGATCCTCGCGACCGTCGGGGCGATCTTCGCGTACATGGGCGGCGCGACCCAGGCCGATGCGGGGCTGTTCAAGAACGACGCGGCGATCAAGAAGACCGAGGCCTCGAACCAGTGGAACTACTACCAGGCCAAGGGCGGCAAGCAAAACCTCAGCGAGCTCGCGCTCGAGCTCGCCTCCGATGCGCGCAAGCCGTTCTACACCGGCGAGATCGCGCGCTACAAGACCGAGAAGGAAGCGATCAAGGTCGAGGCCGAGAAATTCGAGGCCGCGTCCAAGGAAGCCGACGACAAGAGCGCCGAGCAGATGCACCAGCACCACCGCTGGGCCCAGGCGACGACCTTGCTGCAGATCTCGATCGCGCTCGCCGCGATCGCGCTGCTGACGAGGAAGCGCTGGATGGAGAAGCTGGTGTTCGGCGTCAGCGGGGTCGGCGTCGTGGTCGGCATCGCGGCCTGGTTGCACTACTGACGCTACCGAGCCGCGCCACGGTTTCGCCGGCGCGGCGCCACTGACGGCGCCGACGGGACCGGCACGTTGGCGACGAGCCAGTCGTGCAAGGCCTTCGCGGCGATCGACAGGCTCTGGTCGCGACGCCGGACCAAGTAGATGTGCCGCTTCAGACCCGGCCAGCGCAGCGGCCGCAACACCA
>DASYCA010000272.1:0-21362 GCA_036500445.1 Burkholderiaceae bacterium | reverse complement strand
CCAGAACGTCGCGGTGATCATCGAGGGCTGGAACAGCCCGGTCGCGCTGGCGATGCAGCCCGTCATCAGCCGCGCGGGCGTGCTGGACATCACCACCTTCGCGAGCGCCGACTCGATCCTCTCCGGCGAGGGCAACCCGCTCGCGATCCGCCTGAACGCGTCGAACGCGCAGGGCGGCGCCGCGGTCGCGCAGGTGATCGCGAACACGCTGAAGGGCAAGCGCCTCGCGTTCCTGGTCGAGAACGACGCCTACGGCACCGGCACGCTGGCCGGCATCGAGGCCGAGTTCAAGCGCATCGGCTACGCCTACGAAAAGGTCGCCGAGGAGAAGTTCCCGTTCGCGCAGGCCGACTTCCGCGTCGCGCTGACGAACGTGCAGGCCGCCAACCCGGACGTCACCGTTGCGATCAACGCCAACGAGGGCCTGGGGATGCCGGCGATCATCCGCCAGTTCAAGCAGGGGCACGTCCCGGGCACCTTGCTCGCCGCGCTCGGCACGATCGCGCCGAGCGTGATCGCGGTCGCCGGCGACGCGGCCAACGGTGCGATGGGCGTGGACATCTACTTCCCCGACGTCGAGCCGTTCGCCTCGAACGCCGCGAACAAGCGCTTCGTGGCCCGCATGCAGTCGGCGCAGAAGACGGTGCCGGACAAGTTCATGGCGGTCGGCGCGGTCGCGCTGCAGGTCTGGGCGATGGCCGCCAACGAGCTGAAGACGCTGGACCGCGAGGCGATCGCCAAGCGCATCCGCGGCGGCGCGTTCAAGGACAGCTTGTTCGGCGACGTGAGCTTCGCCGCGAACGGCCAGATGCTGTCGCGCACCTACGCGTTCAAGGTCGTCGACGCCAAGATCGTCGTGCAGAAGTGAGGCGGCCACAGAGCCCGCCGTTCCGAAACCACCACCCCCGGAGACAAGCCCCATGAAAATGATCCATCGATTCGCCGTGCTGGGCCTCGGCCTGACGTTCGGTCTCGGCCTGCTCGGCGCGGCGCAGGCGCAGGCGACCGTCAAGGTCGGCACGATCTTCCCGCTGTCCGGCGGCGCCGGCCCGCAGGGCCAGCACGTGACGAACGCGATCACCGCGATGGCCGCGGTGATCAACGAGAGCGGCGGCGTGCTGGGCAAGAAGATCGAGATCGTCTCGCGCGACGACGAATCCACCCCCGCGGTCGGCGTCTCGCGCGCGACAGAGCTGATGAGCGCCGGCGTCTCGGTGATCATCGAGGGCTGGAACAGCCCGGTCACGCTGGCGATGCAGCCGGTCGTCTCGCGCGGCGGCGTGCTCGACATCACCGCGATCTCCAAGGCCGACCCGATCCTCTCGGGCGAAGGCAACCCCTTCGCGATCCGCCTGAACAGCTCGAACTCGCAGGACGGCGCGGTGATCGCGAAGTACATCGCGTCGATCAAGGCCAAGCGAGTCGCGTTCCTGACCGAGAACGACGCCTACGGCAACGGCGCGCAGGCCTCGATCGAGGGCGAGCTGAAGAAGCTCAACTACGCGTACGAAAAGGTCGCCGAGGAGAAGTTCCCGTTCGCGCAGGCCGACTTCCGCGTCTCGCTGACCAACGTGCGCGCCGCGAACCCGGACGTGACGGTCGCGATCAACGCCAACGAGGGGCTGGGCCAGCCGGCGATCATCCGCCAGGCGCGCCAATCCAAGCTGCCGGGCGCGCTCGTCGCCGCGGTCGGCACGGTCGCGCCGAGCGTGATCGAAGTCGCCGGCGAGGCGGCCAACGGCCTGATCAGCGCCGACATCTATTTCCCGCAGGTCGAGCCCTTCGTCTCGAATCCGGCGAACCAGCGCTTCGTCGCGAAGACGCAGGAGATGTTCAAGATGGCGCCCGATAAATTCATGGCGCTCGGCGCCGCCTCGCTGCAGGTCTGGGCGATGGCCGCGAACGAGCTGAAGACGCTGGACCGCGAGGCGATCGCCAAGCGCATCCGCGGCGGCAGTTTCAAGAGCACCGTGATGGGCGACGTGAGCTTCGAGCCGAACGGCCAGCTCGGCTCCCGGCACTACCTGTTCACGGTGCAGAACGGCGCGATCGCCGTGCAAAAGTAGCCGCGCAATGATGTCGAGCGCCACGAACTCCGGGCCGAGCGCCGTGCCGCCGGTCCTGCATGTGCAGGGCCTGGGCGTGCACTATGGCGCGCTGATCGCGCTGCAGGACGTGAGTTGGGAGGTGCGCCCCGGCGAGCTGCTCGGCATCATCGGCCCGAACGGCGCCGGCAAGAGCTCGTGCTACGACGCGGTGACCGCGATGGTCACGCGCATGGGCCGCGTGACGCTGCAGGGCCGCGACGTGACGGCCGTGCCGCCGCACGGCCTGGCCTCGCTCGGGATCAAGCGCGCGTTCCAGCAGAACGCCTTCTTCGACGACCTGAGCGTGCTCGACAACCTCGTCGCGGTGCTCGGCAAGCGCGCCCACCCGGGGCTGCTCGGCAGCGTGCTGAACCCGGCCGGTGCGGCGCGCCGGCGCGCCCAGGCCTGCGAATTCGCGACCCGGCAACTGCTGCGCTTCGGCGTGCCCGCGGCCTACCACGAGCGCAGCCCGAAGGAGATTCCGTACGGCGTGCAGCGCATGCTGTCGATCGCGCTCGCGTACGGCGACGGCGCGACCGTGCTGCTGCTGGACGAGCCCGCCGCGGGCCTGGGCGGCGAGGACATGGCCAAGCTGATCGCGCTGCTCGGCGAGCTCAAGCGCGAAGGCGTCGCGCTGGTCGTGATCGAGCACCACATGGACCTGATCATGGCGGTGGCCGACCGCATCTGCGTGCTCGACCTCGGCAAGCAGCTCGCCTACGGCACGCCGCACGAGATCCAGCAGGACCCGCGCGTGCTGGAAGCCTACCTGGGCAAGCCGCAATGAACGCCGGCGACGTGCTGCAGGTGCGGGGGCTCCAGGTCGCCTATGCCGGCAACCGCGCGGTCGACGTGGCGGCGTTGCGCGTCGCGCGCGGCGAGGTTGTCGGCGTCGTCGGCGCGAACGGCGCGGGCAAGTCGACGTTGGTGAACGCGCTGACCGGGTGGTCGCGCGGCGAGCCGAAGGTCGGCGGCGAGGTCGAGCTGGCGGGCCGGCGCGTGGACGGCTGGCCGGCGCACGAGCGCGTGCGCGCCGGCCTGCTGCTGGTGCCCGAGGGCCGCCTCGTGTTCGGCCGCATGAGCGTCGAGGACAACCTCTCGACCGCGTTCGCGCCGGTCGCGGCGCCGGGCCGCAAGGTCTATGCGCGCGAGGAGATCTACGAGCTCTTTCCGCGCCTGAAGGAGCGCCGCCTGCACCTGGGCTCGCAGCTCTCTGGCGGCGAGCGCCAGATGCTGGGCATCGGCCGCGCGCTGATGATGGGGCCGCAGTTGCTGCTGCTGGACGAGCCTTCCATCGGCCTGGCGCCCAAGCTGGTCTCGCAGGTGCTGCAGACGATGCGCACGCTGGCGGCCGCGGGCCTGTCGATCCTATTGGTCGAGCAGAACGTGCGCGCCGCGATCGAGGTCGTCGACCGCCTGGTGCTGCTCGAACGCGGCCGCATCGTGATGGAAGGGCCGGCCGCCGAGATGGGCAACGACCCGCGCATCGCGCAGGCCTACCTCGGCGCCCACGCGGCGTAGGAAGCACCGATGAACCTGACTCAACAACTGATCAACGGCCTCGTCATCGGCCATGCCTACGCCCTCGTCGCGATCGGCTGGACCCTGCTGCTGGGCGTCGCGCGGCTCGTGAACTTCGGCCACGGCCAGATGTACATGCTCGGTGCCTTCGTGACCTGGTGGGCCGTCACCAAGGGCGGCATGCCCTACCTGCTCGCGCTGCCGGTGGCGATGCTGATCGGCGCGGCCTTCGGCTTGGTGATGCAGCGCGTGATGCTGAAGGCGACCTTCGAGCAGAACCTGGTCTCGATCATGATCATGACGCTCGGCTTCGGCTACGTGCTGCAGGGCGGTGCGGCGATGATCTTCGGCTCGACCGGGCAGATCCTGGAGACGACGCTGTCGCGCAACGAGATCACGCTCGGGCCGCTCTGGCTGACCTGGCAGGACCTGGCCATCATCGTCGCCGCGATCGTCGTCTTCGTCGGCCTGAAATGGGTGCTCGACGGCACCCGCGTCGGCCGCCTGGTGCGCATGGTCGCCGAAGACCCGAAGCTCGCCGAGCTCGCCGGCGTCAACGTGCGCCGCGTCTACTACGGCGTGTTCGCGTTCGAGGGGGCGGCGGTCGCGTTCGCGGCCGGCATGGTCGCGCCGCGCACGCCGATCCTGACCTCGATGGGCTTCGAGGAGGTCATCATGACCTTCGTCGTGGTCGTCTTCGGCGGCATCGGCAGCGTGACCGGCAGCTATGTCGCCGGGGTCGGGCTCGGCCTTTTCACGGCGCTGTTCAGCGCGCTGGTCTCGCCCGCGTACACCACGGCGGCGGCCTTCGTGGTGCTGATCGCGGTGCTGGTGCTGCGCCCGGGCGGCTTGAGTGCCGGCGCCACCGCGGGGGTCCACTGATGGCGCGCCCGTCCTGGTCGCGCCTGGCGCTGCTGCCGGTCGCCGCACTGGTGTTCGCCGCGCCGTCGCTGCTCGGCGGCAGCGGCTCGGTCTACAGCGCCGCGGTGCTGATCGCGATCTTCGCGGTGATGGCCTATGGGCTGGACGTCGTCGTCTCCGACCTCGGCGAGGTGAGTCTCGCGCACACCGTCTTCTTCGCGGTCGGCAGCTACACCGCGGCGCTGCTGTCGACCCGCGGCGGCCTCGGCGCCTGGGCCACGCTGGCCGGCGCGATCGCGATGGCGCTGGTGTTCGCCGTGGTCATCGGCCTGGTCACGCTGCGGCTGCGCGAGTTCGTGTTCTCGCTCGTGACCTACGCGGTCGGCGTGGTCGCGGTCTCGGTCGCTTCGAACTGGGCCTTCCTCGGCGGCTCCGACGGGCTGCGCGGCATCCCGCTGCTGGACCTCTCGATCGGCGGCCTCGCGCTGACCGCGCGCAACGACCGTGAGCTCTGGCCCTACGCGTTCGCGCTGCTCGCGATCACGATCTACCTGATCGACCGCTTCCGCCATTCGCGGCTCGGCGCCGCGGCGATCATGACCCACCTGAACCCGCGTCTCGCGACGATGGGCGGCACCGATCCGGCGCGCGTGCGCCTGCAGGTGTTCCTGTTCTCGGCGCCGATCAGCGCCGCGGCCGGCTGGCTCTATGCCTATCAGCGCGCTTACGTCAGCGCCGACGTGCTCGAGAGCTATTTCCTGATCCTGATGCTCACGGCGGTCGTGCTGATCGGCCGGCGCCAGCTGCTCGGGCCGCTGGCCGCGACGGCGCTGGTGCAGGCGCAGGAGAAATTCTTCTCGCTCGGCGGCAACCTCGACAAGATCGTGCTCGGCGGCGTGCTGATCCTGATCCTCGGCTTCTTCCCGCAAGGGCTGATCGGCGTGATGCGGCCGCTGCGCCGCGTGCTGCGCCGAAGCGAGCGCCCGCGCGAGACCCATCCACCACGAACCACCACCCTGGAGAATCCCAAGTGACCGTCCTCTGGAACCCCGCACTCGACGAGGCCGCCACCCGCTGGCAGGCCCTGGCCGACCGCCTCGGCCGCGAACGCTTCGCGCCGCTCGCCCCCGAACTCGACCGCGACCAGCGCTATCCCTGGGAGACGATCGAGGCGCTGGTCGAGCACAAGTTCACCGGCCTGTTTCTGCCGACCGCCTGGGGCGGCGAAGGCCAGAGCCTGACCGCGACCGTCGCCGCGGTCGAGACGCTCGGCATGCACTGCGCGTCGACCGCCGCGATCATGTGCGCCTATCAACTCGGCGCGTTCCCGATCCTGCTCGCCGGCACCGATCAGCAGAAGGATTTCTATTTGCGCGAGATGACGAAAGGGCGCGCGACCAGCTTCGCGCTGTCCGAACGCGTCGCCGGGTCGGATGCCGCCGCGATCGAGGCGACCGCGGTGCGCGAGGGCGACGGCTGGCGCATCAAGGGCGAAAAGTACTGGATCGGCAACGGTGGCGCGTCGCGCTACTACGTCGTGTTCGCGAAGACCGACCCTGCTGCCGGCGGCCGCGGAATCTCGGCCTTCATGGTCGACAAGGAGCAGCCCGGCGCGGTCGTCGACGAGCTGTCCGACAAGATGGGCATCCGCGGCACCCAGACCTCGAACCTGAAAGTGGACGTGCTGGTGCCCGACAGCACCCGCATCGGCGACGTCAACCGCGCATTGCGGCTGGCGCTGCAGACGCTCAACGTCGGCCGCATCATGGTCTCGGCGCAGTCGATGGGCCTGGCGATCGCGGCGTTCCGCGAGGCCTCGGCGCGCGCGGTCAGCCGCAAGACCTTCGGCCAGCCGATCGGCGAGAACCAGGGCATCGGCTTCAAGCTGGCCGACATGGCGACCGAGATCTCGGCCGCCCGCATGATGCTGTACGAAGCCGCGCGCGCCTACGACCGCCACGAGGACGTCTCCAACCTCGGCGCGATGGCCAAGCTCTTCACTTCCGAGGTCGCGCACCGGGCCGCGGACAATGCGGTCCAGATCTGGGGCGGCCTGGGCTATTGCAAGCCGACGGTCGCGGAACGTCTGTACCGCGACCAGCGCATCCTCGAGATCTACGAAGGCTCTTCCGAAATCCAGCGGCTCGTGCTGTCGCGCGCCATTCGCAAGGAGGCGGAAGAAAAGGCAACTTGAACCCAGGCAGAGGTGGCAATGAACATGTCAGACCAAGTGGAGCAGGGCGGCAAGTCGGCGGCGGGCAGCGATTCGCGCGAGGAGATCCTTCGCGCGGCGGCCGAGCTCTTCATGGAGTTCGGCTTCTCCGCCACCTCGATCGACGCGGTCGCCGAGCGGCTGGGTGCGACCAAGGGCCGCATCTACCACCACTACCGCAGCAAGGCCGACCTGTTCTTCGACGTGCAGGTCGCGGCGATGACGCGGCTGCTCGACCAGGTGGAGCCGCTCGCGCACGGCAGCGGCAACGCGATCGCGCGGCTCTCGGCGATGGCCTTGCGCCACACCCAGATCATCCTGACGGAACTGCCGATGCAGAAGGTCGCGGTGCAGGGCCTGGAGCGCCACCTGCTCGGCTCCGCGGCGACGCAAAAGCGCCTGCGTGCGGTCGTCAAGATGCGCGACGACTACGAGACCATCTTCGCCGAGGTCATCGACGACGGCATCCGCGAAGGCCTGTTCGTCGACCTGCCGCCCAAGCTCGCCACCAAGCCGTTCTTCGGCGCGCTCAACTGGGCGACGGTCTGGTACAGCCAGCGCCGCCTGCAGAGCCCGGAGGCCATCAACGAAATCGCCACCGCCCTCGCCGCCTTCGCGCTGCGCGGGCTCATCAAGGATTCACGCCATGCCGCAGCCAGCCACCCCAGCCTTTTCCGAGACGATCTGGGATGAACGAGAGACCTGGTCGCGCGACCGCATCGAGACCTTCCAGCTCGACGCGCTGCGCCGCCAGCTGCAACGCGTCGGCCAGACCAGCACGCACTACCGTCGCGTGTTCGCCGAGGCCGGCTTCCAGCCCGGCGACCTGAAAAGCTTCGCGGACCTGCGCAAGCTGCCGTTCACCAAGAAGTCCGACTACGTCGCCGGGCTCGAGGCCGAGCCGCCGTTCGGCAGCCTCGCCGCGGTGAAGCCCGGCGAGGCGGTGCGGGTGCATTTCTCGTCCGGCACCACCGCGCGGCCCGCGCCGGTGCTGTGGAGCCAGCCCGACATCGAACGCTGGGCCGACCTGTACGCGCGCTACCTGTACGCGCAGGGCCTGCGCCGCGGCGACGTCTTCCAGTGCATGTTCAACTACGCCTGGTTCGTCGGCGGCCTGGGCGCCACGCTCGCGGCGCAGCACCTCGGCGCGCTCGTGATCCCGGCGTCCTCGGGCGACACCGAGCGCCAGATCGAGACCATCTTCCAGTACAAGAGCCGCTGCGTGATCGGCACGCCGTCGTTCATGGCCCACATGGCCGAGGCGGCCGAGAAGATGGGCCGCGACCTCGCGGCGTCGACCGTGAAGATGGTCTGCGTCGGCGGCGAGCCGGGGGCCAGCATCCCCGGCACGCGCGAACGCCTGGAGCGCCAGTGGGGCGCGAAGATGTTCGACTGCTACGGCGCGCTCGAATGCCAGCCTATCGGCTGGGACACCGCGGCCCAGATCGGCCCGACGCTCGCCGAAGATTTCATCTACGTGGAAGTGCTGCACCCGGACACCTGCGAGCCGGTCGCCGACGGCGAGCGCGGCGTGCTGGTGCTGACCCACCTGGACAAGCAGGCCTGCCCGCTGGTGCGCTGGTGGACCGGCGACATGGTCGTGCGCGACAGCCGCACCGCACCCGACGGCCGCACCCACGCGCGCCTCACTGGCGGCGTGCTCGGCCGCGCCGACGACATGCTGATCATCCGCGGCGTCAACCTGTTCCCGACCGCGGTCGAGGACATCGTGCGCGCCTTCCCCGGCCTGACCAACGAATACGTGCTGGTGCTGGACGACAGCGTGAAGGACCCGAAGACCGGCTTCCTGACCGGCGTGAAGCTGCGCGTCGAGCCCGAGGCGAGCGCGCCGGCCGACATCGGCGAGCGGCTGTCGCACAAGCTGCGCGAGAAGCTGCAGGTGCGTTTCCACGTCGAGGTCGTGCCCGCGGGGACGCTGCCGCGCACGGTGCACAAGGCGAAACGGGTCATCCATGAGTGAAGAGGTGCAGGCGGGTTCGCACGAAGGCCTGCCGCGGCCGCTGGCGGGCCGGCGTGTCGTCGACCTGTCGCAGTTCATCGCCGGCCCGACCGCGGCGCAGTACCTCGCGGACTTCGGCGCCGAGGTCACCAAGGTCGAGTCTTCGGCCGGCGACGGCGTGCGCACCTTGCCCGGCAACGTCTTCGGCAGCTACTACGCGCGCAGCTTCAACACGGGAAAAGCGAGCCGGGTGCTGAACCTGCGCGAGCCGGCAGACCGCGCGGCGCTCGACGCGATGCTGGCCGACGCGCATTGCTTCATCTGCAACCTCGCGCCGACCTCGCTGAAAGGCCTCGGGCTGGACGGCCCGAGCCTGCGTGCGCGCTTCCCGCACCTGGTGATCGCGCTCGTCTCCGGCTACGGCCAGCAGGACGCCCGGCCCTGCATGGACACGATCGCGCAATGCGAATCGGGCTTTGCGATGCTCAACGGCAACGAGGACGGCTCGCCGCGCTTGTCGACCGGCTGGCCCGTGGACATGTTCAGCGGCGTCTTCGCCGGCATGTCCTGCGCGATGGCGATGCTCGACCCGGGCTTGCGCGGCTGCCTGATCGACCTCTCGATGATGGAGGTCGCCGCCGGCATGCTGATCGGCCCGGCGCAGCTGGCGATCGGCGAGGGCGATGCGCTCGACCCGCCGATGGGCAACCGCGACCGCGCGTCCGCGCCGTCGTCGATCTACCGCTGCGCCGACGGCTTCGTCTACATCCTGGGCGGCCTGGACACCTACTGGAACAAGCTCCGGCCGCTGATCGGCGCGCGTGAGGCGCCGATCAAGGAACGCATCGCGAAGGCGGTCGAGTTCGACGGCGCGGTCGAGGCCTGGACCCTGCCGCAGCGCCGCGGCGACGTGCTCGCGACGATGCGCGCGCTGCAGATCCCGTGCGGCGACGTGCGCCGCCCCGAGGAGGCGTTGGCCATGATCCGCGCGCTGCGCCCCGGCGCGGTGACGCAGGCGCTGCCCTCGGGCGAGCACGTGCCGATGTTCCCGGCGCTGTTCGACGGCCAGCGCCCGCCGCGCAGCGCGACGCCGGCGATCGGCGGCCCGCGCCGGCCCTTCTGACGAGTCGAAAAACGAACCCACGAGGAATCCTGTCATGACCACCCCGTCTTCCGCGGTCCACGTGATGCGCCCCGCCGTCCACGCCGGCCGCTCGGCGTTCATCAGCGGCGCCGGCTCCGGCATCGGCCGCGGCATCGCGCTGCGCCTGATGGCGCTCGGCATGGACGTGTTCGGCACCGGGCGCCGCCCCGACGCGCTGGCCGAGACCGGCCGCCTCGCCGAAGGCCTGGCCGGCCGATTCAGCTTCGAGCCCTGCAACGTGCGCGAGACCGAGGCGGTCGAGGCGCTCGTGAAAAAGGTCGGCGAGCGCCAGGGCATCGATCTATTGGTCAACAACGCGGGCGGCCAGTTCTTCGCGCCGGCGACCGGCATCAGCCGCAAGGGCTGGGACGCGGTGATCGACGTCAACCTGTCGGCGATCTTCGTCGTCACGAAGGCGGCCTACCCGTTCCTGAAGGCGCGCAAGGGCTCGGTCGTCAACATCTCGCTGTCGGGCGTGGACCGCGGCTCGATGGGCATCGCGCACTCGATCGCCGCGCGCGCCGGCGTGCTCGGCCTGATGCGCACGCTCGCGCTCGAATGGGCGCCGGACGACATCGCGCTGAACTGCATCGGCCCCGGCGCGGTGCTCACCGAAGGCCTGGCCGGCGAGGCCGCGAAGACGATGCTCGACCGGCTCGTACAGGCCACGCCGATGGGCCGCGCGACCAGCGTCGAGGAAGTCGCCGAACTGGTCGCGTTCCTCGCGAGCCCGGCCGGCCACCTGATGACCGGGCAGCTGATCCAGATCGACGGGGCCGCGCACCTCGGATCGGGCTTGCACATGCTGGCGGCCTGAGCGATGAGCGGCGCGCTCTCGCATGTGAAGGTGCTCGACCTGTCGCGCGTGCTCGCCGGCCCGTGGGCCGCGCAGCTACTCGGCGATCTGGGCGCCGAGGTGATCAAGGTCGAACGCCCCGGCGTCGGCGACGACACCCGCACCTGGGGCCCGCCGTTCCTGAAGGACCGCGACGGCACCCCGACGCGCGACGCAGCCTACTACCTGTGCACCAACCGCAACAAGAAGTCGGTCACGATCGACATCACGACCGCGGCCGGTCAATCGCTGGTGCGCGAGCTGGTCGCGCAGGCCGACGTGCTGATCGAGAACTACAAGCTCGGCGGCCTCGCACAGTACGGGCTCGACCACGCGACGCTCGCGAAGGACTTCCCGCGCCTGGTCTACTGTTCGATCACCGGCTTCGGCCAGACCGGCCCGTACGCGCCGCGCGCCGGCTACGACTTCCTGATGCAGGCGATGGGCGGCCTGATGAGCGTGACCGGCCGCTCGGACGCGGAAGAAGGCGCCGGCCCGTTGAAGGTCGGTGTCGCGGTCACCGACCTGCTGACCGGCCTGTATGCCTCCAACGCCATCCTCGCCGCGCTGGCGCACCGCGACCGCAGCGGGCAGGGCCAGCACATCGACCTCGCGCTACTCGACGTTCAGCTCGCGTGCATGGCGAACCAGTCGATGAACTACCTCTATGGCGGCGTCTCGCCGAAGCGCCTGGGCAACGCGCACCCGAACGTCGTGCCCTACCAGGACTTCCCGACCGCCGACGGCGACGTCATCATCGCGGTCGGCAACGACGGCCAGTTCGCGCGCCTGTGCGAGGCGATCGGCGAGCCGCAGTGGGGCCGCGACGAGCGCTTCGCGACCAATGTCGGGCGGGTCGCGAACCGGATCGAGCTGATCCGGCTGCTGCGCGAGCGCACGCTGCGCCGGACCACCGCCGAGTGGGTCGCCGTGCTCGAAGCCTTCGACGTGCCCTGCGGCCCGATCAACAACATCGAGCAGGTCTTCGCCGACCCGCAGGTGCAGCACCGCGGCATGCGGATCGAGGTCGAGCACCCGACGGCCGGGCGCATCCCGCTGGTCGCGAACCCGATCAAGCTCTCGGCCACGCCGGTCGAGTACCGCAACGCCCCGCCGACGCTCGGGCAGCACACCGCCGAGGTGCTCGCGGCGAAGCTCGGGCTGGATGCCGCGCGCATCGCGGCGCTTCAATCGCAGAAGGTGATCTGAGTGTTCGATTCATTGACCCTGACCCGCATTCCCGCCGAGGCCGAGGCGCTGCGTGCGCCGGTGCGGGCCTTTCTCACCGAGGCGGTGCGCGGCATGCCGCCCGAGCGGCGCGCGCGCACCTGGAGCGGCTTCGACGCCGAGTTCAGCCGTGCGCTCGGCGCCCGCGGCTGGATCGGCCTGACCCTGCCGACCGAGCACGGCGGCGGCGGGCGCAGCCTGTTCGCGCGCTTCGTGCTGGTGGAGGAGCTGCTGCGCGCCGGCGCGCCGGTCGGTGCGCACTGGATCGCCGACCGCCAGAGCGCGCCGCACATCCTGAAATTCGGCACGCCGGCGCAGGCCGCGTTCTACCTGCCGCGCATCTGCCGCGGCGAGGCCTTCTTCTGCATCGGCATGAGCGAGCCGGGCTCGGGCTCCGACCTCGCGAGCGTGCGCACCCGCGCGACGCGCAACGCGACCGGCTGGCGGCTCGACGGCCAGAAGATATGGACCACCAACGCGCACCGCTCGCAGTACATGATCGCGCTGGTGCGGACCTCGGGCGAGGCCGGAGACCGGCACAAGGGCCTGTCGCAGGTGATCGTCGACCTGTCGCTGCCCGGCGTCACGATCCGCCCGATCGCCGACCTGGCCGGCGATTCGCATTTCTGCGAGGTCTTCTTCGACGGCGTTCAACTCGCCGAGGACGCGCTGATCGGCGCCGAGGGCGACGGCTGGCGCCAGGTCACCTCCGAGCTCGCGTTCGAGCGCTCCGGCCCCGAGCGGATCTACTCCAGCGTGGTGCTGCTCGACGAGTGGCTCGCGTACCTGCGCACGCAGGGCGATCCGTCGGAAGCGTCGCTCGCGCTCGCCGGCCGCGTGCTCGCGACGCTGACGGTGCTGCGCAGCCTGTCGGTCTCGGTCAACGGGCGCCTGGCCGCCGGCGAGAGCCCGATCGTCGAGGCCGCGCTCGTGAAGGACCTGGGCACGACGCTCGAGCAGTTCCTGCCCGCCGCGATCGCCGACGCGCTCGGCGACGACCCCTGGGCGCCGCTGCCGGAGGGCCTGGCGCGCACGCTGCGCTACGTCTCTCAGGTCGCGCCGGCGTTCTCGCTGCGCGGCGGCACGCGCGAAGTGCTGCGCGGCATGATCGCGCGCGGCCTCGGTCTGAGATAGGAGAAGCGATGCACAACGAACTCGAGACCGCCTTCGGCCAGCTGCTCGCCGAGCGCTGCTCGCCCGCTGTCGTGCGGGCGATCGAACGCGAGACCGAACGCGCGACCGAACGCGCGAGGGGGCCGAGAGCGGCCGCCGACGCGCTGTGGTCCACGCTGGCAGATTCCGGCTTTGCCGACGCGCTGGTGCCCGAGGCGCAAGGCGGCGCGGGCCTGACGCTCGCCGACGTGCTGCCGCTGGTGCAGGCCTGCGGCCGTCACGCGATGCCCTTGCCGTTTGCCGAGACGATGTCCGCGCGCGGCGTGCTCGCGCACGCCGGCCGCAGCTGGCCCGCGGGCCCGATCACGCTGGCCGCGGTCGACGGCGTCGTCGAGCCCGACGCCCGCCTCGCGCTGCACGCGGCGCTGTGCGCGGCGCAGATCGCCGGCGCGGTCGAGCGGGTGCTGGAGATGTCGCTGGAGCACGCGAAGCAGCGGGTCCAGTTCGGCAAGCCGGTCGGCAGTTTCCAGGCCGTCCAGCACCAGCTCAGCGCGATGGCGGAGCAGGCCTGCGCGGCCCGCATCGCGGCGCAGCTGTGCTTCGCGTCGGACACCCACCTGCCGGACCGGCGCCTGGCGGCGATCGCGATGGTCGCGGCGGGCGAGGCGGCCGAGGTCGTCGCCGCCGGCGGCCACGCGGTGCACGGCGCGATCGGCATCAGCGCCGAGTTCGATCTTCAACTCTACACGCGCCGGCTGCGCGAATGGCGCGTCGAGGCCGGCTCGCCGGCGTACTGGTCGCGCCAGGTCGGGCGTGCCTGGTGGAGCGGCCCGCAGGCGCTCGGCGCGGTCGACTTCGCGCTCGACTCGCTCGCCGCTGCCCGCTTCTGATGCACCTCTTCGACGGAGATCCCCGATGACCTTTCTGCAGCAAGCCCGCGACGGCGGCATCCTGACGGTGACGATGAACCAGCCCGCGACCCGCAACGCGCTGACCGGCAACACCGCCGTGGCCGAGTTCATCGCGCTGTGCGAGGAGGTCGCGCGCGACGCCTCGGTGCGGGTCGTGGTGCTGACCGGCGCCGACCCGGTGTTCTCGTCGGGCGGCAACGTCAAGGACATGCGGCGCTTCTTCGACGACGCGCTCACGCCGGCGGCGATCCGCGACGAATACCGGCACGGCATCCAGCGGCTGACGCGCGCGCTCTACAACATCGAGGTGCCGACGATCGCGGCGGTCAACGGCGCGGCGATCGGCGCGGGCTGCGACCTGAGCTGCATGTGCGACATCCGCATCGCGTCCGAGAAGGCGAGCTTCGCCGAGAGCTTCATCAAGGTCGGCATCGTGCCCGGCGACGGCGGCGCCTGGCTGCTGCCGCGCGTGGTCGGCATGTCCAAGGCGCTCGAGATGTCGTTCACCGGCGACGCGCTGAGCGCCGCCGAGGCGCTGGCCTGCGGGCTGGTCTCGCGGGTCGTGCCGCACGAATCGCTGCTGGCCGAGGCGCACGCGCTGGCGGCGCGGATCGCGGCGAACCCGGGGCCGACGCTGCGGCTGACGAAACGGCTGCTGCGCGAGGGCCAGCAGGTCGGCCTGGACAGCCTGCTGGAGCAGTCGGCCGGCGCGCAGGCGCTCGCGCACAAGACCTGGGAGCACCGCGAGGCGGTGACGGCGTTCATCGAAAAGCGGCCGCCGAATTTCGAAGACCGCGGCTGAAGCGCGCTGCCCCGCGCGGCCGGGGGCCGGCCGCAGGTTACTTCGCGGCCTTTGGGCCTTTCACTGGCCGGGTCCACCCGGCGATCACGGCCTGGCGCGCGCGCGCGACGGCCAGCTGCCCGGCCGGGACGTCGCGCGTGATCGTCGAGCCGCCGCCGATCGTCGCGCCGTCGCCGAGCGTGACCGGCGCGACCAGCACGCAGTTGCTGCCGACGTGCACGTCGGCGCCGATCACGGTGCGGTGCTTGTTCGCGCCGTCGTAGTTCGCGGTGATGCTGCCGGCGCCGTAGTTGACGCGCTCGCCGACGCTCGCGTCGCCCAGGTAGGCGAGGTGGTTCGCCTTCGCGCCGCGGCCCATGGTCGTGTTCTTGACCTCGACGAAGTTGCCGATGTGGACTTCTTCGCCGAGCACCGCCCCCGGCCGGAGCCGTGCGAACGGGCCGATCAGCGAGCCGGCGCCGACCTGCACGCCGAGCGCCTCGCCGTCGATGTGAGTGAACGGGTGGATCACCGCGTTGGCCGCGATCGTCGCGTTGCGGATCACGCAGTTCGCGCCGACGCGCACGTCGTTGCCGAGCGTGACCGTGCCCTCGAAGACGCAGTTGACGTCGATGTCGACGTCCGCGCCGCAGCGCAGCGTGCCGCGCACGTCGAAGCGGGCCGGGTCGGCCAGGCGCACGCCGGCCTCCATCAGCGCCTCGGCGACGCGGCGCTGGTAGCGGCGCTCGAGGTCGGCGAGCTGGACCGGGCTGTTGACGCCCAGCACCTCGGTTTCACTTTTCGGCTGCGCGGCGACGACCTCGACGCCGTCGGCGACCGCCATCGCGACCACGTCGGTCAGGTAGAACTCGCCCTGCACGTTGTCGTTCTTGAGCGCCGCGAGCCAGCGTTTCAGTGGGGCCGTCGGCGCGGCCATCACGCCGGTGTAGACCTCGCGCACCGCGCGCTGCGCCGGGCTGGCGTCCTTGTGCTCGACGATGCCGCGCACCTCGCCGCCTTTTCCTTCGCCGCCGGGCGCGTTGCGCACGATGCGGCCATAGCCGGTCGGGTCGGCGAGGTCGACCGTCAGCAGCGCCAAGCGCGTGCCGCCGCAGGCCTCGACGAGCGCGCGCGCGGTCGCGGCCTCGATCAGCGGGACGTCGCCGTTCAGGATCAGCGTCGTGCCCGCGTCGTGCAGCTTCGGCACGGCCTGCTGGACCGCGTGGCCGGTGCCTAGCTGGGGTATCTGGCGCACGAAGCCCAGGTTCGGTGCCTGGACGCGCGCCTCGACCGTCTCGGCACCGTGGCCGGTGATCACGACGATCGCGTCGGCCCCCAGGTCGCCCGCTGTCTCCAAGACGTGCTGCAATAGGGGCCTGCCGGCGAGTTGATGCAGTACCTTGGGCAGGTCGGATTTCATGCGGGTGCCTTTGCCCGCGGCCATGATCACGATATCGAGCGCCATGTCTAGTCTCCTCCGGTTGCCTCTGGTGCGACCCGCGATTATCGCGGCCTTGTGCCTCGTGCTGGGCCTGTTCGGCGGCTGCAGCGCGCTGCGCCTGGGCTACAGCACCGCGCCCAGCCTGGTGTACTGGTGGCTGGACCGCTATGTCGACTTCAACGGCGCCCAGACCGTGAAGGCCGAGGCCGCGCTCGCGCAGTGGTTCCGCTGGCATCGGCGCAGCGAGCTGCCCGACTACGCGGCGCTGCTCGCGCGGGCCGAGCTCGAGGTGACGGCCGACACGACCGGCGCGCGCGTCTGCGAATGGCAGGCCGACTTGATCAAACGCGCCGAGACCGCGTTCGACCACGCCGTGCCGGCCGCCGCCGAGATCGTGCTGACGATCACGCCGGAGCAGATCACGCACATCGAGGGCCGCTACGCGAAGGTCAACGAGGAGTTCGCCGACGACTACCTGCAAGCCGACCCGTCCAAGCGCGCCGCCGCGACGCTCAAGCGCACCGTCGAGCGCGCCGAGATGCTGTACGGCAAGCTCGACACGGGCCAGCGCGCCAGCATGGGCGCCGCGCTCGCGCGTTCGCCGTTCGATCCGGCGCTGTGGCTGAGCGAGCGCCAGGCGCGCCAGCGCGACGCGCTGGAGCTGTTGCGCCAGCTGACGCAGGGCAAGGCCACGCGCGAGCAGGCCGAAGCCGCGCTGCGGGCCTACGCCGAGCGCATCGAGCGCTCGCCGAGCGAGGCCTACCGGCGCTACTGGGAGCGCCTGTCGGCGTTCAACTGCGGGTTCGCGGCGACGCTGCACAACGGCACCAGTGCCGCGCAGCGCCGGCACGCGGTGCAGACGCTGGCGGGCTGGGAAGGCGATCTGCGGGCGATCGCGGCGAAGGCGGATCCGGTGCCAGTGGAGTAGCTTTTCTCCCTCGCCCGCTTGCGGGAGAGGGGGCCTTACTCCTGCGAAATCCGGGTCGTCACCGAGCGCGGGTTCGGGCCGGTGCCCGGGAAATCCTTCATCGCGGCGGCGAACATCGCGGGCAGCAGTGCGTCGATCGTCGGCGACGGGCCTTCGTTGTGGGCGCGCGCCTCGTACAGCAGCTGCCCGGTCTTGCGGTCGCGGATCAGCAGCGCGACCTCGCGGTCGAAGTAGGCCGGGCCGGCATAGCCCCAGCCGCCGCCGACCCCCCAGAACGGCCCCGGGCCGCGGCCCCAGCGTCCCGGGCCGCCTCCGCCGTAGCGCCAGCCACCGCGCCAGAACAGCGCGTCGTTGTAGACCCAGGGGTCGCTGCTGCTGATTCGCGCGCCGACCTGCATCAGGTACTCGGCGCTGGCCAGGTCGGGCGCGGCCCGAAAGCCTGCCGCCTCGACCGCCCCGCGCGCCGCGTCTTCCAGCTGCTGCTGGCGCTGCGGATGCTCCTGCTGCGACGGCAGGCGCTCGAACGCGAAGCTCGCCGGGTGGCGCTCGGCCGGCCAGGGCCCGTAGGTGGAAACGTCGCTGCTCAGCGTGTTCAGGCTCGCGCAGCCGACGAAAGCCAGCGCGAGGGCGCCCAGCCAGACCGATCTGAACAGCGTCATGAGGCGTCTCCCGAGGGTCGTGCGTCGGCCCTCAAAGCTTCGGCTGGATCGCGATGCCGCTCGGGGTCGCGCAATCGTCGCCGTCATCGAACGCACGATCCCCCGCGGCATCGGCCACGCCAGTGGCTTGGAGTGTCTCGAACGGGTAGAGGTTCCGGTCCATCAGGTGCGACGGGACGATGTTCCCCATCGCCTTGAACAGGTTGTCGGAGCGGCCCGGGAACTGGCGCTCCCACTCGCGCAGCATCTTCTTCGTCTGCACGCGCTGCAGGTTGTCCTGGCTGCCGCACAGCGTGCACGGGATGATCGGGAACGCGCGGTGCGCCGCCCAGCGCTCGAGATCGACCTCGCTGACGTAGGCCAGCGGGCGGATCACGACGTTCTTGCCGTCGTCGCTGACGAGCTTGGCCGGCATGCCTTTCAGCTTGGCGCCGAAGAACATGTTCATGAACAGGGTTTGAAGCATGTCGTCGCGGTGGTGGCCGAGCGCGATCTTGGTCGCGCCGAGCTCGCCGGCGACGCGGTACAGGATGCCGCGCCGCAGTCGCGAACACAGGCTGCACATCGTCTTGCCCTCGGGGATCACGCGCTTGACGATGGAATACGTGTCCTGGTTCTCGATGTGGAACGGGATCCCGAGCTTTGCGAGGTACTCGGGCAGCACGTGGTCCGGAAAGCCCGGCTGCTTCTGGTCGAGGTTCACCGCGACGATCTCGAACCCGATCGGCGCGCGCGCCCGCAGCTTGATCAGCAGGTCGAGCAGCGCATAGCTGTCCTTGCCGCCCGAGACGCAGACCATGACCTTGTCGCCTTCTTCGATCATGTTGAAGTCGACGATCGCCTGGCCGACCTGGCGGTGCAGGCGTTTGGACAGCTTCTGCAGCTCGACCGACAGTTTCGCGTCCTGGGGTTCCAGCACGGCGCTCATGAGGCCCACACTCCCGCCTGCTTTTCGATCGAGACGGTGCAATCCGGAAAGATCTCGAGCTTGACGATGCGGATGCGCACGCCGACCACGTTCGGCAGCGCGAGCAGGCGCTGGCACAGCTTGCCGGTCAGGCTCTCGAGCAGGTTGACGTGGATGGCGGTGCACTCGTCGATGATCAGCTGGCGCACCTCCCGGTAGTCGAGCACCGCGGCGAGTTGATCCACCTCGGGGCGCAGCGGCTGGCTGCCCATGTTGAGCTGCGCGGTGACCTCGATCGGCTGGGCCGATTGAAGCTCGTGCGCGAGCAGGCCGAGGTTGGCGTTGAAGCGGAAGCCGGAGAAGGCCAGCACCTGGTTGCCGTCGAGAGCTGCGTTCATGGTGGATTGAAGGTGGATCAGGGAGAGGTCGGCGGGACGGACGGCGGAACGGACATCAGCGCGAAATCGCGCCCCTGGCGCACCAGGTGCTGGCCGCCGTCGACGACCAGCGTCGTGCCGGTCAGGGCCCGATTCTCCAGCGCGAAGCGGACCGCGTGGGCGATGTCGGCCGGCGTCGACGAGCGGCCGAGCGGCGACAGCTTGTGCAGTTGCTCGAAGCGCGCGTCGTCGAGCATCGGGTTGCCCAGCGTGAGGCCGGGCGCGACGCCGACGACGCGCACCCAGGGCGCGAGCGCCAGCGCGAGCATCGTGTTCGCGGCCTCCAGCGCGGCCTTCGACAAGGTGTAGCTGAAGAAGTCCGGATTCAGGTTGTGCAGCTTCTGGTCGAGCAGGTTCACGACCGCACCAAAGCGCTGGCGTGCGGCGAGCTGCCCGTGCAGCGCCTGGGCGAGCAGGATCGCGGCGGCGGTGTTGACGTGCAGGTGGGCGTCGAGCGTCTTGAGGCTGAAATCGGCGGCGGTGTCCGGGTCGAACAGCGAGGCGCTGTTGACCACCGCGTCGATCCGGCCGAGCGCGGCCGCGACGCGCGGCACGAGCGCGCGCGCGTCGGCTTCCTGCGCGAGGTCGGCGCGGAAGGCCTCGGCGCGGGCCGCGCCGCGCGCGCGGCAATCCGCGACGGTCTCGATCGCCTCGGCCTCGGAGCCGCGGTAGTGAACCGCGACATCCCAGCCCGCCGCCGCGAGCGTGAGTGCGATCTCGCGCCCGAGTCGCTTCGCGGCGCCGGTGACGAGCACGACCGGGCGCTCGGCGGCGGTCGGGAGGGAGGGGGGGGGCATGGTGGCGCGGGTTCCTGTTCGGGGTTTCTACAATGGCGCGATGTCTTCCCGCGCAAATACCAGTGTATCGGCCAGTGTATGGTCGCCACTCGCCCGACTCCTGCACGCGGCCATCGCGCGCGACCACGGCTGGCTGCCGTTCGACCGCTTCATGGCGATCGCGCTGTACGCGCCCGGCCTCGGCTACTACGCGAACGCGAGCCTGAAATTCGGGCTGCTGCCCGGGTCGGGCAGCGATTTCGTCACCGCGCCGGAACTCTCGCCGCTGTTCGGCCGCGCGCTCGCGCGCCAGGTCGCGCAGGCGCTGGCGGCCTGCGACAGCGGCGAGGTCTGGGAGTTCGGCGCCGGCTCGGGCGCGCTCGCGCATCAGTTGCTGGAAGCGCTCGGCGACACGGTCACGCGCTACACCATCGTCGACCTCTCCGGCGTGCTGCGCGAGCGCCAGCGCGAGCGGCTTGTCACTTTCGGCGACAAGGTGCGTTGGGTCGATGCGCTGCCCGAGGCGATCGGCGGTGTCGTCGTCGGCAACGAGGTGCTGGACGCGATGCCGGTTCAATTGCTGCATTTCGATGGCACGGCCTGGGCCGAGCGCGGCGTCGTCATCGAAGGTGAGGGCGACGCGGCGCGCCTGGCCTGGCGCGAACGCCCGACCGCGCTGCGCCCGCCCGTCGATGGCCCCTTCGCGCCCGGCACCGTGACCGAGATCCACCCGCAGGCCGAGGCCTTCATCGCGACGCTCGCCGAGCGGTTGACGCGCGGCGTGGCGCTCTTCATCGACTACGGCTTCCCCGAGGCCGAGTACTACCACCCGCAGCGAACCGGCGGCACGCTGATGTGCCACCGCGCCCACCTGGCCGACACCGATCCGCTCGTCGACGTCGGCCAGAAGGACATCACCGCCCACGTCGACTTCACCGGCATCGCCGTCGCCGCGCAGGACGCGGGCCTGGAGGTCGTCGGCTACACGACGCAGGCGCACTTCCTGATGAACTGCGGCGTGCTCGCTGACCTGGAAGGTGCCGACGTGAAGACGATCGCCCACACCCAGAAGCTGCTGACCGAGCACGAGATGGGCGAGCTGTTCAAGGTGATCGCATTCGCGACCGGCTGCGACCCGGCGTTCACCGCCGCGCCGCTGGGCTTCTCGCGCGGCGATCGCACGCACACGCTGTGAACCGTGTAGGGTAGCGGCTCTATCCGAACAACGTCCGAACCCATCAGGCAGGGAAGTTCCGCATGAGCAGCACGATCGAGAATCTCGCCACCCGTTTCGGCAGCGGCCGCGCCGTCAAGCGCGTCGAGGACGCCTCGCTGCTGGTCGGCAAGGGCCAGTTCGTCGACAACGTGCTGGTGGCCGACCAGGCACACGTGGCGTTCCTGCGCTCGCCGTATGCGCACGCCCGCATCCTTTCGGTGGATGCTTCCGCCGCGCTGGCGATGCCGGGTGTGGTCGCGGTGTTCAGCGGCGCCGACCTGGTGCAGGCCGGCGTGAAGTCGCTCTCGCAGCCGCTGCCCTTCCCGCGTCCGGACGGCAAACCCGG
>DASYCA010000271.1:0-21893 GCA_036500445.1 Burkholderiaceae bacterium | reverse complement strand
TGGCCGATCAATTCGTAGTCCTCCGCGGGCCACTCGGGCCAGGCCTCGCCGAAGATCTCCGTCATTTCCTCCGGGTACTTTCCGAGGAAGACCGGGTCGAGGTACTGGCGGTTCATGTAGGCGTCGGCACGGCGCGCGGCGGCGATGTCTTCCGGCTGCTTGGTCGCGGCGTGCTTGGGCGCGAGGTTCACGACCAGACCGACCTCGTGCTTGCCGAGGGCCCGATACGCCTGCACCGCCTTGCCGTGCGCGCGCAGCAGCTGGTGCGAGGCGATCGGCGCCTCGAACAGGTTCTTGTGGCCGGGCGCGAGCGCGCCGTGCAGGTAGCCGCCGTCGGCGACGACCCAGGGCTCGTTCAGCGTCGCCCACTTCTTCACGCGGCCGTCCAGGCGCTTGAACATCACGCCCGCGTAGTCGGCGAACCAGTCGGCGGCCTCGGGATTGAGCCAGCCGCCGAGGTTGTCGAGCGCGAGCGGCATGTCCCAGTGGTAGAGCGTCGCGAGCGGCTCGATGCCGTTCTCGAGCAAGGTGTCGACCAGGCGCTCATAGAAACCGAGACCCGCTTCGTTGACGCGGCCGCGGCCCTCGGGCATCACGCGCCCCCAGGCGATGCTGAAGCGGTAGGCGCTCAGGCCGAGCCGCTTCATCATCGCGACGTCGTCCTTCATGCGCCGGTAGTGATCGCAGGCGACGTCGCCGGTGTCGCCATTCGCGACCATCCCCGGCGTGCGCACGAAGCGGTGCCAGATGCTGGGGCCCGCGCCATCCGCGAGCGGCGAGCCCTCGATCTGGTAGGCCGAGGTGGCCGCGCCCCAGAGAAAAGACGTCGGGAATTGGTAACTTTTACTCACTATCACTCTCTCCGACAGACGTCGAGGAAGACAAACCATATCACCTGCGCAGCCCCACTTAACCCGCGATCAACGGGCTTTTTGCGCCGCTTTTGTGCGATCGTTGGCGCCGTTGCGCCTCGAGCGGAGCCTAGTGCGCGCCGACCGGCGCCATCGCGAGCAAGCGCGCGACGCGCTCCTCGGTCGACGGGTGGGTCGAGAACAAGCCCCGCAGCCCGCCGCCGGAGAGCGGGTTCATGATCATCATCTGCGCCGTTTCCGGGTGGCGCTCGGCCGCCTCCATCGGCAGCCCTTGCGTGGCCCGGTGGATATTCTGCAGCGCGCTGGCCAGGGCCTGCGGATCGCCCGAGATCTCCGCGCCGCCGCGGTCGGCCTCGAACTCGCGCGCCCGGCTGATCGCCATCTGGATCAGGCTGGCCGCCAGCGGCGCCAGGATCATCACCAGGATGCCGACGACCGGGTTGGTCGAACGGCCCTCGCTGTCGCGGCCGCCGAAGAACATCGCGAAATTCGCGAGCATCGAGATCGCGCCGGCCATCGTCGCACTGATCGTGCTGATCAGGATGTCGCGATGCCGCACGTGCGCGAGCTCATGGCCCATCACGCCGCGCAGTTCGCGCTCGCTCAGCACGCGCAGGATGCCGGTGGTCGCGGCGACCGCCGCGTGCTCGGGATTGCGGCCGGTCGCGAACGCGTTCGGCGCGTCCTCCTCGATCAGGTAGACCTTGGGCATCGGCAACTGCGCGTTGCGCGCGAGTTCCTGGATCATCCGGTAGAACTGCGGCGCCGAGGTCTCGTCGACCTGCTTCGCGTTGTACATCTTCAGCACCAGCGCGTCGGAGAACCAGTAGCTGAACACGTTCATGCCGAGCGCGACGACGAGCGCCAGCAGCATGCCGCGCTGGCCCCCGAGCAGCGAACCGATCGCCATGAACAGCGCCGTGATCGCAGCCATCAGCACGGCGGTCTTCAGCAGGTTGAACATCGAGTCAGGCTCCGAAAGAGGGGAAAGGTGATCCTCAGATGCGGATTCTGCCGCGCAGTTCAATCCGCACGCGGCTCGAAGATCATTCCGGGGGTGATCGGCCGGCTTTGCAGGAAGGCCGCGGCCGGCAGCCGCTTGCCGCCGGCGCGCTGCAGCTCGGTCAGCCGCAGCGCGCCGGCGCCGCAGGCGACCGTGACGCCGCGCGCGTCCGCGGCCAGCACGGTGCCGGGCGCGGTGGCGTCGGCGTGGTCGGCGGCCGCGCCGCGCCAGCACTTGACGGTCTCGCCGGCGAGCCGGCCGGTCGCACCCGGGAACGGGTCGAACGCGCGCAGCCGGCGTTCGATCGCGACCGCCGGCTCGCGCCAATCGATCGCCGCCTCGGCCTTGTCGATCTTGTGCGCGTAGCTGACGCCCTCCGGCGGCTGCGGCCGCTCGGCCAGGCCGCCGCAGGCCGCGAGCTCGAGCGCCTCGACGATCAGCCGGCCGCCGAGCGGCGCGAGCCGGTCGTGCAGGCTCGCGGTCGTGTCGTCCGGGGCGATCGCGAGCGACTCGACCAGCAGCATGCCGCCGGTGTCCAGCCCGGCGTCCATCTGCATGATCGTGATGCCGGTGCGCGCGTCGCCGGCCTCGATCGCGCGGTGGATCGGCGCGGCGCCGCGCCAGCGCGGCAGCAGCGAGGCGTGGATGTTCAGGCAACCCAGGCGCGGCAAGTCCAGCACCCACTGCGGCAGGATCAGGCCGTAGGCGGCGACGACCAGCACGTCGGGCCGCGCCGCGGCGAGCGCCGCCTGGCCGGCTGCGGCGTCGTCGGGGTACTTGCCGTCCAGGCGCAGGCTGCGCGGCTGCGCGACCGGGATGCCGTGGGCGAGCGCGAAGGCCTTGACCGGAGAAGCCTGGAGCGCCATCCCGCGGCCGGCCGGGCGGTCCGGCTGGGTCAGCACCAGGCCGATCCGGAAGCCCGCGTGCTGCAGCGCTTCGAGCGCGACGCGGGCGAACTCCGGCGTGCCGGCGAAGGCGACGTTCATGCGGCCCTCAATTCTTCTCTTCTTCGCGCGTCTTCTTGATCATCTTGCTCTTGATGCGGTCGCGCTTGAGCTGGCTCAGGTACTCGACGAAGACCTTGCCGATCAGATGATCCATCTCGTGCTGGACGCAGATCGAGAGCAGCCCTTCGGCCTCGAACTCGTGCGTCGCCCCTTTTTCGTCGAGTGCGCGCACCACGACCTTCGCATGGCGCGAGACCTTGTCGTAGATCGCCGGGACCGACAGGCAGCCCTCGTCGGTCAGCGTTTTCTCCTCGCTGCGCCAGATGATCTCGGGGTTGATCAACACCCGCGGATCGTCGCGCGCCTCGGAGGTGTCGATCACGATCACGCGCTCGTGCACGTCGACCTGGGTCGCGGCCAGGCCGACGCCGTCGGCCTCGTACATCGTCTCGAGCATGTCGGCGACGAGCTGGCGGATGCGGGCATCGACCTGCGCGACCGGCTTGGCGACGGTGTGCAGGCGCGGATCGGGGTAGCGCAGGATGTGGAGCTTGGCCATGTCGGGGATTGGAACGGGTCTCGGCAGGGGTGCCGCGGACGCTGTCGGACCGGCGCAACAGGCCGCAGGTGTGACAGGTCTCACACGCGGCGCTGCGCCGGGTCACTTTCGTTGCGATATCAAGGGTTTAGGGGCAAAATCTGTGAAACTGATTGAGGATTTTCGCTGAACTGCGGCCGCTGTTGGCGCTTTCGGCTCAGTAACCCCATCGCACTCGCCAGAAAAGCAGTGCCTGCTCCGAAAGATGCCCACATGACCCGTCGTGATCGATCCGCTTCTCACATGCGCCGGGCCTTGCTGGGCCTGTCCACAAGTGTCACGGGCCTCGCGGTGATGGGTTCATTCGGTGTGGTCGGGCTGGCACGCGCCGCCGACTACCCGATCTCGTCGCAGCAGCGCGGCACCGCGCAAAAGGTCGCGCAGGCCGGCGTGGCGCTGTCCGAGCTGGCGCCGAACGCGCCCGATTCGTACACGGTGAAGTCGCGCGACACGCTGTGGGCGATCTCCCGGATCTTCCTGAGGAGCCCGTGGCGCTGGCCAGAGCTCTGGGGCATGAACATGGATCAGATCCGCAATCCGCATCTGATCTACCCGGGGCAGGTCCTGTACCTCGACAAGACCGGCGGGCGCGCGCGCCTGCGCCTGGGCCAGCCGATCGGCGGCGTCGACGGCACCGTCAAGCTCTCGCCGCGCGTGCGCGCGTCGGACGTCGGCGACGGCTCGATCGCCTCGATCCCGTTCAACCTGATCGAGCCCTTCCTGACCGAAGCGGTGATCTTCCAGACCAACGAGCTGGAGGCATCGCCGCGCATCGTCGCGACCCAGGTCGGCCACGCGCTGCTCGGCGCCGGCGACACCGCCTATGTACGCGGCGACCTGGCCGGCAGCTCGTACCGGATCTTCCGCGAGCCGAAGCCGCTGGTCGACCCGACGACGAAGGAGGTGCTCGGTTTCGAGGCCGCCTACGTCGGCGCCGCCGAGTACACGCGCCCGGGCGAAAACCGCGTCGACGCGGCCGGCAAGGCCGAGATCGTGCCGGCGACCTTCACGATCACCAGCATCAAGCAGGAAGCCGGCGTCGGCGACCGGCTCGCGCTGGTGCCGGCGCGCGAGTTCACCAACTACGCGCCGCACTCGCCGCAAGGCCCGATGTCGGGCCAGATCGTCTCGATCTACGGCGACGGGCTGACGGCCGGGCAGAACCAGATCGTCTCGCTGAACCGCGGCGCCCGCGACGGCATGGAGCGCGGCCACGTGCTGGCGCTGCTGACCGACGGCGAGACCCTCACCGACAGCACCGATCCGACCAAGCCGACGATCAAGCTGCCGAACGAGCGCCACGGGCTGCTGTTCGTGTTCCGCGTGTTCGACCGCATGTCCTATGCGCTGATCATGTCGGTCAAGGAGCCGGTGCAGGCCGGCGACCGCTTCACCCAACCCTGATGATGCCGGGCGGGGCCATCGACGCCGCTGAGCTCGGCGCCTGGCTGCGCCTGACCGAAACCCCGAAGCTCGGGCGCGAGGCGGCCCGCAAGCTGCTGGCCGCCTTCGGCTCGGCCGAGGCGGTGATCGCCGCCAGCACCGGCGCACGGCGCGAGGTCGCCGGCCCGGGTCAGACCGAGGGCCTCGCGACCGAGCCGGATTCGCTCGCCGCGCTGCTCAACGCGACGCTCGCGTGGCTCGGCGCCGACGCGCCCGAAGCGCGCGCGGTGATCACGCTCGGCGACGAGCGCTACCCCGCCGCGCTGCTCACGACCGCCGACCCGCCGCTGCTGCTGTACGCGCAGGGCCGGCTGGAGCTGCTGCAGGCCGAATCGATCGCGATCGTCGGCAGCCGCAACCCGACGCCGCAGGGCCACGAGAACGCGCACGCCTTCGCCAGCCACCTGAGCCACGCCGGCCTGACGGTCGTCTCGGGCCTGGCGATCGGCATCGACGCCGCGGCCCACGGCGGTGGGCTCGAAGGCGCCGCCAGCACCATCGCGGTGGTCGGCACCGGGCTCGACCAGGTCTACCCGAAGCGCAATCAGTCGCTGCGCCAGCGCATTGCCATCAATGGTTTGATCGTGAGCGAGTACTCGCTTGGCATGCCGCCGCTGGCGGTCAACTTCCCGCGCCGCAACCGCATCATCGCCGGTCTGGCGCAGGGCACGCTGGTGGTCGAGGCGGCGGTGCAATCGGGCTCGCTGATCACTGCGCGGATGGCCAACGAAAGCGGCCGCGAGGTGTTCGCGATCCCCGGCTCGATCCATTCGCCGCAGGCGCGCGGCTGCCACGCGCTGATCAAGCAAGGCGCGAAACTGGTCGAGACGGCGAACGACATCCTCGAAGAACTGCGCCGGCCGACCGGCGCGTCGGCAGGCGCCAAGACCCCACAAAGCGCACCAGAAGGGGGCGATTCGGTGCTCGCCGCGCTCGGCTTCGACCCGGTCACGCTCGACGCGCTGGTGGCCCGCACCGGCGGCACGGCGGCCGAGCTGAGCGTGCGCCTGCTCGACCTCGAGATGGACGGTAAAGTCTCCCGGCTGCCAGGGCAATTGTTCCAGCGGGTGGCCCGCGGCTGAGGGGGCTGCAGTATCATGGGGCCATGTTCGATGTGCTCGTGTACCTGTACGAAAACTACTGGCGGCCCGATGCGTGCCCCGACCATGACCAGCTGACCCGCAAGCTGTCGTCGGTGGGCTTCGAGTCGGACGAAATCCAGGAGGCCCTGACCTGGCTCGACGGCGTCGCCACCGCGGCGCAGTCGTATGTCGGCGAGCAGTCCGAGCGCGGCCTGCGCGTCTATTCGCCGGCCGAGCAGGAGCACCTGGGCGAGGCCTCGATCGGCTTCATCAGCTTCCTGGAATCCGCCGGCGTGCTGCCGCCGCCGATGCGGGAGATGGTGATCGACCGCGCCAGCGCGATCCCCGGCGGCCCGATCGACCTCGAAGACCTCAAGATCATCGTGCTGATGGTGTTCTGGAGCCTGGGCGAAGAGCCCGATGCGCTGATCCTCGACGAGCTCTTCGTCGACGAAGAGGATCGCCTGATCCACTGATCCGCTTAGCGGGGACTGGCGCTGTTCACGGTTGGAGCGAGGCCCGCGCAGTGTGGGGGTGAAAGTCCAAGACTCTCGGGGCGGGATGCGCCGTCGCCGACGCAGTGAACGCTCTACCCTGAACGACGTCGGCGACGGCGCATTCCGACCCGGGCGCAGGCAGACGTCGCGAGCGACCGCTGCAAAGCCTAGTTGAGCAGCCGGCTCGGATCCCCGTCCAGCTTGGCCATCGCGCTGCGCGTCGCGCGCACCGTCAGCGATTCGTCCTGCGCCGGCACGATCAGCCCCGCTTGCAGAAAGGCCGCAAGCCGGTTCTGCTGGAACAGCACACCCCGGCCTTGCGGCGAGACGAACAGCGTCAGTTGGCGCCGCATGCCCTGCCAGGCCAACTGAACCGCCTCGTTGCGGCCGCGGTAGTCGAGCATGTACCAGCTGCCGACCTGCAGCTCGCGGGCCCAGGCCAGCATCGCCGGCGTCGGCATCGAGCCGCCCTCGGCGACGACCTCGAGCTCGGAGCTCTCGTGGCCGGAGAGGTCGAGCACCATCGACTCGTCGATCTCGATGTCATCCGCCTCGGGCAGCAGCTCCTCGAGCGTCTCCAGCCGCGCCATCAGTTCCTCAAGGCGCTCGTGCGGGATCGCCGCGGCCTTCGCGGTGAAAGCGGCCGCGAGCGAGTTGTTCAGGCGCTGGATGTGCTCGTCCTGCTTTTCGTTCGGCACGCCGGCGTGCTCCATGCCGTCGCGCAGCGTCTTCAGCAGCGGCGGCAGGCGGCGGATGACCTCGGCGCGCTCCTCGCGCGAGACCTTCGCGCTGGCCGACCAGATCCGGTCGGCGGCGGCGCGCTTCATCTCCTTGGTCGCGTCGCTCTGGTTGCCGTGCTTGACCGCGGCCATCGCGAGCACGTCGGCCCAGACGTGGAACAGGAACTCGCGCACGCCCTCCTGCACCGGCACCTCGTTGAGCATCTTGCGCAGCTCGATCGTGTACTGGATCGCCAGCGTCTCGCGCTGCTCGACCTGCTGGGCCAGCGAGACGCCCTTGCGCGACGCCTCGTTCTCGTTCTTGAAATAGTGCTCGAGGAATTTCTCGAACTCGACCAGCACGGTCTGGAACACGCGCCGGCCGGTGTCGGGGTAGGCCTCGACGACCTGCACGACGCGCTTGATTTCCTTCTCGAGGATGTCGCCGATCGCGCGGCTGTTCGCGTCGAAGCCCATCACGCAGGCGCCCATGCGGTCGATCAGGCGGCGCGCCGGGTGGTCGATCGTCGCGAAGAAATCGGGCTCGCTGACCGCGACGCGCAGCACCGGCATCTGCAGCCGCGCGAACCAGACCCGCATCGCGGTCGGGATGCGCTCTTCGGTCAGGATGCTCTGGAACAGCAGCGCGACGATCTCGATCGTCGCGCGCTCGACCGGCGTCGACGCGGCCTGCTTCAGCGCCTGCTTGCGCTGGTTCAGCTCCTCGAGCAGCGCCGGCGTGCTGATGTGGCCGCCGGCGACCGTGCGCACGTCACCCGAGGGCACGACGCGGCGGACGATGTCGGCCTGGGCGTTGTTGATCGCGCTCTTCAGCCGCGGCGAGGCCGGCGCGGGCGCCGGGCCGTCGTGCTGGGTCGAGCCGAAGCCGGGCAACTGGCGGCCGATCAGGCGGTTCAGCCGGCCGAGCACCGCCTCGGCGTGGTCGATGCCGCGCGCCAGCCCGGCCGCACGCGTCATCATACGCGTCTCGTCGCCGACCTCACGACCGCCGCCGGTGCTGGTCGCACCGCCCCCGCTGCGCGACGGCGAGAAACCCGTCGAGCCTTGAAAATTGGTCGTGTAGCCGCTCGCATTGGCCTGGTTGCGCGAGCGCCGGATGAAGGGCCGCAGGTCGACCTCGGGCAGCACCTGGCGGCTCAGCAGGAAGCGATTCGCCTCGTGGTAGCCCTCTTCGGAGAAATGCGCAAACTCTTCGTGCAGCACGCCTTGCAGCAGGCGCCAGGTCTCCAGGCTCAGGCCGGCCGCGCGCCAGGACGCGGTGATGATGCGGGCGAACACATGCGGACGCAGCGCGTCGTTGGTGTCGAGCTCCTCGCGGCCTTCGAGCACCGTCATGCGCGAACGCAGGTCGGTGAACTCCCAGGAGGCCTTGTCCATCATCGCCAGCGCCAGGCGCGAGCTGATGATCTCCTGCTCGATCGTATCGTCGTCGACCAGGCTCAGCTTGGCGTTGTTGCGCGCGCCCGGATTGGGCAGATCGCCAGGCCGGGTCGCCGAGACCATGCCGGTCTGGCGTGCGCCGCGCAGCATCGACAGCATCCCCTGGAGCCAGAACGGCGCGCCCTTCTTCAGGTCGGGGACGAGCTCGCGGCGCCGCATCGCAACGCCCGGCTCGGCCACCTGACTGACCAGGATGCGCGCGCCGTGATCGACCGCCTGAACGACGGCGGGCAGGCCTCCCAGCAGACCTTCCACATAGGACTGCCTCGCCTGCTGAGCCAATGCCGTCGGGTTGGCGGGGGTCGCCATGTCGTGGGAGCGCGTCCTGGATGTGGGTTGTAACTGCCGACTCTACACCACCGCCCCGGCATTCGGGTCGTCGGGATCGACGTCCTTGGCGGGGCCGGCCTTGATCAGGTCCTCGCGCTTGACGCCCAGCCACATCGCGATCGCCGCGGCGACGAACACCGACGAGTAGATGCCGAACAGGATGCCGATCGTCAGCGCGATCGCGAAACCGTGCAAGGTCGGGCCGCCGAAGATCAGCATCGACAGCACCATCGCCTGGGTGCAGCCGTGCGTGATGATCGTGCGGCTCATCGTGCTGGTGATCGCGTGGTCGATGACCTCGTGCGTGTTCATCTTGCGAAAACGCCGGAACGCCTCGCGGATCCGGTCGAAGATCACGACCGATTCGTTGACCGAGTAGCCCAGCACCGCGAGCACCGCGGCGAGCACCGTCAGGTTGAACTCCCACTGGAAGAACGCGAAGAAGCCCAGGATGATCACGACGTCGTGCAGGTTCGCGATGATCGCGGCGACCGCGAACTTCCATTCGAAGCGGATCGCGAGGTAGATCATGATGCCGATCACGACGGCCAGCAGCGCGTAGGCGCCGTTGACCGCCAGCTCGCGCCCGACCTGCGGCCCGACGAACTCGACGCTCTGCAGCTTGACCGGCTCGGCCGCACCCGCGGAACAGACCGGCCGGGTCGAGACCTCGCCCTTGTCGCTGCGCACCTCCTGCGTGCTCACGCTGCCGCTCTCGGCCTTGCACAGCGCGACGAACACCGCGTCGACGACGTCGGCCTGCTTCGCGCCCTTGCCGGCCGGCAGCCGCAGCAGCACGTCGCGCGAGCTGCCGAAGGCCTGCGCCTGCACGTCGCCGAAGTTCAGCTTCTCGACCGTCGCACGAACCTTCTCCAGATCGGCCGACTGCGCGTAGCTGGTCTGGATGTTGATGCCGCCGGTGAACTCGATCGAGAAGTTCAGCCCGCGCAGCACGAGGAAGGCGACCGCGGCCAGGAAGGTGACGGCCGAGATGACGTTGAACACCAGCGCGTGCCGCATGAACGGGATGTCGCGCCTGAATCGGAAGAACTCCATGATTGTCCTTGTGCTGCGGTGCCGCGCTCAGGTCTTGACCGCGGGCACGTCGGCCTTGGGCGTCCAGACCTGGCCGATCGCCAGGCTCTTGAGCTTCTTCTGGCGCCCGTACCAGAGGTTGACGAGGCCGCGCGAGAACACGACCGACGAGAACATCGAGGTGATGATGCCCAGGCAGTGCACGATCGCGAAGCCCTTGACCGGGCCGGAGCCGAACGCGAGCAGCGCGAGGCCGGCGATCAGCGTCGTGACGTTCGAATCGAGAATCGTCGCGAACGCGCGCTCGTAGCCGGTGTGGATCGCCGTCTGCGCCGACGCGCCGCCGCGCAGCTCCTCGCGGATGCGCTCGTTGATCAGCACGTTCGAGTCGATCGCCATGCCGAGCGTCAGCGCGATCGCCGCGATGCCCGGCAGCGAGAGCGTGGCCTGCAGCATCGACAGCACCGCCAGCAGCAGCAGCAGGTTGAAGCCGAGCGCCAGCGTCGAGACGATGCCGAACAACTGGTAGTACAGGCACATGAAGATCGCGATCGCCGCGAAGCCGAAGATCACGCTGTGGAAGCCCTTCGTGATGTTCTCGGCGCCCAGGCTCGGGCCGATCGTGGCCTCCTGGATGATCTCCATCGGCGCCGCCAGCGACCCGGCGCGCAGCAGCAGCGCGGTGTCGTTCGCCTCGGCCGCGTTCATGCGCCCGGAGATCTGGAAGTGCGAGCCGAGCTCGCCGCGGATCACCGGCGCCGTCACGACCTCGCCCTTGCCCTTCTCGAACAGCAGGATCGCCATGCGCTGGCCGATGTTGTCGCGCGAGATGTCCTTCATGATGCGCGCGCCGTTCGCGTCGACCGTCAGGTTGACGTTGGGCTCGTGCGACTGGCCGTCGAAGCCGGGCTGCGCATCGGTCAGGTTGTCGCCGGTGATCACGACCTGGCGCTTGACGATCAGCGGGCTGCCGTCGCGGTCGGTGAAGCGCTCGGTGCCGAACGGCACCGGGCCGGAGCCGGCCGCCGCGGCGCTCGCCTCGGCGCTGTTGTCGACCATGCGCAGCTCGAGCGTTGCGGTGCGGCCGATGATGTCCTTGGCCTTCGCGGTGTCCTGCACGCCGGGCAGCTGCACGACGACGCGGTCGGCGCCCTGCTGCTGGATCACCGGCTCGGCGACGCCGAGTTCGTTGACGCGGTTGTGCAGGGTCGTGATGTTCTGCGTGATCGCGGCGTCCTGGACGCGCTTGGCGGCCTCGGGCTTCAGCGTGCCGGAGAGCTTGGTGTCGCTGCCGTCCGGCGCCTCGACCCAGACCAGGTCGGGGAGCTGGTCCTGCAGCAGCGCGCGCGCGGCGCTCAGGGTGTCCTTGTCGCGGAAGTGCACGTCGACGGTGTTGCCGTCGCGCGTGATGCCGGCGTGGCGCAGGTTCTTGTCGCGCAGCATCGTGCGGATGTCGCCGGTCAGCGCCTCGGCCTTCTTCGTCAGCGCCGACTTCATGTCGACCTGCATCAGGAAGTACACGCCGCCGCGCAGGTCCAGGCCGAGGAACATCGGCAGCGCGTGCAGCGCGGTCAGCCAGCCGGGCGAGCGCGACAGCAGGTTCAGCGCGACGATGTAGCTCGGGTTGTCGGCATCCGGATTCAGGTCGGCGTTGAGGGCGTCCTTGGCCTTGCGCTGCGCGTCCAGGTCGCCGAAGCGCGCCTTGACCGAGTTGCCTTCGAACTGGACGAAGTCGGGCGCGAGCTTGGCCTTCGCGAGCACCGCCTCGACGCGCGTCGTCATCGCGGCGTCGAGCTTGAGGGTGGCCTTGCCGCTGCTGATCTGCACGGCCGGCGCCTCGCCGAAGAAGTTGGGCAGCGTGTAGACGAGCCCGACGAGCAGGGCGATCACGAGGAGCGCGTATTTCCAGGCAGGGTAACGATTCATCGGGTCATTCCTCGGCGCGCGCAGGGGCCCAGCGGCCCGCGCGCATCCAGCATTTACTTGGCCGCAACCGTGCCCTTGGGCAGCACCTGCACGACCGCGGCGCGCTGCACCTGGATCTCGACGCCGGAGGCGATCTCCACCGTCAGGTAGGTCTCGCCGATCTTGGAGATCTTGCCCAGCATGCCGCCGGTCGTGACGACCTCGTCGCCCTTGGCGAGCGCCTCGATCATCGACTTGGCCTCCTTCTGGCGCTTCATCTGCGGGCGGATCATCACGAAATACAGCACCACGAACATCAGCACCAGCGGCAGCATGCTGCCCAGGCTGCCGAAGGGCGAATCGGCGGCGGCGGCCGGCGCGGCCTGCGCAAAGGCTTCGGAGATGAACACTTGGAATTCCTTGGAGAGGGGTTTCGTTCGCCGGGCGACGCCAGCGGTTTAGCCTGTCGATTGTATGGCGGCGCCTTGATCGCGGCCCGATTCCGCCCTAGCATCGCGGAATGAACCCATTGCCGCCGTCCCACCGCTGTCGCCTTTGCGGGAGCACCAGCTACCGCAAACTGACCCACCGCGGGCCCGACGGGATCATGACCTACAGCGGCGAGTACAAGTGCAGCGGCTGCGACTTCACGTTCTCGGAGCCGGTCGAGTGGCGCGAGCGGCGGCTGCGGCCGCGCCGCGACGAGAGCGACGCGCCGGCCGAAGCGGAAGCGCAGCGCTCCGTCTGACCGGTACCGGCCCGGGGCTCAGCGCTTGGCCGGTGGCTTGCGCACCGGCGGCTTGACCGCTTTCGGGGCTTTCGCCGCCTTCGCGGCCTTCAGTTTTTGGTTCGCCTTGCCGAGCTGGATCGTGCGCTGGCTCAGCGCGGCCTCGAGCATCTGCCGGGCGTGGGTCAGGTCGACCTCGAGCTTCTTGCTGCGCGTGATGTCGCTGAACGTGATCACGACGCCGTCGATCCGGTTCTCGTGCGTGCGGTAGGGCATCGTGCGGACGTTGAACCAGCGATCGCTCAGCGCCGGCACCTCGCGCTCCTTGAACGCGAGCGAGCCCAGCACCTCGCGCGCGTCGTCGGCGATCATCGGGTCGAGCAGCTCGGTGACGATGTCGGTGATCGGGCGGCCGACGTCGCTGGAGATCAGCTTGATGATGCTCGCGGTCTGGGTCGTGAAGCGCCGCACGTTCAGGAAGTCGTCGAGGAACAGCGTCGCGATGTCGGTGCTGTTGAGCAGGTTGCGCATGTCGTCGCTGGCGCGCGAGAGGTCGGTCACCTTGGCCTGCAGCTCCTGGTTGACGGTCTGCAGCTCCTCGTTCATCGACTGCATTTCTTCCTTCGAGGTCGTCAGCTCCTCGTTGGTCGACTGCAGCTCCTCGTTGAGCGATTGCAGCGCCTGGTTCGTCGTGCGCAGCTGGTCCTCCGACGCGCGGGCGTGGTGGCGCGCGGCGCGCAGTGCGTCCTGGGACTGCGACAACTGCGCCTCGAGCGAGTCGTTGCGCCCGGCCGGCGCGCGCAGCGCGGGCTGCGCCGGGTTCGGCGCCTCGGCCAGGCGGTCCGAGAACACGACCATCACCATGCCGACCAAAGCCTGCGGCGACTTCAGCGGGTCGATGCTGACATCGGTCGCGAGCGGCCCGTTCTCGGAGTCGATCACGACATTGCGCACGACCACCAGGCGCTGCTTCTCGACCGCCTGCAGGAAGGCGTTGTTCAGCGTCGCGGCCAGGCCGTCTCGCGCCATCGCGAAGATGTTCCAGTTCGCCTTGCCGGCGGCCGGCTCGAGGTACTTGCCGGTCTTGCCGCTGATGTAGAGGACGTCGCCGTCGTTGGTGACGAGCACCGCGGCCGGTGCGTAGCGCTGCAGCAGCACCGCGTCGGCGAGCGCCTGCAGGTTGGGCTCGGGCGTCTCGCGCTTGGCCGCGAAGGGCTCGCGCTCGACCGCGACGCCGCGCCCGTGGCGCTCGAACGCGAACGGGAACTCGACGAAGCCGGCGCGCCGGAACGACTCGAGCCGCTGGTACAGCCGCGAGCGGCCCGGCAGCGGCAGGAACAGGTCGCGCGAGTCGCCGGTCGTCTCGGCGTTGCCGAGCATCAGCACGCCGCCCTCGCGCAGGCTGTAGTGGAACAACGGGATCAGCTTGCGCTGCAGCTCGGTGTCGAAGTAGATCAGCAGGTTGCGGCAGGACAGCAGGTCGAGCTTCGTGAACGGCGGGTCCATCGCGACGTTCTGCGGCGCGAACACCAGCGTCTCGCGCAGCGGCCCCTTGACCTGGTAGCCGAATTCGTCGCGCACGAAAAAGCGCTGCAGGCGCGCCTCGGAGACGTGCTCCTCGATGCGCTTCGGGTAATGGCCGGCGCGCGCCTTGTCGATCGCGTCGCTGTCGATGTCGGTCGCGAAGATCTTGAACGGCAGGTCACGCCGCGGCGACGCGTCGTGGATCGCCTCGGCCAGCACCATCGCGAGCGAATAGGCTTCTTCGCCGGTCGAGCAGCCGGCCACCCACAGGCGCAGCGTCGCGCCGTCGGGCCGGCGCGCGAGGAGCGCCGGCAGGGTCTTCTCGCGCAGCTGGGCCCAGACCTCCGGGTCGCGGAAGAACGAGGTCACGCCGATCAGCAGTTCCCGGAACAGCAGCTCGATCTCGGCCTTGCTGTCGCGCAGCAGCAGCTCGTAGTCTTGGACCGAGGCCAGCCGGTGCATCGCCATGCGGCGTTCGATGCGGCGCTGCACCGTGCTGCGCTTGTACTGCGAGAAATCCTGCCCGGTGTGGCGCTTCAGCACCGCCAGCACCTGCTCGATCGCGCCCGACTCGAGCGCGACGACGAGGTTCTCGGCATCGGGCTCGCTGCCGAGCGCGTGCTGCAGGTACGAGGCGATGTGCGCCGGCAGGTCGCCCGGCGCGGCGACGACGTCGACGACACCGGCCTGGATCGCGCTGCGCGGCATGCTGTCGTACTTGGCCGTCGCGGGCTCCTGGACGAAGGTCGCGCCGCCATGCTGCTTCAGCACCCGCAGGCCGCCGGTGCCGTCGCTGCCCATGCCCGAGAGCAGCACACCGATCGAATTCGGACGACCGCGTTCGGCCAGCGAGCTCAGGAAGGCGTCGATCGGCTGGCGCAGCCCATGGCCCTCCGGCGCCGGCGTCAGGCGCAACTCCTGGCCGCGGATGCCGAGGTCGAAGCCGGGCGGGAGCACGAAGACCATGTCGGGCGCGAGCGGCAGCTCGTCCGCCGCCTCGACCACCGGCAACGCGCTGACGCGCTGCAGCAGCTCGGGCAGGCGGCTCGGCTGCGAGCTGCTCAGGTGCTGCACGACGATGATCGCCGCGCCCAGGCCCGGCGGAATGCCCTTGAAGAACTCCTCCAGCGCCTCCAGCCCGCCGGCCGACGCGCCGATGCCGATGACCGGGAACGGCGTGGCGGGGGCCGCCGGAGTGTCGAGTGGAGGTGCTGCGGCATCCTCAGGTTTGGGGGAGACGGGCTTGCTGGCGGGGCGCTTGCGCATGCTCTAATGATAGGCAGGCGACACAGGGGGCGGCCGCAAGCCGGGCAGCATTTGTCGTCGGGCATCAGGGAGGCTCTGGATGACCGCACGACTGGTGGATCTGACGGCCTTGCGCCGCAGGGCCGAATCCAAGCTCGCATCCGCCAAGATGGCGAGCCGGCAAAGCTTCGATCCGGTGGCGCTCGTGCACGAGCTGCAGGTGCACGAGATCGAACTCGAGCTCCAGAACGAAGCGCTGATGGTCGCCAACGATGCGCTCGAGAGAGTGCGCGCCAGGTACCAGGCGCTCTACGACGACGCACCGGTCGGCTGCCTGACGCTGTCGGCGGCCGGCGCGATCGAGGAGGCGAATCTGCGCGCCGCCGAGATGTTCGGCCGTGACCGCGCGTCGCTGCCCGGGCTGCGCGCACGCGATTTTCTCGACGCCGGCAGCGTCAAGGCCTTCGACGATTTCCTGCGCGCGGCGATCGGCTCCGTCGCACGCGTCGCGGCCGACGGCCTGATGCTGCAGCGGCGCGGGGCCCCGGTCTACGTGCGCGCGCAGGGCGAGTCGACGACGCTTGCGCCCAACGCCGCGCCGGTCGTGCTGGTCGCGCTGATGGACGTGACCACGCTCAGGTATGCGTTCGCCGACGTGCTCGGCTCGATCCAGAAGTAATGCGCCGCCGGCGGCCGGCCGCTTATCTGGCGTCGATCGTGACCGGCATGGCGGCCTTGCCGCTGAGCCCAGCGCCGTTGCGAGCCGTGAAGCCCAGCGTGTACTTGCCCGCCAGCGGGCTCGGCCAGGACAGCAGCACGGTCTGCCCGCTGACCGAGAACGCCATGCCGGCCGGAACGCCGGTGATCGTGACCTGCAGTGCCGCGCCGGCCGGATCCGAGACCGCGATCGATCCGGTCAGTGCGGTGCGGGCCGTGCCGGTCAGCGCGGCCGCCGCGACGCTGGGCGGCAGCGTGCTCGCGACCACGGCCGGTGCAAACGCGGGGCCGGCCAGCGCGCTCAGCAGCGCCCCGGCGTTCGGCGTCCCCAACCCGGTCGGGAGGTCGTAGCCGACCTGGGCGGCGCAGCGCGCGCAACTGCCGTTCGCGCCGGCCTGGACGTCCGCGAAGGTCGCGGCATAGACACCCGGCACGGTCGCAAGCTGCGTGTACAGCGCCGCGTGCGGCGCCGCCAGGCGCGCGGCGCCCGCGCTCGCGCGCATCGCGTTGGCGACGGCGGCGAGGCCGGCCCACTGCGGCGTGGCCAGGCTGGTGCCGCCGGCGCTGACCCAGCTCGCGGTCGTGCGGCCGGGGGTCATCACCGCGACGTACTGGCCGGTCGACGGATCGGCGTTGAAGGCCACATCGGCGACCGCGCGGTGTGCGAGCGTGCCGACGCCGGGCACCGCGTTCGACTGGTAGGCGGGCGTGGGCGTGTACGCGCTGATGCCGCCGCCCGATTGCGCCCAGGTGGTTTCCGAGCGCGGGCCCAGGCCGCTGTAGGTCAGCGACGTGCCGCCGACCGCGAGCACGTTCGACGACACCGCGGGCCAGGACACGCCGCTGCCGGAATCGCCGGTCGCCGCGACATAGCTCATGCCGCCCGCCGCGAAGCTTGCATCGACCGAGGCCGTCCAGTTGCCTTCGGGCGCGCCGAAGCTCATCGAGACCACGCCGGCGCCCATCGCGTTGGCGAGCTTCACGGCGCCCAGCAGCCCGGCCAGCGAGGCGTCGGGCGATTCGATCAGCACGAGGCGCGCGAGCGGCGCGGCGGCATGCGCCCATTGCAGGTCGAGCGCGATCTCGGTCGCCCAGCCGGCGTCGAAGGCCGGGGCCGTCGAGGTCATCGCGCCGTTCGCGCTGCCGTAGACGACGGACAGCGCGCAGCCCTCGCCCACTCCCGCCGCGGCCAGCGGCAGCGAGGCGCTGGCGGCGATCGCCCGGGTCGTGCAGGCCGGCAGACCGAAGGTCGCGTTGAACACGGCGAGCTCGGCGGCCGCGTTCGGATCGTGCATCGCGTCGATCAGGTAGATCGTCTGGCCCGCGCCGAGCTGCGCCGCCTGCGCCGCGGTCGGCGTCGCGCCCGCCGCCGGAAGGCCCGGGAGCCCATACGCCGCGCGGATCTGCGCGGGCGTGTAGGTCTTCGCAGCCGCGCCGGCGGTCATCGGCGCCGCGCTGCCGTCGGCGAGCGCGCGGGCGGCCATCAACGCACGCGAGCGCGCGTCGTCGCGCAAGGCCTGCACCGTGAGGCCGCGCGTCGCGAGCGCTTCCGCGCCGGACGGAATCGCCTGTGCGTGCGGCGCCGCACGGGCCGTGGCCGTGTTGTCGATGGCGTCTGCCGGGCCGGGCGCGTCGAGCAGGACGGGCGCGAGGTGATACGCCGGCTGAGCCGTCTGGCCGCCGACATCCGACGACAGCGGCACGGCGTCCACCGACAGGATCACCGTCGAGCCGGCCGCGTCCGCCGCTTGCAGCTCGGGCGCGGATGCATCACCACCACCGCCGCCGCAGGCCGAGAGCACGAGCAGCACACCGGCGCCGAGCGCGCACCGCGCGACAGCGCGCTGGCGATTCGTCGATCCACTCCTCTGCATGGGCCCGTGCCTCCATCGCTGGCGAGGGCCCTGCATCGACGCCATCCCACGCGCGTGGACTCGCCGTCGGCAACCCCGCTACCCTGGCGACGGACGTCGTCGCTGTAGGCCGGAAGCTTTGCGTCCCTGCTTTTGAGCAGGTTTGCCCTCTGTGCTGACCGACACGACAGGTCTCGGACGCAACACCTCGTGATTGTTAAACTTTGTCTCTTGAGCCGAGGCGTCAATCTTCGTCACGAAGTCACGGACGCGCGGGGATCGCCGGGCGGGCGGGCTCGATCATCAGCCACGCGCTCAGCGCGCTGAGCAGCGCGAGCGCCGCGCACAGCGACATGATCCAGCGAAACCCGGCGACGAACGCCGCGCCGATCGCACTCTTCAGCGTGGCCGCCGTCGCCGGGTCGAGCCCGGCCGGCAACTCGATGCCGGCGAGCTTGTGGCGTTGCGCGTGCAGCGAGGCGAGCAACTCGGGCGACAGCGGCAGCTGCGCCAGCCGCGCGCTCAAGGTCGCATCGAAGACCAGCGCCATCACCAGCCCGAAGACCGCGATCGCGAGCAGGCCGGCGGTGCGCGAGACCGCGTTGTTGACGCCCGAGGCGACGCCGGACGAACCGGCGCCGACCGCGTTCATCACCGTCGTCGTGAGCGGCGCGATCGTGATCGTCATGCCCAGGCCGAGCACGCCGATCGCCGGGAAGAAGCTCAGCCAGTAGTTCGCGTCGCCGCCGCCGGGCCGCGTGAAGAGTGCGAAGCCGGCCGCCGCGACGATCGGCCCGACCACCAGCGGCGGCCGCGAGCCGAAGCGGTCGACCAGCCGCCCGGCCCAGCGCGAGAGCGCGAACAGGATCGCGATGAACGGCAGCATCGCCGCGCCGGCCGCGGTGGCGCCGAAGCCCTGCACCTGGATCAGGTTCAGCGGAAAGAAGTACAGGCCGCCGCCGAGCGCCGCGTACAGCAGCAGGGTCAGCAGGTTCGCGCCGGCGAAGTTGCGGTTGCGGAAGAACGCGAGCGGCAACATCGGAGCGCGCATGACCGACTCGACGCGGACGAACAGCACCAGGCCCAGCAGGCCCGCGAGGGCCGAGCCGAGGACGGCGGGCGATGCCCAGCCGCGATTCGGCGCTTCGATCAGCGCGAACACGACGCCGGCCAGGCCGAGCGTCGCGAGCGCGGCGCCCCAGCCGTCGACGGCGTCGCCGCCCGCCCCGCCGCCGCGGCTTTCCGGGACCTTCGCGGCGCAGATGAAAAGCAGCACGGCACCGATCGGCGCATTGATCAAGAACGCCCAGGCCCACGAAAAGTGCTCGACGAGGTAGCCGCCGATCACCGGCCCGACCGCCGCTGTGATGCCGCTGAACGCCGACCAGGTGCCGATCGCGCGGCCGCGCTGCGCCTCGGGAAAGGTCGCGCTGATCAATGCCAGGCTGCCCGGCACGAGCAGCGCCGCGCCGATCCCTTGCACCGAACGGGCGACGATCAGCTGCTCGACGCTGCGCGACAGGCCGCACAGGACCGACGCGACCGTGAAGAGCCCAACGCCGAGCATGAACACCCGGCGCCGCCCGAAGCGATCGCCGAGCGCGCCGCCAGCCAGCAGCAGCGAGGCGAGGAACAGCGCGTAGGACTCGATCACCCACTGCGCGGCGAACGCGCTCGCGTCGAGGTCGCGCTGCAGGGCCGGCAGCGCGACGTTGACGACGGTGCCGTCGATGAAGGCCATGCTGGAGCCGAGGATCGCGGCGATCAGGGTCCAGCGGTGGGCGGACGCCGAGGCGGCTGGCGGCGAGGTCCCGGTCATGTGTCGCGTGCGAAATCCAAGCTCATGGTGCGAGCTTATACAACTGCGCCCAACGCGCCTGAGCGATGATTCGATCCTGTTTCAACGAGCCGAAGGTCCACCATGTTGACTCGACACCTGGCAACGACGCTCCTTGCCGCATTCGCAGGTACCGCTCACGCGCAGCAATGGATCGATCGCTCCGATGCGCTTGCCTTCGACAAGCTTCCGCCGATCTGGTGCAACGCCGACCGCACGGCCTGCGCCGTCAGCCGGGAGCCCTACGGTGCCACGGGCGCATTGCGCCTCGCGCTGACGGTGGCGGGCACACCGGATTGCAAATACCGGCGCCCGCGCTACGTTTTCGTCAAGCAAAGCGGTGACAAAGGCGGCGATCTGAGCCGCGTTCAGGAGGTCATGGGAAGCACCTGCCTGATCGACATTCCGCTGACGCAGATCGAAGGCACACGATCGCTGCGTTTTTCGGTGCCCATGCTGACGCAGGATTCCGTGGTCGTCGAACTGTCGCTGGAAGGATTCGACATCAATCGTCTGGCGGCGAATCGGCTGTGAACGCGCGCTTTTTTCATGCGATGCACGCCTTGGTGCGAATGGAGGACGGCGGAAGCTTCACGGCCGCGCCCGACCAGCCAGAGATGGATTTACCGCGCCGATTTCCTCGCCGGCGCCGCGCGCCGCGTCATGTACTTCAGCCCCGACACCCCCGCCCCGACGATCGACGCATCGAAGGCCGCCGACAAGGCGCGCCAAGGATGCTCGTAGCGCCAGTTCATCGCCGCAGGCTTGAGCGTGAACGTCTCGAACGAGTCGCCATCGGCCGGGTCGGCACGCACCACGGACGACACGATGCAGTCGCGCAGATCGAGCGCGTAGACCTTGTGACGAATCGGCGCGCCCGCCTTGCCGGAACCGCTCCGGTAGAAATGCACTTCGATCTGCGCAACGATCAGCCTTGACTCGCACGCGGCGACCAGCGCCGGCGTCGCGGCGTCGGTCTCCTTCGTGAAGATCAGATCGCCGAACTCGACGCGTTCCGAATCGGCGCCGACCGAGTCGGACGCCAAGATCCTTTGTGCAAAGCTCGTGATCGCCACCGCGCCCGGGTGTTCAGGGTCGCAGCCGTCTCCGCGGATGCCGGCTGCGTTGAAATCGATGTAGATGTCGCTCACGATGAGAGGGATGTCGGCCGCCGGCCGGCCGCCGACATCCCTCTTCGCGGGGATGGCGCTCATTCACAGCTCGCTCTCCGGAACGAACGGCCCCAGCAGCCACATCTTGAAGCGCATCCACCCCGTCGTCTCCGGCGGCACGTCGTACACGGTGTCGCGCCCGTCGTCGTCGAGCTCGACCCATTCGATGTGCTCCCCATCGCGGCTCAGCCGCACCCGGTAGGCGCTGCCGGCGTCGGCGAAGGCCTCGAGCTGCTGCGCCATCTCCGCGCTGTCGATGATCACGCCCAGCTCGGTGTTGAGCCGGGCCGATCGCGGGTCGAGGTTCATCGAGCCGAGAAAGACCTCGCGGTGGTCCACGATCGCATTCTTCATGTGCAGCGCCCCGGTGCGCTTGCCGAAGATGCCGAGCCGGTGGCGCTTGACGCTGAGCGACGGGCTCAGCTCGTTGACCTCGACGCCCGCCTTCAGCAGCTTCTTCAAGTGGCGCCAGTAGCCGATGTAGACCCAGGGCTCGTCGGTCGACGCGAGCGAATTCGTGATCACCTCGACGCTCAGGCCGGCCTGGCGCGCCTCCGCCAGCCGCGCGACGGAGGCGTCGCTGGGCACGAAATACGGCGACACCATCTTGATGTCCTGCTGCGCGGTCGAGAGCCAGCGGATCACGCCTTCGGTCACCGTGCCGGCGATCGAATTTTCTTGTTCATTGCGGCCGAGGGTCTTGGTCAGCGGGTCGTACAGCACACGGGCGTTGGCCGACAGCAGCGGGCTCAGCTGGTGGCGCGCGAGCTCGAACGGCAGGTTCAGCATCAAGGTCACGTCGGGGCCGAGCACGCTGGGCTCGCCGTCGCTCGGGTGGCCGACCCGGCCGTCCGCCGAGATCTCGGCCGCCTCGGGGGGCCGCGCGGCCGCACTGAGGCGCTCGAAGCTCTGCTGCAGCTGGCTCG
>DASYCA010000270.1:0-10944 GCA_036500445.1 Burkholderiaceae bacterium | reverse complement strand
CTGCCCCGCCAGCGGCGTCGGGGTCGTGGGGGAGAAGCGGTTGGATCCATGGATGAGGGCAAGTGTGTTTCCGGCGCGGCGCGGCGCGCCAGCACATCGAAGTGAATGATTGTTCCAGCCGGGGCTGGCGTGCACCGTCGGACATCCCCGCGCCCCGGGCAAACCCGATGTTGACGCGAATCCCGCGGCTCCATTATTCTTTACCGAATTGGTCAGGCCACTTGACCACTTTCTCGACCGCCGACCGCCGCCCCGCCGCTCCCATGCCGATCCAGACCATCGAACCGCGCCGACTCTACCGCCAGATCGCCGATCAGCTGCGCGGCCTGGTCGAACGCGGCGAGTATGCGGTCGGCACGCGGCTGCCGCCCGAGCGCGAGCTCGCGCTGCGGCTGGGCGTGTCCCGGCCCTCGGTGCGCGAGGCGCTGATCGCGCTCGAGGTCGAGGGGCTGGTCGAGGTCCGCATGGGCTCGGGCATCTATGTGCTGGCGGACGACCCGAAGCAGCGCTTGCGCGTCAGCGGCGAGGGCCCGCTGGAGATCATCCGCGCGCGCCAGCTGATCGAGGCCGAGCTCGCCGCGCACGCCGCGCGCCACATGAAGAAGGGGCAAGTCGCCGGGCTGCGCAACGCGATCGCGCTGATGCAGCAGGAGGTCGACGCCGGCCAGCTGCCGACGCGCGGCGACCGCCTGTTTCACGAGCGCATCGCCGAGGCGAGCGAGAACTCGGTGCTGCAGCGCGTGATCGGCGAGCTGTTCGACGCGCGCCACAGCCCGCTGTACGAGCAGCTCGGCAACCACTTCGAGACCGCGCGCAGCTGGACGATCGCGATCGCCGAGCACCAGGCGATCGTCGACGCGATCGCGGGCCACTCGCCGGAGGCCGCGCACGAAGCGATGGCCACGCACCTCGCGCGCTCGCACGACCGCTTCACCGCGGGCTGGCCGGCCAGGGCCGCCGAAGCGCCGGCGGGGCCGCGCAGTGTACCCCGCAACGAGTCCCGCAAGAGCGCCGGCGCGCGCCGCAAGGCCGCGTGAGCCGACCCCCTTTTCACCCTTTTTCAATCCCCTTGCAACGAAACGAGACCCCAGCATGACCGACCGCCTCAAGGGCAAGACCGCCTTCGTCACCGCCGCCGGCCAGGGCATCGGCCGCGCCACCGCCGAGGCCTTCGTGCGCGAAGGCGCGCGCGTGATCGCGACCGACATCAACGAGGCGCTGCTGGCCGACCTCGCGAAAGCCACCGGCTGCACGACGCGCCGGCTGGACGTGACCGACGCGAACGCGGTGAACGCGGCCGCGAAGGAGGCCGGCCCGGTGGGCATCCTGTTCAACGGCGCCGGCTACGTGCATGCCGGCACCATCCTCGATTGCGACGAAAAGGCCTTCGACTTCTCGTTCGATCTGAACGTGCGCGCGATGTACCGGATGATCCGCGCCTTCCTGCCGGCGATGCTGGAACACGGGGGCGGCTCGATCGTCAACGTCGCGTCGGTCGCCGGCAGCATCAAGGGCGCGCCGAACCGCTTCGTCTACGGCACGACCAAGGCGGCCGTGATCGGCCTGACGAAATCGGTCGCGGCCGACTTCATCACGCGCGGCGTGCGCTGCAACGCGATCTGCCCCGGCACCGTCGAGTCGCCCTCGCTGCGCGAGCGCATGGCGGCGCTCGCGAAATCGACCAACCAGACGCTCGAGCAGGCCGAGGCCTGGTTCGTCTCGCGCCAGCCGATGGGCCGCGTCGGCACGACGGCCGAGATCGCCGCGCTCGCGGTCTACCTCGCATCCGACGAATCCGGCTTCACGACCGGCACCGCGCAGATCATCGACGGCGGCTGGTCGAACTAGCCGCCCGCGGCGGCCACCCCAGGAGCAGACCATGGCAGCGTTCGGCACCCTTGAAGGCACCGGCTTCGAGATCATCGAGCCCGAGTTCGGCGCCTGCCTGGCCGGACCCGAGCGGGTGCAGCGGCTCTGGAGCGGCGGGCGCTGGTGCGAAGGCCCGGCCTGGTTCGCCGCGCACGGCACGCTGGTCTGGTCGGACATCCCGAACAACCGCATGCTGCGCTTCGATGAGCGCAACGACACGGTCGGCGTGTTCCGCACGGACTCGAACCACTCGAACGGCAACACCGTCGACCGCCAGGGCCGGCTCGTGAGCTGCGAACACCTGGCGCGCCGCGTCACGCGCACCGAGCACGACGGCCGCATCACGGTGCTGGCCGACCGCTGGCAAGGCTTGCGGCTGAATTCGCCGAACGACGTGGTCGTCAAATCCGACGGCTCGATCTGGTTCACCGACCCGAGCTACGGCATCCTGTCGGACTACGAAGGCGCGCCGGCCGAGAGCGAGATCGGCGCGTGCCACGTCTACCGGATCGACCCGGCGAACGGCGCGGTCGAACGCGTCGCCGACGACTTCGTGAAGCCGAACGGCCTGGCGTTCTCGCCCGACGAATCGCTGCTCTACATTGCCGACACCGGCGCAAGCCACGATCCGGACGGGCCGCACCACATCCGCGTGTTCAAGCTCGCGGCCGACGGGCGCAGCCTCGGTGCGGGCCGCGTGTTCGCGGTCTGCGGCAACGGCCTGTTCGACGGCTTTCGCATCGACACGCAGGGCCGGCTGTGGAGCAGCGCGCACGACGGCGTCCATGCCTACGCGCCGGACGGGCGCCTGATCGGCAAGATCCTGATCCCCGAAACGGTCGCGAACGTCTGCTTCGGCGGCCCCAAGCGCAACCGGCTCTATATTTGCGCCACCAGCTCGCTCTATGCGGTCTATCTCAAGGCCAACGGCCTTTCCTAATCCTCACCCACAAGGACCCATTTCCATGAAGTTGATGCGATACGGCGCCAAGGGCGCAGAAAAGCCGGCCTTGCTCGATGCCAAGGGCGTCGTGCGCGACCTCTCCGGCGTGCTCGCCGACATCACCGCGCACACGCTGACGCCGCACGCGCTGAACCGCCTGCGCGAGCTCGACCCGGCCGCGCTGCCGGCCGTCGACAAGCCCGGCCGCATCGCGCTGCCCTGGGCCGGCTGCGGCAAGTTCATCGCGATCGGCCTGAACTACGCCGACCACGCGGCCGAATCGAACCTGCCGGTGCCGAAGGAGCCGGTGGTGTTCACGAAGACGGTCTCGTGCATGGTCGGTTGCAACGACGCCGTCGTGCTGCCGCAGGGCTCGGTGAAAAGCGACTGGGAGGTCGAGCTCGGCATCGTGATCGGCAGCAAGGCGCGCTATGTCGACGAGGCGGAGGCGCTGAAGTTCGTCGCCGGCTACTGCGTCGTCAACGACGTCTCCGAGCGCGAGTACCAGATCGAGCGCGGCGGCACCTGGGACAAGGGCAAGGGCTGCGACACCTTCGGCCCGGTCGGCCCGTGGATGGTCAGCGCCGACGAAGTGCCCGATCCGCAGGCACTCGGGATGTGGCTGGACGTCAACGGCACGCGCCGCCAGACCGGCAGCACGAAGACGATGATCTTCGGCGTCGCGCACCTGGTCAGCTACGTCAGCCGCTTCATGACGCTGATGCCCGGCGACCTGATCACGACCGGCACGCCGCCCGGCGTCGGGATGGGCGCGAAGCCGGTCGCGACCTACCTGAAGGCGGGCGACACGATGCGCCTGGGGATCGAGGGCCTGGGCGAGCAGCAGCAAAGCGTGCACGCCTGGGACCCGGCCCTGATCGACAACTGAGCGCAGCCGAGCACGAGGAGCACGCCATGCCGTCCGATTCGCTGGTGATCCAGATCCACCCCGCCGATGACGTCGTCATCGCACGCCAGCAGCTGGTCGGCGGCACGCGGCTCGAGGGCTTGGGCGTGACCGTCAGCGGCCTGATCCCGCCCGGCCACAAGGTCGCGGTGCGCGCGATCGCGGCCGGCGCGCCGGTGCGGCGCTACAACCAGATCATCGGCACCGCGAAGCAGCCGATCGCGGCCGGCCAGCACGTGCACACGCACAACCTGGAGTTCAGCAGCTTCGCGCGCGACTACGCGCCCACCACCGGCACGCACCCGACGCAGTTCGTCGACACGCCGGCGACCTTCATGGGCATCAAGCGCCCGGACGGGCGGATCGCGACGCGCAACTACATCGGCATCCTGACCTCGGTGAACTGCTCGGCGACGGTCGCCCGCGCGATCGCCGACCGCTTCCGGCGCGACATTTACCCGCAGGCGCTCGCCGACTACCCGAACGTCGACGGCGTGATCGCGCTGACGCACGGCGCCGGCTGCGCGACCGACAGCAACGGCGAGCCGCTGCAGGTCCTGCGGCGCACGCTCGGCGGCTACGCGCGGCATGCGAACTTCGCGTCCATCCTGGTCGTCGGGCTCGGCTGCGAGACGAACCAGATCTCCGGGCTGATGGAGCAAGAGAGCCTGGGCGGATCGAACGTGGGAGGCACGCAGTTCCACAGCTTCAACATCCAGGAGACCGGCGGCACCGCGAAGACGGTCGCGCACGGCGTCGAGCTGGTTCAATGGCTGATCGAGGAAGCGAACCGGGTGCAGCGCGAGCCGATCAGCGCCGCGCACCTGACGGTCGGATTGCAATGCGGCGGCTCGGACGGTTATTCCGGCATCAGCGCGAACCCGGCGCTCGGCGCCGCGGTCGACCGGCTGGTGCGCCACGGCGGCACCGCGATCCTGTCGGAGACGCCCGAGATCTACGGCGGCGAGCACCTGCTGACGCGGCGCGCGGTCAGCACCGCGGTCGCCGACAAACTGATCGCGCGGATCCAGTGGTGGGAGCAGTACACCGCGCGCAACGACCAGGAGATGGACAACAACCCTTCGGCCGGCAACAAGGCCGGCGGGCTGACGACCATCCTCGAAAAGAGCCTGGGCGCGATCGCGAAGAGCGGCACCACCAACCTGACCGACGTGTTCGAGTACGCGCAAGCCGTCACGACCAAGGGCCTGGTGTTCATGGACACGCCGGGCTACGACCCGGTCAGCGCGACCGGCCAGGTGGCCGGCGGTGCGAACCTGATCTGTTTCACGACCGGCCGCGGTTCGGCCTACGGCTGCGCGCCCTCGCCGTCGCTGAAGCTGGGCACGAACACGGCGCTGTGGCTGCGCCAGGAAGACGACGTCGACATCAACTGCGGCGAAGTGATCGACGGCAGCAGCAGCGTCGATGCGATGGGCGAGCGGATTTTTCAGCTGATGCTCGCGACCGCGTCCGGCACGAAGACCAAGAGCGAGGTCCACGGCTACGGGCAGAACGAGTTCGTGCCCTGGGCGCTCGGCGCGGTGATGTAGGCCGCTGGCGCGGCCTCGGGTCAGTCGATCCGGCGCACGCCCAGCTTGACCATCAGGCGCAGATACTCCAGCCGCGTGTTCAGCTCGGTCAGCTCGGCGCGCAGCTTGAGCCACGAGCGCACCTGCGGGTCATCGACGAGGCGGCGCGGCGGCGGCGCTTTCGGTTGCGGCTGCGACTGGGGTTGCGACTGCGGATCGGAGGAGGAGCGCGGCGGGATGGGCGTCATGATGAAGGGGGAGTGTTGGCTGCTTCGGAGCGATGGACGCATGGTCTCGGCCAGCGCCTTTTCGGTCAACCCCATGATCAAGTGCCCACCGGCTGCATCACCAATTCGGGGTAGCCGGTCGCCGGGTCGGGCTCGCGGGTGAAGCGCCACCCGGGCAGCAGGGCCACCAGCAGTTCGGCCGTCGTGCGCACGATGCAGCCCGGCACCACATGGCCGCCGAGCACCTTCCCCCCTGAATCGGCGGTGCTGATGTGCAGATGCGCGCCACCCGCGGCCGCGACGCTGCCGGACAGGCTCAGAATTTCGACATCGCCGCTGAGCACGACCGGCTGCTCGGCACCGGCCAGGCGCAGCCGTGTCACGCTCAGGCTGCCGATGCCGGCGAGCACGAACGCGGCGCCGACGCCCTGCGCCGCGACCGCGGCGACGAGCGCGGCGCGCAGGTCGTCGCCGGGGCGCAGGCGCAACGGCATCGGCAGCCAGGAGGTCGACGGCAGCGGCGGGTTCATCGTGACGCGAGCTTAAGCGCACTCGATGCTTGTCGCTCCCCCAATTCGAAGCAGCGGATTCGGCCGCGAACGCCGATAATCGGTCCATGACTCCCGAACGCGTGTTCGCCGCCCTCGCACTCGTCGCCTGCGTGCTGCTGTTGTTGCGGCTGGCGATCGGCGCACGCCGGCGCGCCCGCGTCGACCTGGCGCTGCGTCGCGCGATGGGCGCGGTGCGCCGCTCGGCCTCGGGCCTGCACGCCGGCATGCTGTCGCTGCGCCACCGCCGCGAGGCCGCGCGCGAGGCCGAGGCCGCGATCGAGCGGGCCCGCAAGCGCAGCGGCGGCGAGTGGGACGGCAACGTCTACCGGCCGAAATCGTTCCGCAAGCCGCCGCGGGACAAGATGCATTGAGCGCCGCGCCGAAACCAGAACGCTGGGCGGCGGATTCGGGAACCCGGGACGTCGTCAAGCTCGACATCCCGGCCGATGCCCAGCGCGAGCGCACGTTCGAGATCTTCGTCCGGCTGCTGGTCGCGAACAAGGCCGCCCGCGCCGACGCGACGCACGGGTTGCGCGTGCTCGTCGATGGCGCGCTCGAATGGCAGCGCAGCGCCTCGACGCACGTCGACGGCACCGATTCGCTCGACCTGCGCCTGCGCCGCAGCGTGCCGCTCGGCCGCCCGCTGCGCCTGAACGCGGCCTGCGAGCTGCGCGGCGGCGCCCAGCGCGTCAATCTGTCGATCAGCGCCGAAGAAGACTAGCGCGGCCCATCGAGCGGCGCGCTCGGGCCGGCGCCGGGCCGCTCCCAAGCGGACCGAGTGCCCGCCCGGCGGGTGGGGCGGTACCCCGCCCCGGGTGCCCCATTTATCCGCGCAGCGTGGCGTTGAACAGCGCGATCGTGCGCGTCCACGCGAGCTTGGCCGCGGCCTCGTCGTAGCGCGGCGTCGTGTCGTTGTTGAAGCCGTGCTGCGTGCCCGGGTAGCGCATCGCCTGGAACGGGATCTTGGCCGCCTTCAGCGCCGCTTCGTACGGCGGCCACATGCCGTTGATGCGCTCGTCCTGGTCGGCGAACACCAGCAGCAGCGCGGCCTTGATCGCCGGCACCTGCGGCAGCGGCGGCGCGGCGCCGTAGAACGGCACCGCGGCGGTCAGCTCCGGCATCCGGGTGGCCAGCATGTTCACGGTGCCGCCGCCCCAGCAGAAGCCGACCGCGCCGAGCTTGCCGCTGCCACCCTGGATCTGCTTCGCGACCGCCCCCGCGGCGACGAAATCCTCCGCGGTCTTGGCCTGGTCGAGTTGCCCGAACAGGTCGCGCGCCTTGTCCTCGTCGCCGGGATAGCCGCCGAGCGGGAACAGCGCATCGGGCGCGACCGCGATGAAGTTGTCGAGCGCGAGGCGGCGCGCGATGTCCTCGATGTGCGGGTTCAGCCCGCGGTTCTCGTGCACCACCAGCACGACCGGCAGCGGCCCGCTCGCGCCCGCCGGCCGCGCCACATAGGCGCGCGCCTTGCCGTAGCCCTTGGGCGACGCGAAGTCGAGGTGCTCGACGCGGATCCGCGCGTCGCTCGGCGCGACCTGCTGGGCCTGCGCGAACTTCGGGCTCAGCGCCTCCAGCAGCGCGGCCGCGCTGACGCCACCGACCGCGAACCTGGCCGCGCCGTCCAGGAAGCCGCGGCGGTCGATGCCGCCGTGCACGTACTTGTCGAACAGGCTCAGCACCTCCGGGGCGAAGTCGGCGGCGGTCAGGCGGGGTGGGTCGGCGGCCATCTGGGCAATCCTCGGGTCGATGCGTCGATCCACGTTGTAGCGCAGCCCGCGCGCGAATGGCGCTAAACCACGTTCGCGAACCGGTCGGTCGCGCACAGCGCTGCGCCGCGGTACGCTCCGTGTCATGGGCCGAGTTCCGAACCGGTGACGCAGCGGCATGGAGCGCCTGCATCCCCAGCACCTCAACGCCGCGTCCGCCGGCGTGATGCGGCCGCGCTACGACCGCGCCGCGCTGCGCCCGGGCATCGTCCACCTCGGCCTCGGCGCGTTCGCGCGCGCGCACCTGGCGGTCGTCAACGAGGCGGCGATCCAGGCCAGCGGCGACCTGCGCTGGGGCGTGATCGGCGTTTCGCTGCGCCGGCCCGACACGCGCGACGCGCTCGCGCCGCAGGCCGGGCTGTACAGCGTCGCCACCCGCGACGGCGCGGCCGACGGCCGGCCGCGCGAGACGCTGCAAATCATCGGCAACCTGCTCGAGGTCCTGTTCGCCCCCGAGGACCCGGGCGCGGTGCTCGAGCGCCTGGCCGGCGACGCGACCCGCATCGTCAGCCTGACGATCACCGAAAAGGGCTACACGCGCGACCCGGCCAGCGGCGCGCTGGACGCCACCGACGCCGACGTCCTCCATGACCTGGCGCAGCCGAGCGCCCCGCGCGGCGCGCTCGGCTTCATCGTTCGCGGCCTGGCGCTGCGCCGGGCACGCAGCCTGGGGCCGCTGACGCTGCTCTCGTGCGACAACCTGCCGGCCAACGGCGACGCGCTGCGCCACCTCGTACTCGACTTCGCCGCCCGCGTCGACGCGCCGCTGGCCGAGTGGATCGCGGACCGCTGCCGCTTCCCGAACGCGATGGTCGACCGGATCGTGCCGCGCACCACCGACGCCGACCGCGACGCGGTCTCCAAAGGCCTGGGCCTGGCGGACGCCTGGCCGGTCGTCGCCGAGCCCTTTCTCGAGTGGGTCGTCGAGGACCGCTTCGCGAACGGCCGGCCGCCCTGGGACAAGGGCGGCGCCCGCTTCGTCGAGCGCGCCGAGCCCTACGAACGACTCAAGCTGCGGATGGTCAACGGCAGCCATTCGGCGCTGGCGTACCTGGCCGTCGTGGCCGGCTGGCGCACGGTCGACCTCGCCGTGGCGGTGCCGTCGCTGCGGCGCTTCATCGAGACGATGCTGCAGGAGGAGGTCGAGCCGACCTTGCCCGCGCTGCCCGGGCTCGACCCGGAGGACTACCGCGCCCGCCTGCTGCAGCGCTTCGCGAACCCGGCGCTGCAGCACGCGACCCAGCAAATCGCGATGGACGGCTCGCAAAAGCTGCCGCAGCGCCTGCTGGACACCCTCCGCGACCGGATCGCGGCGGGCCAGTCCTATGACCGGCTCGCGCTCGGCGTCGCCGGCTGGATCCACTACCTGCGCGGCCGCGACGAGCACGACACGGCTTACCCGATCGCCGATCCGCTCGCCGCCGAGCTGAGCGAGCGCCTCGCGCCGCTCGAGCGCTCGGTGCACGACGGCGTCGCCCACTTCACCGCGTTCGAGCCGGTGTTCGGCGAGCTCGGGCGCAATGTGCGCTTCGTCAGCTCGGTCGCGCGCCACCTGCTCGCGCTGCGCCAGCGCGGCGTCGCAGCGACCCTCGAGGCGCAGCCGATCGCGACCGCGGCGACGGCGCTGCACCGCCCCGCCGGCGTCACGTGACCGTCACTTGACCGCGACGAACATGAAGCGGTTGACGCAGAAGAAGTAGTCGCCGTCCTCGCCGCGCGCGTGGATGTCGGCGACCCAGGCATCGGCCGCGGCCGCATCGACGCCGTGGCGCACCGCGGCATTGCGCGCGACCGCGATCAGCCCGACGCCGAACGAGGCCGGGTCGTAGCGCGTCTCGACGATCGGAAAGGCCTCGGCCTTCGCGAGCGTCAGGCCGGCGTCGCGGAACATCCGGTGCAGCTCGCGCGGCAGCGTCCAGTGCGCGAAGCGCCAGCGGCCGTCGAACAGGCGGCGCATCTGCGCGTCGTCCGACGAGCGGTAGAGGCACAGGTCCCAGTCGGTCTCCAGCACCGCCAGGCGCCCGCCCGGGCGCAGCACGCGCGCGGCCTCGCGGATCGCTTGTTCGACTTGCGGCACGTAGGAATAGCTTTGCACCGCGACCGCGAAATCGACGCTCGCGTCGGGCAGATCGAGCGCCGTCGCGTCGCCCTGCCGTGCCTCGACACGGTCGGCGACGCCGAGCCGCGCGGCGCGCTCGGTGGCGCCCGCCACCATCTCGGCGCTCGCGTCGATGCCGATGATGCGGCCGCCCGCACCGACCTCCAGCGCGAGCTCGCAGCTCAGGTGGGCGAGGCCGCAGCCGACGTCCAGCCCGCGCTCGCCGGGCCGCGCGTCGATCAGCTCGCGCAGCCGCTGGCGCTGCGCGACGACCTGCGGGCTCGCGTAGAGGCGATCCAGGTGCGCGGCCATCGCGGCGTTGAACTGCTGCGGCAGGTGCGCGGGAGCGGAAGCGTCGGCCACGATCGTCCTTTCAAATGTACAGACAAACATGATACGCAGCCCGGCTTCGGGGGCTGCGAGATGCCTCCGCGCGTAAACCCCGAGTCGGCGGATGCGCGGTGCCGTCACATATGTCCGTACAATTGTTCGTTCACTTTGGAGACAGACCGCCATGCATCCGGTTCAACGCATTCTCGGCGCCGCGGCGCTGGTGTTCAGCAGCCTGGCCTCGGCGCAGGCGCCCGTGGCGCCGATCATGATCAAGATCAGCCACGTGAACCCGGCGAACTCGCCGAAGAACCAGGCCTTCGAGTACTTCAAGAAGTACGCCGAGGAGAACACCAAGGGCCGCGTGAAGATCGAGATCTACCCGGCCAGCACGCTCTACAAGGACAAGGAGGAGCTCGAGGCGCTGCAGCTCGGCGCGGTGCAGATGCTCGCGCCGACGCTGGGCAAGTTCGGCCCGATGGGGCTGCGCGATTTCGAGGCCTTCGACCTGCCCTACCTGTTCGACAGCTTCGAGCAGGCCCACCTCGTCACGCAAGGCCCGATCGGCAAGCAGCTGCTCGACCAGCTCGACGCCAAGGGCATCAAGGGCCTGGCGTTCTGGGACAACGGCTTCAAGCAGATGAGCGCGAACAAGCCGCTGAAGAAGCCGGACGATTTCAAGGGCCTCAAGATGCGCATCTTCAGCTCCAAGGTGCTGGAC
>DASYCA010000269.1:0-11644 GCA_036500445.1 Burkholderiaceae bacterium | reverse complement strand
CTGCTGCGGCTGGCCGACCTGATCGAGGCCAACACCGAAGAACTCGCGCGTCTCGAATCGCTCGACACCGGCCACCCGCTGCGCGATTCGCGCAACCTGGACGTGCCGCGCACCGCCGCGTGCTTTCGCTACTTCGGCGGCATGGCCGACAAGCTGCAGGGCGACGTGGTGCCGGTCGAGCCCGGGTTCCTGAACTACCTGCTGCGCGAACCGCTCGGCGTGGTCGGGCAGGTCGTGCCGTGGAACTTCCCGCTGATGTTCACGAGCTGGAAGATGGGGCCGGCGCTGGCCGCCGGCAACACGATCGTGATGAAGCCTGCCGAGATCACGCCGCTCACGTCGCTGAAGATCGCCGAGCTGATGAGCGAGGCCGGCCTGCCCGACGGCGTGGTCAACATCGTTCCGGGGCGCGGCGCGGTCGCCGGGCAGTACCTGGCCGAGCATGCCGGCGTCGCGAAGATCGCATTCACCGGCAGCACCGCCACCGGCCGGCGCATCGTGCAGGCCAGCAGCGGCAACCTGAAGAAGGTCCAGCTCGAACTCGGCGGCAAGGGCGCGAACATCGTGTTCGACGACGCGAACCTGACCGCGGCCGTGAACGGCTCGGCCTGGGCGATCTTCCACAACCAGGGCCAGGCCTGCATCGCCGGCTCGCGGCTGATCCTGCACGCCGCGATCGCCGACGAGTTCCTCGACCAGTTCGCCACCCTCGCCCGCTCGATCCGCCTGGGCAACCCGCTCGACGCCACGACCGAGATGGGCCCGCTGACGAGCGCGCTGCACCGCGACCGCGTGCTCGGCTTCGTCGACGTCGCGCGCCAGCAGGGCGGCGAGATCATCGCCGGCGGCAAGGCGCCCGGCGCGCCCGAACTCGCACGCGGCTGCTACATCGAGCCGACGATCGTGAAGGTGCGCGCGTCCACCGACCGCGTCGCGCAGGAAGAGGTGTTCGGCCCGTTCGTCACCGTGCTGACCTTCAAGAACGACGCCGAGGCGCTCGCCATCGCGAACAGCACCGAGTACGGCCTGGGCAGCGGCCTGTGGACCTCCAACCTGCAGCGCGCCCACCAGGTCGCGCGCGACCTGCACGCCGGCATGGTCTGGATCAACAGCTATAAACGCGTCAACCCGGGCTCGCCGTTCGGCGGCGTCGGCCAGAGCGGCTACGGCCGCGAGATGGGCTTCGAGGCGATGCGCGAGTACACGCAGGTCAAGAGCGTGTGGGTCAACGTCGACGCGAAGATTCCGCCCTGGTACCCGCGCGGCTGAGCCGGTGGGCGAACGCCTGTTGAATCACACTCGCGCGATGAACTCCTTCATCTACCAGGCCAACGCGGCCCGCGTCGTGTTCGGCGCCGGCTCCCTGCAACACCTCGCGCGCGAGATCGACGCGCTCGGCATGACGCGCGCGCTGGTGCTGTGCACGCCCGAACAGCAGGACGCCGCGCACCGCGTCGCCGCGCTGCTCGGCGCGCGCGCCGCCGGCATCTTCCCCGGCGCGGTGATGCACGTGCCGATCGAAAGCGCGCGCGCCGCACGCGCCGAGGCGATCAGGCTCGGCGCCGACGTCGCGATCGCGATCGGCGGCGGCTCGACGACGGGCCTGGGCAAGGCGATCGCGCTCGACTCGGGGCTGCCGATCATTGCCATTCCCACCACCTACGCCGGCAGCGAGATGACCTCGATCTACGGGCTCACCGAAGGCGGCCTCAAGAAGACCGGGCGTGACCCGCGCGTGCTGCCGCGCACCGTGATCTACGACCCCGAGCTGTCGGTGTCGCTGCCGGTCGGTTTGTCGGTCACCAGCGGCCTGAACGCGGTCGCGCACGCGGCCGAGGCGCTGTACGCGTTCGACGGCAACCCCATCGTCGCGCTGATGGCCGAAGAAGGGATTCGCGCGATCGGCGCGGCGCTGCCGGTGCTCGTCGCCGCCCCCACCGACATCGACGCACGTTCGCAAGCGTTGTACGGGGCCTGGCTGTGCGGCGCGGTGCTCGGCGCCGTCTCGATGGGCCTGCACCACAAGCTGTGCCACACGCTCGGCGGCAGTTTCAACCTGCCGCATGCCGAGGTCCACACGGTCGTCCTGCCGCATGCGCTCGCCTACAACGCGAGCGGGGCGCCCGAGGCGATGAAGCGCATTGCGCGCGCGCTCCGCGCCGAAAGCGCGGCCGCCGGCGTGTTCGACCTCGCGCGCCGGCTCGGCGCGCCGGTCGCGCTGAAAGACATCGGCATGCCGGCCGACGGCCTGGACCGCGCGGCCGAGCTCGCGGTGCAAAACGAATACCCGAACCCGCGTCCGCTGGAGCGCGCGGCGATCCGCGAGGTGCTGCAAGACGCCTACGACGGGCGCCGGCCGGCCTGACCCCCTGTCAACGAGCATCGATCCCCACAACGACAAGCCACGAGAGGAGACACCATGACCGTCAATCGCAGAACCTTCGTCCAAAGTGCGGCCGTCGCCGCGGCGACGCTGAGCGCGTCGCGCCTGGCCTTCGCGGCCGACACGGTCCGGATCGGCTATGTCTCGCCGCAGACCGGCCCGCTCGCGCCGTTCGGCGAGGCCGACAAATGGGTCATCGAGCAGATGAAAGCCGCCTTCAGGAACGGCCTGACGATCGCGGGCAAGAAATACGAGGTGCAGATCCTGCTGAAGGACAGCCAATCGAACCCGAACCGCGCCGGCGAGGTCGCGAGCGACCTGGTGCTGAAGGACAAGGTCGCGCTGATGCTGACCGCCGGCACGCCCGAGACCGCGAACCCGGTCAGCGACGTCTGCGAGCTCAACGAGGTTCCCTGCATCTCCAGCGTGGTGCCCTGGCAGCCCTGGTTCTTCGGCCGCAAGGGCGACCCGGCCAAGGGCTTCAACTTCACCTATCACGTGTTCTGGGGCCTGGAGGACGTGATCGCGAACTACACCAACGGCTGGAAATCGGTCACGACGAATAAAAAAGTCGGCGGCCTGTTCCCGAACGACGGCGACGGCAACGCCTGGGGCGACAAGGAGCTCGGCTTTCCGAAGCCGCTCGCCGCGATGGGTTTCACGCTGACCGACCCGGGCCGCTTCCAGAACGGCACCCAGGATTTCAGCGCGCAGATCGCCGCGTTCAAGGCGGCCAATGTCGAGATCGTCACCGGCGTCGTGATCCCGCCCGATGCGAAGACTTTTCTGACCCAGGCGCGCCAGCAGGGTTTCAAACCCAAGGTCATCACGCTCGGCAAGGCGCTGCTGTTCCCGGGCGCGATCGAGGCGCTCGGCGACCTCGGGTACGGGCTCTCCACCGAGGTCTGGTGGAGCCCGTCGCACCCGTTCGCCTCGTCGCTGACGAAGCAGAGCGCGAAGGCGCTCGCCGAGGCCTACGAGACGAGCACGAAGAAGCAGTGGACGCAGCCGATCGGGTTCGCGCACGCGTTGTTCGAGCTCGCCGCCGATGCGCTGCAGCGCAGCAAGGGGGTCGGCGCGAAGGAGGTGCGCGATGCGGTCGCGGCCAGCAGCCTGAACACCGTCGTCGGCCCGGTGAAATGGGGCGGCCCCGGGCCATTCAAGAACGTCAGCAAGACGCCGCTGGTGCTCGGCCAGTGGAACAAGGGCACGAAGTACAAGGTCGAGCTCGCGATCGTCAACGACGAGGCCGCGCCCAGCATTCCCACCGGCGGCAAGCTGAGCCTGCTGGCCTGAGCGCGCCGCGACGATGCCGCTGCTCGCGTTGCATGCCGTCAGTAAATCCTATGGCGCGCTCAAGGTCACCGACGGCATCTCGCTCACGGTCGAGGCCGGCGAGACGCTCGGCATCCTCGGGCCGAACGGCGCCGGCAAGACGACGCTGTTCAACCTGATCTCGGGCGACGTGCGCTGCGACGCCGGGCACATCGAGTACGACGGCCGCGACATCACGCTGCTTGCGGCGCACCAGCGCTGCCGCGCCGGCATCGGCCGCAGCTACCAGGTGCCGCAGCCGTTCGGCCACATGACGGTGTTCGAGAACCTCGTGACCGCCGCGAGCTTCGGCGGCGGCCAGCACGAGCACGAGGCCTGGGAAACGGCGCAGCAGGTGCTGGCGCAGACGGGCCTGATGGCGCAGGCGAACGCGCGCGCCGGCGGGCTCACGCTGCTGAACCGCAAGCGGCTCGAGCTCGCGCGGGCCCTGGCGACGCGGCCGAAGCTGCTGCTGCTCGACGAGATCGCCGGCGGCCTGACCGAGCACGAGGCGGCCGCGCTCGTCGATGAATTGAAACGCATCAAGCGGCAAGGCGTCACGATGATCTGGATCGAGCACGTCGTGCATGCGCTGCTGTCGGTCGCCGATCGGCTCTTCGTGATCAACTTCGGCCGCCGGCTCGCGGAGGGCGAGCCGCGTGCGGTGATGGCGGACGCCGAGGTTCAGCGCGTCTACATGGGCATGGAGGCGTGAACCGATGAGCGCCTTGCTGCAGACGACCGCGCTGACCGCGTCCTACGGCGACGCGCAGGCGCTGTTCGGCATCGACTTCGCGCTCGACGCCGGCGAGACCGTGGCCATCATCGGCGCGAACGGCGCCGGCAAGAGCACCTTCCTCAAATCGCTGACCGGCCTCGTGAAGTGCGCGCCGGAGCAGATCCGCTTCAAGGGCCGACCGATCGGCGGCGCGCCGCCCGGCGAGATCGTCAGGCAAGGCATCGCGCTGGTGCCCGAGGGCCGGCGCCTGTTCCCGAGCCTGAGCGTCGAGGAGAACCTCGACATGGGCGCGTTCGCGCGCCGCGCCGGGCCCTGGACCTTGGCGCGGCTGTTCGCGCTGTTCCCGATCCTCGAGCAGAAGCGTCACCAGCCGGGCACCTCGCTGTCCGGCGGGCAGCAGCAGATGGTCGCGATCGGCCGCGCGCTGATGAGCAACCCGCAGGTGCTGCTGTGCGACGAGCTCAGCCTGGGCCTCGCCCCGATCGTCATCAAGGAGATCTACGACGCGTTGCCGGCGATCTGCGCGGAGGGCATGACGATCGTGATCGTCGAGCAGGACGTCTCGCTCGCGAAACGGGTCAGCCAGCGCTTGTGCTGCTTCCAGGAAGGGAGAATCTCGCTGCAGGGTGCGTCGGACGCGCTGACGCGCGAGCAGATCTCGCAGGCCTATTTCGGCATCCCCGCATGATCGAGACCCTGATCCAGGGCCTGCTGCTCGGCGGCCTGTACGCGCTGTTCGCGCTCGGCCAGTCGCTGATGTTCGGCGTGATGCGGCTGACCAACACCGCGCAGGGGGATTTCATCGTGCTGGGCGCGTTCGCCGCGGTCGCCGGGATGAGCGGCCTCGCCGCGTTGGGCTACAACGGTGCGCTCGCGCCGCTGGTCGTGCTGCTCGGCCTGACGCCGGTCGCGTTCGGCTTCGGCTACGCGCTGCAGCGCGGCGTGCTCAACGGCACGCTGGGACGCGATCCGCTCCCCTCGCTGGTGGTCACCTTCGGCCTCTCGATCGTGATCCAGAACGGGCTGCTCGAAGTCTTCTCGGCCGACCCGCGCTCGATCGAGACGGCCGGGCTGAACACCGCCAGCATCGCGCTGCCGGGCGGCCTCGCGATCGGCGTGCTGCCGCTCGTCGTGCTCGCGGTCGCGCTGCTCGCGACCGGCGCGCTGCAGTGGCTGTTCGATTCGACCCGGCTCGGCCGTGCGTTCCGCGCCGTGTCCGACGACAAGGAGATCGCCGAACTGATGGGGCTCGATTCGAACAAGGTCTACGCGCTCGCGACCGCGATCGCGTTCGTGCTGATCGCGCTCGCCGGCGTGCTGCAAGGCATGCGCACGACGGTCTCGCCGGCCGACGGCCCGCTGCTGCTGCTGTTCGCGTTCGAGGCCGTGATCATCGGCGGCATGGGCTCGTTCTGGGGCACGCTGGTCGGCGCGCTGCTGCTCGGCATCACGCAGCAGATCGGCTTCCGGCTCGATCCGGGCTGGGGCATCTGGATCGGCCACCTGGTGTTCCTGATCGTGCTGGTGCTGCGCCCGCAGGGGCTGTTTCCGAAGACGCGAGGCTGAGATGACGACCGTCGCGACGAGTCCCGTGCAGGTGATCCGCAGCAACCGCGCGAGCCGCGGCGCGCTGGTCGCCGGGCTGCTGCTGTTCGCGCTCGCGTCGACGCTGCCGTTCTGGGCGCCCGAAGAGAGCCGCTCGGCATGGATGCGCGAGTTCGTCGAGATCGCCTGCTATTTCATCTTCGCGATGATGTGGAATTTATTGGCCGGCTACGGCGGCATGGTCAGCATCGGCCAGCAGGCCTTCTTCGGCCTGGGCGGCTACGTGATGCTGAGCCTGGGCAACTTCGCCGGCGTCAATCCGTTCGTCGCGGTGCCGCTCGCCGCGCTCGCCGCGGCACTGGTCGCAGTTCCAGTGTCCTTCGTCGCGTTCCGGCTGCAGGGCGGCTACTTCGCGATCGGCACCTGGGTCATCGCCGACGTGTTCCGGCTCAGCGTCGCGAACCTCTCGGTGGTCGGCGGCGGCTCGGGCACCAGCCTGACCGCGCTGCGCGGGATCGACAAGGCCACGCGCGAGCACGCGACCTTCTGGATGGCGCTGGCCTGCACGGGCGGCGCGATCGCGCTGGTGTACCTGTTCCTGCGCAGCAAGCGCGGCCTCGCGCTGCTCGCGATCCGCGACAACGAGGTCGCGGCCGAGTCGCAGGGCATCGACGTGCGCGGCATGAAGCTGGCGGTCTACGTCGTCGCCGCGTTCGGCGGCGGCCTGGCCGGCGCGCTCTACTTCGTCGGCAACTTGCGGATCAGCCCCGACGCGGCGTTCAGCGTCAACTGGACCGCGTTCGCGATCTTCATGGTCGTGATCGGCGGCATCGGCCGGATCGAAGGCCCGATCGTCGGCGTGCTGATCTTCTGGGGCCTGAACAAGTTCTTCAGCAGCTATGGCACCTGGTACCTGATGGGATTGGGCGCGCTGGCCATCGTCGTCACGATATTCTTCAAGCAGGGGCTGTGGGGCTGGCTTCAAGCGCGCTTCGGCGCGAGCCTGTTCCCGACCCAACGCACGCTCCGCCTTCCAAAGGACCCACCCCATGCGCAACATCGATGAACACACCATCACCCCCGCCGTGCTCGCGCGGCAGGCGGACACCGCGAACCCGCGCCTGAAAGAAATCCTGAGCGCGCTCGTGACCCACCTGCACGACTTCGCGCGCGAGGTGAAGCTGACCGAGGACGAGTGGCTGCAAGGCATCCGCTTCCTGACCGCGACCGGCCAGATGTGCGACGCCAAGCGCCAGGAATTCATCCTGCTGTCGGACACGCTGGGCCTGTCGATGCTGGTCGTCGCGATGAACCACGCGAAGCCCGCCGGGGCGACCGAGGCGACGGTGTTCGGGCCTTTTCATACCGAGGACGCGCCGGTGCTCGAGCAGGGCGCCGACCTCGCCGGCGGCGCGCCCGGCGAGCCGCTCTTCGTCGATGCCCACGTGCGAGACCTGGACGGCCGGCCGATCGCGAACGCCGTCGTCGACGTCTGGCAGGCCGACGAGGACGGCCTGTACGACGTGCAGCGCCCGGAACTCGGCGAGCGGCGTCGCGCCCGCGGCGTGCTGCGCACCGACGCGCAGGGGCGGGTGCGGTTCCGGTCGGTCGCGCCGGTGGCCTACCCGATCCCGACCGACGGCCCGGTCGGCGCGATGCTGACCGCCACCTCGCGCCACCCCTGGCGCCCGGCGCACGTGCACTTCATGGTCAAGGCAGCGGGGTTTCAGCCGCTGGTGACGCACATCTTCCGCGCCGAGGACGCGTACCTCGACTCCGACGCGGTCTTCGGCGTGCGCTCCTCGCTGATCGGCGATTTCATCAGGCACGAGGCCGGCAGCGCGCCGGACGGCAGCGTCATGGACACGCCGTTCTACACGCTGGAACAGACCTTCTCGCTGGCGCCGGTCGGCGCGAGCGCTCACTGAACCGGAGCATCGAGATGTACTTCGCCGTGTGGGCCACCGACCGCGAGGGCATGCTGGATGCGCGCCTGAAGGTGCGCGACGCGCATCGTGCACGCCTGCGCGACCCCGGCGCGCATCGGGTCAAGGTGGTGCTGGGCGGCCCGACCGCCGCGGCGGACGCGTCGATGAACGGCAGCCTGCTGGTGATCGAGGCCGAGGACCTCGAGACGGTGCGCCGCTTCGTCGCCGAAGACCCGTACGAGCTCGCGGGCGTCTATGCGCGGGTCGAGATCCGGCCGTGGCAGTGGGGGCTCGGGCGCCCGGAGGCTTGATCGGATTTCGGCAGCCGCCTCGCCGTGCCGGTGCGTGAACCGGCTACCAGCGCGCCCCGAAGCTCGCGCGCAGTTCGTCGATCTGCGCCTCGCTCAAGGGCTCGGCCGTTCGCCCGCTCGCGAGCCACAGCCGCGCCGTCTCCTCGAGCTCCTCGAGCGTCGCCATCGCCTGACCCGGCGAGCGGTGCCAGACGTTCGGCCCGAGGCGCTCCAGCATCACCGCGCGGATCGGGCACCCCGCGCGCTGCGCCGCGCCGATCGCGGCCTCGACCGCGTCGGCGCTTTGCGTGTCGCCAGGGCGGCGGTACGCGATCAGCGGCACGTGCCCGACCTTCATCACGTAGTACGGCGTGATCGGCGGCAGCAGCTCGTCGCCGCGCCACGCGCCACCCAGGCTCACCGCGACGAGGTGGGTGCTGTGGGTGTGGATCACGCACTGCGCGTCGGCATCGCTCTGGTAGATGCGGCGATGCAGCGCGAGCGTCTTGCTGGCCGGCGCGCCGCCGCGTTGCACACCGTCGAGCCCGACCCAGGCCAGCGCCTCGGGCTCGAGAAAGCCCAGGCAGGCGTCGGTCGGCGTGATCAGGAAACCTTGTTCGTCCGCCAGCCGCACGCTGATGTTGCCGGCGGTCGAGTGCACATAGCCGCGCTCGAACAGCGAGCGGCCGACGCGGCAGATCTCGGCGCGGATCGCCGCCAGCTTGTCGGAGGACCTCTGGCTGCTCATGCGCTCAACTGTGCGAACGCCTTGCCGAAGAAATCATCGCTGCCGAAGTTGCCGGATTTCAACGCGAGGTGCACTCCCGCGCCGGCGCCGCGCGCCGCGTGGCACCACGGCACGCCCGGGTCGATCTGCGGGCCGATCGCCAGCTGCGTGATGCCGAGCGCCTGCACCACCGCACCCGAGGTCTCGCCGCCGGCCACCAGCAGCTGGCCGACGCCGCGCTCGACCAGCCCGCGCGCGATTCGCCCGAACGCGGCCTCGACCATCTCGCCGGCCTGCGCGACGCCCAGGCGCCCCTGCACCGCCTTGACCTGGTCGGTCGCCGCGGTCGAGTACACGAGCACCGGGCCCGCGGCGAGGCGCGGCGCGGCCCAGGCCAGCGCACCCTGCACGACGTCGACCCCGGCCGCGAGCTGCAGCGGGTCGATCGCCAGCGCCGCGCCGCCGCGCCGGATGAAGTCGGCGACCTGCCGGTTCGTCGCGAGCGAGCAGCTGCCGGAGACGATCGCGCGGTGGCCGCTCGGCGCCGGGAGCTCTGTCGCTCGCGCGCTCGGCGCCAGGCCCCAGTTCGCCGGCAGCCCGATCGCGACACCCGAGCCGCCGGTCACCAGCGGCATCCCGCGCAGCGCGGTGCCGAGGCGAATTAAATCGTCGTTGGAAACCGCGTCGACGATCGCGAGCCCGACACCCTCGCCTTCCAGCGCGGCGATGCGCGTGCGGATCGCATCGGCGTCGCGCGCGACGACCCGGTGGTCGATCAGACCCACCTTCTGACTGCACTGCGCCTGCAGCACGCGCACGAGGTTCGCGTCGGTCATCGGCGTCAGCGGGTGGTTCTGCATGCCCGATTCGTTCAGCAGCACCTCGCCGACGAAGAGATGGCCCTTGAACACGGTGCGGCCGTTGTCGGGGAAGGCCGGCGTCGCGATCGTGAAGCGCGTGCCGAGCGCTGCCATCAGCGCCTCGGCGACCGGGCCGATGTTGCCCGCGGGCGTGCTGTCGAAGGTCGAGCAATATTTGAAATAGACCTGCTCGGCACCGTGCGCGCGCAGCCACGCGAGGGCCGCGAGCGATTGCTCGACCGCTTCGGCGGCCGGGATCGTGCGCGACTTCAACGCGACGACGACCGCATCGACATCGGCCGGCGGCGGGCCGCTCGGCACGCCGATCGCCTGCACCACGCGCATCCCGGCGCGCGCGAGGTTGTTCGCGAGGTCGGTCGCGCCGGTGAAATCGTCGGCGATGCACCCGAGCTTCATGGTTTGACCCGCCGCTGCCCAGTGCGCCGCACCATCGCGAGCGGGCGCTTTCCCTTCAATTGGCGCTCGATGCCGTCGTTCAGCGCGCTGCGCAGGTCGATCACGCGCTCGAGGTGGCCGTACACGCCGGGAAAACGCAAATCGAGCCACAGCCACAGCGTGCACGCGCGCAGCGCCTGCTCCATCCGTTCGAGCCGGCTGTGGCCGTCGACCTCGTCGAGGAACCACGGCGTGCCGGCCTTGCCGGTCAGCGCGTGGCTCCCGCTCCAGTCGAGGTAGGCGTTCAATTGCGATTCGGTGCGCATGTCGACCGGCGCCTGCGCGTAGATGAAACGCTCTTTCAAGGTCAACTTCCCGGCAACCTTGTCGAGCTGCTCGGCGAGCTCGAGCATCTGCTCGAGTTCGGCGACCGCGAAGTGCGCGTCGTCGAGTTTCAATTGCTCCATGAAGACGCCGAGCACCTCGCGCAGCTTGGTCTTGTGCAGGCGCGACGCGATCGTGTCGACGTGCCAGCCGTTCGGCGCGACCGGGGCCTTGAAATCCTCCGGCGCGCGCGGCGTCTTGTGCATCAGCTCTTTCAACTGTCGCGCGGCGTTCGGCTCGGCCTCCGTCAGCACGCCGGCGAAGCCTTCTTCGTGCATCCCGTAGCGCCCGGCGCGGCCGGCGATCTGGTGCACCTCGGATTCGCTCAACGGGCGGTCGTCGGTGCCGTCGAACTTCGTCATCGTGCTGAACAGCACGCGGCGGATCGGCAGATTCAGGCCCATGCCGATCGCATCGGTCGCGACCAGGATGTGCGATTCGCCGGTCGCGAAGCGCTCGGCCTCGCGCCGCCGCACCTCGGGCGGCAGCGCGCCGTAGATCACCGAGACCGGGTGGCCGCCGGCGGCGATCTGGTCGCGCAGGGTCAGCACGTCGCGGCGGCTGAAGGCGACGACCGCGTCGCCCAGTTTCAACGAGGCGATCGGCACCGGCGCCGGGAGCAGTTCGACGTGCTGCTTGCGCTCGAAGCGTTTCACCGTGCAGCGCTCGCCGCACAGCCCCAATAAATTTTCGATCGCCGGCACCGCGAAGGCCGAGCAGATGATGATGACCTCGTTGGCCGGCACCGCGACGATCGCCTGGGTCCAGGCCCAGCCGCGCGAGGCGTCGAAGATCATCTGCGCCTCGTCGATCACCGCGACATCGATCGGCGTGTTGGTGCCGACCATCTCGATCGTGCTGCTGACGACGCGCGCTTCGGCGGCCGGCACGTTCTCCTCGCCGGTCAGCAGCGAGGTCGGCACGCCGCGCGCGACGAGGCGGTCGCGCCCTTCGAGCGCGAGCAAGCGCAGAGGAGCGAGGTAGGCGCCGTCCAGCGCCTGCGCGAGGCGCTCGAACGCCGCGTGCGTCTTGCCGCTGTTCGGCGGGCCGACGTAGAGCGTGACGCTGCGCTGCAGGT